>CAYWVY010000039.1:0-20732 GCA_964461885.1 uncultured Methanospirillum sp. | reverse complement strand
TCTTGGCACCCCTCATCTTGGCCTGCATGATCCGCCGGCCGATCAGGGGGTGCTGTTCAAGTGTGTTGGTCCCGATGATGAAGAGGACGTCCGCGTCGGCGATGTCCTTGATCGACTGGGTCATCGCACCGGAGCCGAAGGCGCCGGCGAGGCCGACGACCGTCGAAGCGTGGCAGAGGCGGGCGCAGTGGTCCACGTTCGGCGTCTTCATGGCCACGCGCGCGAACTTCTGCATCAGGTAGTTCTCTTCGTTTGAGACACGGGCCGACGAGAGGGCCGCGCTCTGCTCGCCCTGGTACTGCTTCAGCTTCGAAGCGACCAGGTCAAGCGCCTCGTCCCAGGAGGCCTCGACGAACTTGCCGTCCTTCTTGATCAGCGGAGTCGTCAGCCGGTCCTCGGCGTTGATAAACTCCCAGGCGTAGTTGCCCTTGGGGCAGAGCTTGCCTTCGTTGACCGGGTTCCGCTGCCAGGGTGAGACCCCGACGACCTTGCCGTCCTTGACGACCAGGTTGAACCCGCATCCGGTGCCGCAATACGGGCACGTTGTAGGTACGTATTTCATCTCCATAGAGAGTCCTCGAACAGCAGAATGTCTGCGAGTTAACCTATTTAATTATACTGGTTTTACTGTGGATTTTTGCTGAATATCGGTGGGTGATCCCACGAGTCTGACGCCGTCCGCGGCAGAACGTTTAAATATCACCCCCGGTTCACGTTCAAGAGCGCAGGTATTTGCATGACACGTCCCGTCCCGATCGCTCCGTTGATGGTCGACCTGATCCGAAAGGGCCTCGTCGCCGTCGACGGGACAGTCTACGAGAACCTCGACGCCTGCACCTACTGCGGCGGAGCCGTGCGGCCCCACGACTCCCGGTCCAAGCGGTTCGCCACGGTCACGGATGGCGGCGCCGTCCGTACCATCCGCGTCGCCGTGAAACGGTTCCGGTGCGCCCGGTGCGGACGTCTCTGCTACGCCGACTCCCCGTTCTACCCCGGGACCCGGCACGGCGCGCCGATCGTCGAGCTCGCCGCAGTCCTGGCCGAACACATGCCCCCGGGCCGGACCGCCCGGACGCTCGAGCACCTCGGCATCGTGCTCGACCGCGCCACGATCCGGTCCTACGCGGCCCTGCCTCTCCCCCCGATCACGACCACGCAGCTCTTCGGAGTGACGATCCCGGTCTCCTTTCTTCACCTCTCCTCATCGGGGCCTCCGCGGGCAACGGCCGGCAGCGGGATCTTCAGTCCGCGCCGCGCCGGTCGAGAAGGGGAATGAGCGGCAGGAAGAAGACCACGAAGAAGAACGGAAAGCCGAGCAGAAAGAGGACCGCGCTCAGCCCGAGCGAGACCGCGAGCAGGGCCAGCGCGAGGACCCACCGGTTCACGGCACGCGATCCCGGAGCCCCAGCGCCCGCACCGCATGGGCCGGCAGGGCGTCCGCGCCGGGAGCGTCAAGCGCGGTCCCGCCGAGCACGGGCGCAAAGGTCGGCGCCCCGATGCCGGCCACCAGGACCTCGCGGGCCCCCGCGGACGCGATCGCGGCCCCGACCGCCTCCCTGACCTCGTCGAGCTGCGCCGCCCAGACCTGCCGCGCGATCGAGAAGGCGGCCCCTTCCCCGATCTCCTCGAGGTCGGCGCAGACGGTCCGCGCGATCCGCCGCAGGGCGCCCTCCCGCGTCCGGGGGCCGCGGTCCGGCGTGTCGCAGCTGTAGTCGTCGGGGCCGATGTGGCCGAGCGCGAGGTGGACGTCGCCGGACTGGGCGAAGTGCTCGGACGCGAGCGGCGTCCGGACGCCGCCGACCTCGACTGTCCTGACGATCGCCGGGACCGTCGTCCTGAGCATCCCCGTGTAGACCAGGTACCCCTGCTGGAGCCGGTCCAGGTCGGTCAGGCCGATGAGGCGGTCGAACGCGCCGAGGGGCACGACGTCGGCCGTGGTCGACCCGATGTCGAGGAGCACCGAGTCCGGGTGCTTTTCGCGGAGCCAGTCCGCGGAGGCGAGCCAGTTCGCCGCGGCGAGGCTCGGGTCCGGGCCGTCGTGGAACTGCCCGTCGGTCCCGTAGAACCGGGCGTCCGGGAGGACCGACCGGACCTCGCCGACGATGAACGCGATCCCCTCCGCCTTCGACGAGAAGCAGTCGGCGAGCTCGCCCGACATCACGACGACCGCCTCCTCGCCCGCGTACGGTTTGAGCAGGTCCGCTATCGGCGCGCCCGTCCAGAGCGGGCAGTAGTGGACCGCGGACCCGCGCTCGTCCGCGACCTTGAGGTTCGCGCCGCCGATGTCGACCCCGATCACAGGCGGGTCACCGTGCCGTCGGCCCCGTACCGGGCGCGGCCCGCGAGGTGGACCTCGGCCGGTCCCTGCCCCTTCGAGGCCTGGACGAGGAGGTCGGCGATCTCCTCCTCCATCACCGCGGCGAGCCCGACGACCGAGGTCGTGATCCGGGGATTGACATCGACCACGTACGGCCGATCGCCGAGGACCAGGTCGACCCCGACGTAGCCCTGACACCCGAGCACCCCGACGACCTTCCGGGCGACCTCGAAACACTCGTCCCGCCGCGGGTGGTCGATCGGCGTCTCGCCCCCGCGGTAGTGGAAGCAGCCCTCCGGGTCGACCTCGATCTCCTGCCGGTTCAGGGCGAGAACCAGGGGGGGGTCGCCCGACCAGTACTCGCAGGCGTCACCGACGACCCGCGAGCCGATGAGCGAGACCGAGAGGTGTTCGCCCTCGATGAACTCCTGGCCGAACTCGCCCTCTCCCACGGGCCCGTCCGAGACCCGGACGCCCTGCGCGGCGCAGCCCCGGATCGGCTTGATCACGCGCCGCCCCCCGGCCTGCTCAGCCGGAACGGGAACGCCGTGGCTTGCCAGGATCGCGGACGACCGCTGCTTGTTCGCCGCGACAGCGACGTTCATGGCGCCGCAGCCGACATTGTGGCAGAGCCCCTCAAGGGTCCGCGTGAACCCGGCGAGGAGGTGGTCGGGGGCGATGACGAGGCCTGCGTCGCACCCGGGAGCGAGCCGCCGAATCTCGGCGTCGAGGTCGGCCGACGCCGGCGTCACGACCTCGTAGCCCGAGGCTTCGAAGCTCGCCTTCAGCACGCCGAGCATCGCGGCCCCTTCGGCCGCGACTGACGCATCGCCCGTGAGCGACGCGTACTCCGCGAGAAACGCCTTCATGCAGCAATCGTGCACCATCATCACAGATGAACCCAACGGCGGGGCAGAACCCTTATTCCTCTCCCCGCGCCACACCTAACCGATGAGGCCTCGTATCCTGCTGACGAACGATGACGGAGTCAACTCGGTCGGGCTCTGGGCCGCCCACGAAGCCCTCACGTCGATCGCCGACGTGACCGTGGTCGCGCCCGCGACCCAACAGTCCGCAGTCGGCCGGTCGATCTCGATCTTCGAGCCCCTCCGGGTGGACGAGATCACGCACCACGGGGTCCAGGCGTATGCGGTCGCGGGAAAGCCGACGGACGCGGTGATCCTCGGGCTCTTCGCCCTCAAGCTCGAGCCCGACCTGATCGTCTCGGGGATCAACATCGGCGAGAACCTCTCGTTCGAGTCGATCATGACCTCGGGCACGGTCGGCGCCGCCCTCGAGGGCGCGAACCAGGGCGTGCCCGGGATCGCAGTCTCACTCCAGGTCGAGGACCAGGGCGACAAGTTCGGCGACCCCCGGCAGTCGGCCCAGTCGTTCGCCGGGGCCGGGAGCGTGACCCGCGACTGCTGCGAGCGGGTCTTCCGGCACGGGTTCCCGGCCGGCACGGACGTGATCAACATCAACGTCCCGGCCCGGCCGACAGGTGGGTACGCGTGTACGCATCTCGCGAAGAAACTCTTCTCGACCGGGGTCGAGCGACGGCTCGATCCCCGCGGGCGCCCCTATTACTGGATCGACGGCCCCATCATCGACGACGCCGAGCCCGGCACGGACGTCCACGCGATCCGCGAGGGCCGGGTCTCGGTCACCCCCCTCACCCTCGACTGCACGGCGCGGGGGGCCGCTCCCGCCATCGCCGAACTCTTCCGGGACTGAGAGCGGGAGAGGCTTATCCCCTGTCCCCGCGAACCTCCCCGTGATGGCAGACGACGGGCCGAAACGGGCCGCCGGGCGTGCGGCGGCCGATCTGATAGAGGACGGGATGGCCGTCGGGCTCGGCACGGGCTCGACCGTGCGCTTTGCCATGGAACGCCTCGCCGAACGGGTCCGCGACGGGCTCGTCGTCGTCGGCGTCCCCACGTCCCACCAGACGGCCGCGCGCGCCCGCGCGCTCGGGATCCCTCTTTCGTCCCTGAACGACGCCCCGCACCTCACTCTCACGATCGACGGCGCGGACCAGGTTGACCCCGCCCTCCGTCTGATCAAGGGGCGCGGCGCCGCCCAGACGCGCGAGAAATGCATCGCTGCCGCATCCGACCGGCTCGTTATCGTGGTGGACGAGGCGAAGCTTGCGGATCCTCTCTCGGCCGTGGTGCCGATCGAGGTGCTGCCGTTCTCGTGCGCGTTCGTTGCCGGCCGGCTCGCCAAGATCGGGGGGATGGGCGGCGTGCGCGAGGGGGTCTCCAAGGATGGGCCGGTCGTGACCGACAACGGCGGGTTCGTGCTGGACTGGTCCTTCGGACCGATCGACGACCCCGCGGGGCTCGAACGGGCGATAGAGGCGATCCCGGGGGTCGTGACCGCCGGGCTCTTCGCCGGGTTCTCTGAAAAAACGGTGGCGATTGTCGGAAACGACGCGGGTTGCCGCGTCGTCAGCTCGGGATCGTTGCGTCCTCGGACTGGGTGGTGATGGTGCGCAGGCGCTGCATGATGTCGCGCTGCTTCGCCGCCTCCGCCCGCTTCTCTTCTTCGATTGCATCCACGACCTCGCCGATCGGCAGTGAGAGCCGGTAGATCTTGACCGGGCGCCCCTTCGACTCTGCCTTGGACTCCCGGCTCTCGACCCACCCCTCCTTTATCAGCCGGTGCATGGCGATCGAGACCTCGGGCTGCCGGAGATCGGTACCGCGCTCGATCTCGCGCGACGTCGCCTCGGGGATCGAGGCGAGGTAGACGAGCACCTTGGCGATGTTCCTTTTGATCCCCAGGCTCATGAGAAGTCCAGCGAACTCCTCCTCTTTCTGAGTGAAGACCATGTACTTTTCGGGCCGCATGTGTATCTCCGATATATTACAACACGTATTTTAGGAATCTTAATAAATTAATGTTTCCCTTTGATCCTACCAGAGCGCGATGTCCTTGATGACCTCGAAGATCTCGGCGTACTTCACGTTGATCTTGAACCCGTAGTACATGGCCCGCCCTTTGACGCCTTCGAGCCACCACGGGCCGTAGGTGTCGAGCTGGGTGCGGTGGGCCATGATGGAGTCGAGCTTCATCATGATGGTGTCCGAGACATCGACGTAATACTGCCCCCGGAATGGCTTCGGGCCGATCCCGCCCGGGATCGTCTGCTCGTACATGTAGAGCGAGCAGTCGTTCTTGCGCGTGGTCGCGATCACGGCGTTCGTGACGGCCGCGTGGTCCTGGTGCGAGTCGTTGTTCGAGTGGGTGTAGACGACGTCGGGTCCGAAGCCGCTGTAGATCTGGTCGAACTTCCGGACCAGCTGGCGCGAGAAGACCAGCTCGTCGGGGACGACGTCCATCACGACCAGGTCGGCGCCGAGGATCGACGCCGCCTCTTCGGCCTCCCGGACCCGCTCCTCTCGCCGGTTCGGGACGGTCGCGACCACCATCAGGACCTCGTGGCCCCTGGTCGTATAGCGGGCGATCGTGCCCCCCATCCCGATCTCGAGGTCGTCGGGATGTGCGCCGAATGCAAGCACCTTCATGCCAGAAAAACCTCTTCGCGGTCGCCGAAAGCCCGCCGGGCCCGGCCGGCCGCACGCTTTGAAGATGTTGGGGCGGAGGCGCCATAAAACTATATCGTCGGCCGTCCGGCGCCCTGTTCAGCGCAATCCGGGGTGAGTTTAATACCGGTTTTGGCGAATACTGATGGAACGGCCGGCGGAGGGCCCGATCAGATGCCGATCAGAACGCGGGAGGATTACAGATTCTACCTCGAGGCCGACCGGGCCTCCCTCGAGGTGACGCGATCGCGTCCGCGCCTCTTCGGCGACGAGATCTGGCGGTTCGAGCGCCTGCTCCGCGCGGTCGAGTACGCCGAGAACTGCCTGACATCCCCCCTCTGGGCCCCCTACCGGGCCCTGCTCTCCCTCCGGCTGCACCGCCTGTCCACCCGCCTCGGCTTCACGATCCCGCCGAACGTCTTCGGCCCCGGCCTCGCCATCGCGCACCGCGGCACGATCGTGGTCAACTCCTGCGCCCGCGTGGGCGCCAACTGCAGGATACACGTCTGCGTCAATATCGGGTCCAAGGCCGGCACGGACCTCATGGCACCGGAGATCGGCGACGACGTCTACATCGGGCCGGGCACAATGCTCTTCGGCTCCATCCGGATCGCCGACGGCATCGCGATCGGCGCGAACTCGGTCGTGAACAGGTCCTTCGAGGAGCCGAACATCACTATTGCGGGCGCTCCAGCCCGGAAGGTCGCCGATCGGGGGAGCGAGGGGCTGGTCGTGCGGGGCACCGAGGCGGCGGGACGCAGACATGAGCGCTGAACCGGCACCCCCCACGGAGTCCGGGGAGAGCCCCGCCCCCCGCGCCCACGGGCCGAACTTCTCGAAGGACGTCCTGAAACTCGTCTCGGGCACGACCTTCGCCCAGGCCCTCGTCATCATCGCCTCCCCCCTCCTGACCCGGCTCTTCTCACCCGAGGCGTTCGGCCTGCTCGCGATCTTCACCTCGATCACGAAGGTCCTCGGCGTGGTCTCCTGCCTCCGGTACGAGTTCGCGATCATGCTCCCCGACAACGAGCGGGACGCGGTCAACCTGCTCGCGCTCTGCGTCGGGATCGTGACCGGGATCTCGCTCCTCAGCCTCCCGTTCTTTCTCATCTTTGAGCCCGCGATCGTCTCGGCCCTGAACGCCCCCGGCCTCGCCGGCCACCTCTGGCTCGTCTCGCCGTTCGTCTTCGTCTCGGGCCTCTTCGTCGCGCTCAACTACTGGAACTCCCGGACGCGCCGGTACGGCCGGCTCTCTGTGGCCCGGGTGCTCTCGTCGGTCGCGATCACCGGCGGGCAGCTCGCGGCGGGCGCGGCCGGGATCGGGACCGGCGGCGCCCTGATCGGGGCGAGTGCGTTCGGCCAGGGGGTCGCCACAGGCGTCCTCGGCGCCCAGATCCTCCGCGACGACCACCGGCGGTTCCGGCGCCTCTTCTCGCTCGAGCGGGTGCGGGCCGTGCTCGTCCGGTACAAGCGGTTCCCGCTTTATGATTCGTGGTCGGGCCTCCTCAACGTCTCGTCCTGGCAGCTGCCGTCCCTCCTCCTGCCGATCTTCTTCTCTCCCGTCCAGGTCGGGTACTACGCGCTCGCCTTCCGGCTGATCGTGCTGCCCATGGACCTGATCGGCGGGGCCATCCAGCAGGTCTTCTTCCAGCGCGCCTCGAACGCGGAGCGGGACGGGGACCTGGCCAGCCTGACCGAGTCGGTCTTCACGGTCCTGCTCCGGATCGGCCTCTTCCCGATGCTGACCCTCTCGCTGATCGGCGAGGAGCTCTTCAGCATCGTCTTCGGCGCCGCATGGGCCGAGGCCGGCCTCTACACGCAGCTCCTGGCCGTCTGGGCCGTGGTATGGTTCATCTCGTCCCCCCTCTCGACCATCTACATGGTCCAGGAGAAGCAGACCTTCGGCCTCCTGGTCAATGCCGCGAACTTCGTCACCCGGCTCGCGGCGCTCATCGCGGGCGGGCTGCTCGGGTCGGCCCGCATCGCGATCCTCCTCTTCGGCGTCTCCGGGATCGCGGTCTACGGCTACCTCTGTGTCCGCCTGCTCATGTTCTCGGGGATCCCCATGCGCCGCACCGCGCGCCTTGTCGCAGACGCGCTGCTGCCGTTCCTCCCGGTGGGCGCGATCCTGCTCGGGCTGAAACTGGTCGGCACGCCGGTCGTGATCCACCTGGCCCTGGGCATCCTCGCCGTTGTGATCTACTTCGTCTACCTCTTCCGGTCCGACCAGCGGTTCCGGGAGGTCCTGGGCGGCCTCGGCGTGCCGGGGATGCGCTGAGCGCGTCCCGTCGCCTGTGCGTGAATTCGAGAAAGAACGATAGCGAGGGATGGATTTGAACCATCGATCTTCGGGTTATGAGCCCGACGGGATCTCCTGACTACCCCACCTCGCTTCGGGGACTAACATTTGCCGCCCGGTAGTATATATCTATCCGCTGCCCTGTTTTCGTCCTGCCAGCAGCCATAAATATCCGGAATGCACGCCCCTATCATGGACGACGAACTCGCCCGCCTGCGGGAGCGGCGGATGCAGGAACTGCTCGCGGCGAAGGAGGCCCCGCCGGCACCCGCGGCGACCGTGCTGACCGCGACGGGCCAGAACCTCGAGGCCCTGGCAAGGACCTATCCCTATCTCGTGGTCGACTGCTGGGCTCCCTGGTGCGGCCCCTGCCGCTCCGTGGGGCCCGTGGTGGAGGCCCTCGCCGCCGAGTTTGCGGGCCGGATCGCCTTCGCCAAGCTCAACACGGACGAGAACCAGCAGGCTGCGCGACAGTTCGGCATCTCGGCCATCCCGACCCTCCTCCTCTTCCAGTCGGGGAGGCTCGCCGGACAGATCACGGGCGCGTACCCGATCGACGCCATGCGTGCCGAGGTCCTCCGACACTTCGGGCTCCGGTAAAAAAGGGTCAGGGCCCGGGCTCAGACCCCGGGGCGGGCAGGCCCGCCGAGACCCGCAGGGCCTGCATCGCGACGATCACGAGGGTCGAGAGCGGGAGCGCGATCACGAGCGGGTCGATCACGGTCCACGGGGCCCCGAGCAGGGTCGGCACGCCGAAGAGCGCCTGCGAGATCCCGATCGGCTTCGCCTCGGCCGTATGGACGAAGATCGTCCAGACGAGCCAGGTGATCGTCCCGGCGAGGAAGCTCGCCTTCGCGGCGACCGGGTTGGGCCGCTTTGTGAGCACGCCGACAGCGAAGATCGGCAGGAAGGCCGAGGCACAGAGGCCCATGAACATCGCGGTCGCGCGGGCGATGATCGACCCGGGCATCAGGAACGCCAGGCCGACCGAGGCGACCATCATGACCACGCACCCGACCTGGTTCGCCCTGACCGAGCGGGCGCAGGCCTGGCCGCGGCCCCAGACGTCGCAGACGAGGGCCGAGCCCATCGCGTGGAAGAGCGAGGCGAGGGTCGACATCGCGGCCGCCAGCAGGGTCAGCATGAAGACCACGACGAAGAGGTCCGGCATGGCCTGGTTGATATAGAGTGGGATGATCGCGTCGATGTTCCCGCCCGCGGCTGCGACCGCGATCTGACCCGAGGTCTTCTGGAACCAGACGTTGGTGAGCGCGCCGACCGTGAACGCGACCCCGGTCATCATCAGCAGGAACGGCCCGCCCATGGCCATCGCGCGGTTCAGGGTCCGCTCGTCCTTTGCGCACATGAACCGGACCACGAGCTGTGGCTGGGCCAGCACGCCGATCCCGACGCCGAGCACGAGCGTCGTGACGAGGGTGTACCAGATCGGCGAGCCGAGCGCGGGCATCGAGGTCCAGCCGAGGTGGCCCTGCTCGGCGAGGCTCGCCGGGACCATCGAGGTCATCGCGTCGAGTGCCGCGTGGGCCGAGCTGACGCCCCCGAGGTAGACGTAGGTCAGCACGAGCAGCAGGGTCATCCCGACGAGCATGATCATCCCCTGGAATGCGTCCGTGTACATCACGGCGATCAGCCCGCCGTAGACGACGTAGAGCGCCACGATCAGGGCGAAGGCGAGCAGCGCGGTCGCGTACGAGATCCCGAGCGTGGTCTCGATGAACCGGGCCCCGCCGATCAGGATCGCGGCCGTGTAGAGCGGCATGCCGGCGACAATGACGAGCCCGGTCCCGTACTGCATGAACGGCGATTTGTACCGCTTGCCCATCAGGTCCGGGAACGTGACCGCGCCGAGCAGCTGGCCGAGCCGGCGCGTGGGCCGGCCGAAGATCGCGAACGCGATCAGGATGCCGAGGCCGATGTTCAGCACGGTCAGCCAGATCAGGCCCATGCCCAGGTTGGCCGCGACCCCGCCGAAGCCGACGATGGCCGAGGTCGAGATGAAGGTCGCCCCGTACGAGAGGGCGATGACAAGGGGGTGGCTCCTCCGGCCGGCGAGCAGGTAGTCCTCGCTCGACTTCGTCCGGCGGTACCCGATGTAGCCGAGGGCGACCGTGATGGCGAGGTAGACGCCCGTCGCGATCGCGAGCGTCAGGGTGTCAACTGCCATGGGTCTCGCCCCGGTAGCCGTAGTAGAGTCCGTACGCGATACACGTGAGCGTAAAGCCGATTGAAAGGCCGTAGCCGAGCACGATCTGGGGGTCGCTGATGGCGAACATTTGTCATATCTCCGAAAGGATGGCGAAAGATACCCGGAGGTGTTCTGTCAGAAACAATACGGGGGAACCGGCGCGCCGGCGGGTTCCCTAGCTAAAGAAGAATGCGACGAAGGAGGATGCGGTTGAACAGAGAGAGTGTGAGCGCACCATCCGGGATACCCTGCGGAACTATCCGCCGCGGGGGTTAAAATACTTCCGCACCCCGACCCGCATCAGCTTTTAGCCCCAGCCCCCGTACCTGAATGCAATGCCCGGCGCGTACGACGATCTGCACGGCACGCTCCAGATGACCCTGCTCCAGCGGCTCGGCTGGAGCGCGCTGCGCCCGCTTCAGGAGGAGACCTGCCGGGCGGCCGCGACGGGGGCCGATCTCCTCGTGATCGCGCCAACGGCGGGGGGCAAGACCGAGGCCGCCCTGATCCCGGTCGTGGACCGGGCCCTCAAGGAGGGCGCGGCCGGCGTCTTCTGCATCTACCTCTCGCCCCTGAAGGCCCTGATCAACGACCAGCTCGACCGCGTCGAGGGGCTCTGCCTGCCGGGGCGGCTCTCGGCCGCCGCGTTTCACGGCGACATCCCTCCCTCGGAGCGACGGCGTGACCCCGACGACGAGCCGCACGTCCTCCTCATCACGCCCGAGTCGCTCGAGATCCTGCTCCACGACCCCGCGTCGGCGCAGCGGTTCGGGCCGCTCCGGTACGTCGTGATCGACGAGGTGCACGCGTTTGTGGGCACCGATCGCGGGGTCCAGGTGCGGGCCATGCTCGACCGGCTCGACCGTGCGGCCGGCCGGCCCGTGCAGCGGATCGGCCTCTCGGCAACGGTCGGCAACCCGGCCGACGTGCTGGCCTGGCTCTCGGGGCCGGGCCGGCGGCAGGAGCTGGTCCAGCTCCCGGCTCCCCCGGCCCCGCGCCGGTTCTCGTTCGCGGTCGAGCCCGACGAGGCGGGCCGGGCCGACGCGATAGTCCGGCTGGTGCGGGGCCGCCGCGCCCTGGTCTTCGCCTCGTCGCGGGGGCACGTGGAGCGGCTCTCGACCCTCCTCGACGGGCGCGTCGCGTCCCTCTACTGCCACCACTCCTCGGTCTCGCCGGCCGTGCGGCAGGCGGCCGAGCACGCGGCGAAGGCGGGCGAGCCGTTCTGCATCGCCTGCACCTCGACCCTCGAGCTCGGGATCGACATCGGCGACCTGGACCTCGTAGTCCAGCTTGGCCCGCCATCCTCGGTGGCCTCTTTCCTCCAGCGGCTCGGCCGGACCGGCCGGCGAGACCGACCCCCGCGGTTCGCGTTCGTGCTCTCGCGCCCCGCCGACCTCGTGCTCGCGCTCGGGGCGGTCGAGGCGGCCGCGCGGGGCGAGGCCGAACCGATCGCGGCCCCGGCCCGGCCGTACCACGTGCTGGCCCAGCAGCTCCTGCTCGCGCTCGGGCGGGCCCGGCGGGCCCGGCGGGCCGCGCTGGTCGACGAGGTCGCCGGGCTCGGGCCGTTCCGCTCCATCCCCGGGGACGAGGTCGAGCTCGTCCTCGACCACCTCGTCGCCGAGGGCTTCGCCGCGGCCGACGGCGACCTGCTCATGGTCGGCCCGGCGGCCGAGCTCGTCTTCGGCGGGGCGCACCGGCAGGAGCTCTTCAGTGTGCTGCGCGGCGGACGCGACTACCGGGCCGTCACGCCCGACGGCGAGGAGGTCGGGCGGCTCGACGCCCGCTTCGCGAAGTCGGACGCGCCCGGGGCCTTCTCGCTCGGGGGAAAGGGCTGGAACGTGGTCGGCCGCGACGACGCCCACGGCCTCCTTATCGTCGAGCCGGGGACGGCGGGGGCCCGCAAGGCCTTCTGGTCGGGCGAGCGCGGCGGGGCGAGCTCGCTGGTGGCCGGCGCGGCCCTCCGGATCCTCTCGGCTCGCGCCACCTCGCTCCCGCTCGACGATGCCGCGCAGGAGACGCTCGATGCGGCCCTCGCCGAGATCCCCGGCGGGGTCGAGCCCGAGGGCGTCACGGTCGTCGAACGCTGGAACGGCCCCCTGCCCGAGGTGCTGGTCCTGACTCCGTTCGGTGCCCTCGGCAACCGCGTGGTCACCGCGTTTCTCCGCGCCCGCCTCGGGCCGCGGCCGGCCATCGTGCCGGACGACGTCGGCATCGTCCTCCGCCGTGTGGGAAAGGCCGGGCAGGGAGGGCGTCGCGTCCACGCCGCGCTCGAGGCGATGCAATCGGCCACGCTCGAGGAGGTCGCGGCCTGCCTCCCGGCCGTGCCGTCTTCGGCCCGGGCCTTCGGCCCGCTCGTGCCGCCGGCGCTCTTCGCCCGCATGGTCGCCGAGGACCAGTACCACTTACCGGAACTGCTCCGGGCGCTGGCGGCCCGGCCCATCGCCTTCACGCCAGACGACGACGGCGCCCCCGAGGGCCCCGAGTCCGAGCAGGACGCCGTCCCGCGGGTCGATGCCCGGCGCCAGCGGCGTGCCGAGACCGACCATCCCGCCGACGAGCACCAGGAGCCCGGCGAGCCCGGTGACGACGGCGAGGGCGGGCAGCAGGCGCACGGCTGAGCCGGACAGGGCCGGGGGCACGAACGCCGGGCGAAGCACGGCGAGGACGAGGGCGAGGGTCGCAGCCCCGAAGAGCCACTCGGAGGGCGACCCGAGCTCGGCCATCAGGCCCGAGAGGAAGTAGTCGGGGTAGTGGCCCGGTGTGAACGGCCCGAGAAGCGGAAAGAACCATGCCGACGGGTCGCGCCACATCGCGTCCAGGAGCTGGTGCGAGAGAACGCCGAGCGCGAGCGCGGGGGCGAGCCAGGGCCGCCGTCCGCGGAAAAGCAGGGACCCGGCGACGAGCAGAAGAAGCAGGAACGCGAGCGAGTGGGCCACGAGCCGGCCGTTGTCGATCGTGGACACGAGCAACAGGTGGCCGAGCGGCTTGTCAATCAGGTCCGGCAGGATGCCGCCGACGAGGCCGGCCGCGAGCAGCCGGCGGTCGCCCGTCGCCCGGGCGAGGGCGAGGCCGATCGAGGCCCCCACGAACAGGTGGCAGAAGACGAGCATGCCCTCAGGCGTAGGCGTCGATCAGCCGGCCGTAGACTGCAACCGCCTCCTCGAGGGCCGCGACGGGGACGCGCTCGTCGACCGCGTGGATCCGCGCGAGCTCGCCCGGGCCGTACTCGACCGTGGGAAAGCCCGCGAGGCGGAGGGCGCGGGCGTCCGAGGCGGCCCACTGGACGATCGGAACCGCGGGCGTCCCGCGGACGGCCTCGACGGCCGCCGCGATCCGGGAGACGATCCTCGCGCCGGGCGAAGTGCAGCTCGGGGCCGACGCGCTCATGCACTCCATCTCCGCGCGCGGAGCGTGGGCCCGCAGGCCGGCCGCGACCACGGCCGGGTCGCAGCCCCAGGGCAGGCGGAGGTCGAGCTCGAGATCGCAGCGCTCGGCCACGATGTTCGCCTTCTCGCCCCCCTCGATCCGGCCGGGGTTGTAACTGATCCGCCGGAGCACCGAGCCGATCCCCGGCGCGTCGAACGCCGCCTCGAGGACACGCTCCGAGTCCGCAATCACGGGCGCGAGCTCGGCACCGGGGTCGTGGACCCGCTCGTGGAGGTGCCGCACGTGCTCGATCAGGGCCACGGCCTCCATCACGGCCGAGACCCCGCGGGCCGGGTAGAGCGAGGCGTGCCCGGGCTCGCCCGTAAACCGAAACCGGGCCCGGAGCAGCCCCTTCTGGCCGATGCAGGGCGCCCCCGCGGGCGTCGGCTCGGCGATCAGGCAGTCGCAGGGAAAGAGCAGCCCCGCCGCGAGCAGGTGAGCGACCCCCCCGCCGCCCGTCTCCTCGTCGCAGACGAAGGCGAGGCCGATGTTCGAAACGTCGAGCCCGCGCTCGATTGCGTCGCCGACGGCCGTGATCAGGGCGGCGCAGCCCCCCTTCATGTCTGTCGCGCCGCGGCCCAGGACATACCCGTCCCGGACCTCGCCGCCGAACGGGTCGAAGGACCAGGTCTCGCCGAGCGCCGGGACCACGTCCAGGTGGCCGCAGAGCAGGAGATCGGCCGAACGGCCGTTCGCGACCACGTTCGCCCGCTCCGCCGACTCGCCCGCGATTTCGGCCCCAAGGCCGAGGGCCGCGAGCCGGTCGCGCACCAGCTCCGCGCAGTCCCTCGTGTCGCCCGGCGGGTTCTCCGAGCGGCAGGCAATCAGGTCGGCCGCGAGGCGGGCGACGCCGGTCATGCGCTCCTTGTGGCCCGGTACTCCTCAAAGAGCCGGTCGAGCGATCCCGTCTCCGAGTACAGCCCCTTCAGGAACTCGTTCTCGAAGAGCTCGTCGATCGCCATGGTGAAGAACCCGACCGGGAGGGCCGTCTTCGTGTCAGGGTCGAGGACCAGCCGGAACGCCCGGTACGATGCCGGGTCCTCGTCGTCGTAGACCAGCCGCCAGACCGTCGGGAGGCGCTCGAACCGCTCGGGGTGGTTCGCCTTGAGCCAGTTCACAAAGCCCCTGAAGAGCGGGCGGTCGTTCTTCTTCTCCTCGTCGATCCGCCAGCGCATGTACTCCATGCTCATGATGTTCTTGGGCGAGGCGTAGTTGTACGACAGGAGGCCGATCGTGTAGTCGAGGTGGGCGACCGCGTCGAGAAAGTGGAACTTCAGCACCGGGTGGAAGAGCGAGGTATCGTGCAGCATCAGCGACTTCTCGTAGAGGTGGAGCAGGGCCCGCACGTACTCGTTGTTGTCCCTCATGCCGTGAGGGTGTGCGGGAGGGATTCAAATACTTTTAGATGCCGGCCGTCCGCAGGAGTCGGACCGAAAAAGAATGGGCGCGCGGAGATTCGAACTCCGGACCTCCGCCGTGTGAAGGCGACGTCATAACCAGCTAGACCACGCGCCCGATGCATCGACCGGGAATTGAACCCGGGCTATTGGCTTGGAAGGCCAAAGTCATACCACTAGACCATCGATGCGAACTGCTTTCATCCGTTCGCAGTCCGGTCTTTTATAATTTCTCGTCTCTCCATTTTATCGTTTCTATCGGGCGATCCGGCGAGAGAACGAGGGGCCCGGGGGCGGAGGGGGCCCGGTCAGATCTCCGTCCGGATCCGCTCGAGGGCCTCGATCCGCCGCTCCAGCGGGGGGTGGGTCGCGAAGAGCTCGGCGAGGAACGAACCGCCCACGGGCAGGATGTAGAACGCGTTCGCCGACTCGGCCTGCCGCCGCCGCTCTTCGGGTGCGGCCGCGATCCGGCCGTTGATCTTGAGCAGGGCCGAGATCAGGGCGTCGGGGTCGCGGGTGATCAGGGCGCTGCCCCGGTCGGCCGCGAACTCGCGGTACCGGGAGAGGGACATCATCAGGAGGGTCGAGACGACCCAGACCACGATCGCGGCGACCCAGGCAATCATCCAGGGACTGCCCTCTCGCCGGTCCCCGAGCGAGAGGAAGATCGCGTTGTGCATGATCAGGGACGCGATCATCGCCACGAACGAGGCAAGCGTCATGGTCAGGATGTCCCGGTTCTTGACGTGCGCGAGCTCGTGGGCGAGCACGGCTTCGAGCTCGCGGGGCGAGAGGAGCCTGTAGATCGAGTCCGTCACGGCGACCACGGCGTGCTTGGGCGACCGGCCGGTGGCGAAGGCGTTCGGGATCGGCGAGGGCATGATGGCGACGCGGGGCATGGGGATCTCCGCCGCAGTCGCGAGCCGCTCCACCGTCTGGTGGAGCTGCGGGTATTCGTCGGCGTCGACGATCCGGGCGCCGGTGGACATGAGGACCAGCCGGTCCGAGAAGAAGTACTGGACGAAGGCGAAGCCGACTGAGATCAAAACGAGCCCCCAGAGGCCCACCCCGAGCGAGCGGAGGACCGCGAGGAACGCGAGAAAGACCATGAGCAGCAGGCCCATCGTCAGCCAGATCCGCATTGAGAGACCGAAGTCACGCGGCCATTTCATGGTTATTATGATCACGACCCGGGCCGATAAAGGGATCGATGGCGGCGGACCCGTCTGTCCGGATGCGGCCAGTACCGTGGCCGGAACCGGTCGGATCGTACAGGGACCACGCCCCCGCGAAAGCATGGGGACAGACCTGCATTTTTTATATTTATACAGTGAATAGTTCGATGGCCTCCCCGCCGGCCCGGTGTTCTACCCGGGGCGGGGGGAGACCGGACAGACCAGAACTGAACCGATAGGGCATTACATGCTCATACTGCCGTCCTCGCAGAGGCGGAAGGCCCGTCCAGCCCCGGAAAGGGCTCGATTGCCCGGACGCTGAAGGGAGGCCCGCGAGCGAGCCCCGGAGCCCCGGAGGACGGCATGGAACAGGATCAACAGTCTTTCTACAGCCGCGCCGCTGCCGGCGGCACGGCGGCCGTGGGGGAGAGCCCCCCGGCCCGTACGGATTCGATCGACCAGGGGCCGCGAAGCGGCGCCGTGCGGGAGGCGCTCGCCCTCCTGCTCGAGCCCGGCGGCGTGGCCGAGCTCCGGGCCATCGGCCGCGACGGCCGGGTGGCCTCGGGGTACTTCGACGACCCGGCGCTCCTCGCCGCGACGGCCGACCACCTGGACACGCTCAACGAGTACAGCGGGTGCTACGTCACCCTCAACCCCGTGGCGCCGGCGCTGCTCGCCCGCCGGGCGAACCGCGTGGTCTTCCGGCTCGGCTCGAGAGAGGCGACCACGGCCGACGGCGATATCCTCGCCCGCCGGTGGCTGCCGATCGACATCGACCCCGTTCGGCCGAGCGGAATCTCGGCGACGGAGGCGGAGCGGGAAGCCGCCCTCGGCGTGGCCGAACGGGTCCGCCGTCACCTCGACGGGCTCGGGTGGCCCCCGGCGATCCTCGCCGACTCGGGGAACGGGGTCCACCTCCTCTACCGCGTCGACCTTTCGAACGACGCGGCGTCCACGACGCTCGTGAAGGGCGTCCTCGCCGCGCTCGACGCCCGGTTCTCGACGGCGGCGGCGAAGGTGGACACGGCCAACCACAACGCCGCGCGGATCTGGAAGCTCTACGGCACCGTGAGCCGGAAGGGCGACTCCACGGCGGACCGGCCCCACCGCCGCTCGGCGGTCCTGGAGGCGCCCCGTCCCGCTGTAGTGCCGGCGGACCTCCTGCGGGCCCTCGCGAGCCCGGCCCCCGGTGCGCCGGACACGGCCCCCGCCGGCGGCGTCGACCTCCGCGCCTGGCTCGAGGGCCACGGGATCGCCGTCGCGTCCGAGCGGCCCTGGCAGGGCGGCACGCTCTACGACCTCGCGCAGTGCCCGTTCTCGGACGCGCACCGCGACGGCGCGTACGTGATCCGGTTCGGCGACGGCGGGGTCCATGCCGGGTGCCACCACGACTCATGCGGCGGGGGGAGGCAGCGCTGGCCCGAGCTCCGGGCCCGCTTCGAGGACACTCCTCCGCCCCCGCCGGCATCCCCGGCCCCAGTCGGCCCGCCCCCCGCGGGCGCCGTTTCGGCGGCGGACCCGGCGGTCGTTGCCGCGGCGCGCGAGGTCCTCGAGCGGGGCGACCCGGTCGCGTACTTCCTCACGGCCTTCGCCCGGGACCACGTCGGCGACCGGACGCTCGCCCGGTGCCTGGTCGCATCGATCGCCTCCCAGGTCGTCCGGAACACGAGGGGACTCCACGTCTACGTCACGGGCGAGTCGGGCAAGGGAAAGTCGAGCGGGATGACCGCGATGCTCCGGCAGGTGCCCGAGGAGTATCGGCTCGCCGAGCGGCTCTCGAACAAGGCGCTCTACTACTCCGACGACATTTCGCCGGGGACCGTGCTCCTGCTCGACGACATCGCGCTCTCGGAGGAGCTCCAGGAGGTCCTCAAGGAGGCGACGAGCCGCTTTGCCGAGCCCGTCTGGATACGGACGGTCGACACCGAGCGGAAGGTCCGACGCTACGCCATCCCCGAGCGGTGCGCCTGGTGGCTCGCGAACGTCCAGGCGCTCTACGATGTCCAGGTGCTCAACCGGATGCTCGTCTGCTGGGTCGACGACTCCGAGGCGCAGGACCGCGAGGTCTTTGTTCGCCGCATGGCCGCCGTGGCCCGCGGCGACGACGACTCGACCGCCGACCGGTTCGACCTCGCGGTCTGCCGCGAACTCTGGCGGCAGCTCCGCGCCGACGGCCTCGTGACCGTCCGGATCCCGTTCGCGGACCGGATCCGGCTGGCCTCGCTCCGGAACCGCCGGAACCCCGACGTCCTGCTCGACCTGGTCCGGAGCCGGGCGCTCGTCTTCCGCTTCCAGCGGCGTTCCGTGCCGGGCGCCGGGAACGGGTCGGCCATCGAAGCGATCCGGGAGGACTTCGAGCACGCGGCCCTGCTCTTCGCCGACCTCCACGCGAGCGGTGGCTCGCTCGGCGACAAGGTCGACCGGAACGAGGACCTGGTCCTCGCGCTCGCGGCGCGGTACGGGGTCGAGGAGTTCACCATCGCGGACGTGCAGCGCTGGACCGGGTGGTCGTACGACAAGGCGCGGCGGGTCATGATGGGCCACGTGAAGGCCGGCACGCGGCACCCCGGGCTGCTCGACCGATCGCCGGCGCTCTCGGTGCTCGACCGGACAACGAGCGGCGAGGACCCGGAGGGCCGGCCCGCGACCTGCCGCCAGCGGGTCTTCGTCTTCGACGCCGAGCGTCACCGTGAGGCGCGCGCCTCGGGGCTGGCCTGGCTCGAGGACGAACCGGCACCGGCACGGCCGGGGGAGGGGCGCACGGACGGTGCAGCCGCCTGTGCAGGTGCCGGTGCACATACGGAAACCTGTGCACCGGCCCCCGATCCCGGTTCGGAGCCGCCAGTGCGGTCCCGCCCGGGGGAACATGCACCGCCCCCCCGCGAGAATCCCCCGGACGGGGCCGCGGCAGGGCGAACGGGCGGGCCGTGCGCTCCGGGGCCCGGTGCATGTTCGAGCGACGATCCCGATGATATTGCTGCAACAACGGGATCCGGCGACGATCCGGCGTCTGTCGAATATGCACGGGAGCATGCACCGCTGCCTGCACCGGGCCTGCACCGTGCCGGCGCCGGGCCCGACCCTCGGCGGTTCGTGCCGACGGACGTTCCGGTCTTCGAGCCGTGCATGGCCTGCGGCCGGACCTGGTCGCACTTCCGGGAGGCGCGCGGGCCAGGGAGGCTCTGCCGGGCCTGCTATGACCGGGCGGCGGCGCGCGAGCGGCAGCGGGGCCCGCCGCTCCCGGCGGTGATCGACGCGGCGGCGCTCGTGCGCACGGCGGCGGGGATCGGGCGGTGCGACGTCTGCGGCACGGCGCCGGCGCGCTGGCACGGGGGCCGGACGCGGCTCTGCGACGCGTGCTGCGAGCGCGAGGTGCGGCGCGGGATCGTGCGGCGCGGCGCGCCGGCGGAGGGAAGCGCGGACGACATCCGCTGAGCGACCTTCACGGCCGACCCGCTCGGCGGCCCGGCGCCGCTCGAGGTCCGGTTCACGGACACCTCGACCGGCGCGATCACGAACCGGAGCTGGGAGTTCGGCGACGGATCGACCTCGACCGAGCGGGACCCGGTCCACACGTACGCGGTGGTCGGAGAGTACACCGTGAACCTGACAGTCACGGGCCCGGACGGCCAGGACACCGCGACCCAGATCGTCCACGTTTACTCACCGCTCGTGGGCCTGAGGGTCTACACGAACGGCGTGGAGGCGGACGCGCCCCCGGGCCCGTCCGTGCCCGCCGGGTCCACCGTGACGTGGACGTGCGTCGTTACGAACACGGGTGGGGGCCTCCACCCGATCTCCTTCGAGGTGACGGACGACCGGATCGGGACAGTCCCTGACCCCGTGGGCGAGCTGCTCTGGTACAACGAGTCGCGGATCCTGACCGCCACCGGCACGGCCGCCGCGGGGCAGTACGCGAACAACGTCACGGTCTCCGCCGTTCTCCCCGGCCTCGGGGGAGCGGGGTCGGCGACCGCCTCGAGCCACTACTACGGCGTCGCCGTGCTCGCGGTGCCGCCGTCGACGCGCCCGCCGACGGACACCGACGGCGACGGCGTGTACGACGACGTCAACGACAACGGGCGAAAGGACTTCTCGGACGTCGTGCTCTACTTCAACCAGATGACCTGGATCGCGGCGCACGAACCGACCGCGCTCTTCGACTGCAACGCGAACGGCCGGATCGACTTCGTCGACGTGGTCTGGCTCTTTTCCCACCTCCAGGCCCCGTGTCTTTCGGCTGGCAGGGCCCCGGGCCGGGCTCGGTCGCCACGCAGCGGCGAAGCCGGGACGATGCATTTCGCCCGCGGGGGCCGGGGCTGACGCGACCGGGTCCCCGGACCTGTTCGTCCGGCAGCTCCGGC
>CAYWVY010000038.1:0-20942 GCA_964461885.1 uncultured Methanospirillum sp. | reverse complement strand
TAGTAGACGTTGTCGTGGTTCTCCTCGCCATACGCACCCAGGGTGAACCCGAGGACCAGTTCGGCCGCTGCTCGCTGCGGGCTGTACTCGTGGGTGCCGGAATCGCCAGGTTCACCGTCCTTCCCATCGACCCAGCCGTCGCCGTCGGAATCGGGGTTGCCCGGGTCGGTGCCGTTGTCCAGTTCGTAGGAGTCGGTCAGCCCGTCGTGGTCCGAATCGCGCTCCAACGCATTGGTACCGAGCTCCAGTTCGAGTACGTCGCTGATCCCGTCCTCATCCCCGTCGACGCTGTTCGGGTCGCTCACGAGGATGAAGTAGATCTTCCCGTCGACCGTGACCATCCGCCCGGCCTCCTCGCCGTCGGTCAGGCCGTCGCCGTCGGAATCGGCGCTGTCCGGGTCGGTGCCGTTGTCCAGTTCGTAGGAGTCGGTCTGGCCGTCGTGGTCCGAATCGCCCCGCCGGCACCGGGGCCGACGGGTGCCGCAGAGGTATTATCCAGCCCGCCTGACAACCCCCTTTGATGACGCACTCCGTCCCGCCCACGCCCGTACAGTTCCTCCCGCTCAGTGAGGACGACCTCCCGCGCATCAACGAGCTCGCGAACCTCCCGGAGATCGCCGAGCACTTCGAGACGATCCCGCCCGTCACGATGGAGGCCACGCGGACCCTCTGGACGTATGTCCAGGGAGGTATCGCCTCGATCTGGGGGATCCACCTCGACGGACGGATCATCGGCGCCGCCGGCTTCTACGGTCCGCCGGCCGGCACCAGGCTCTCGCACAGCGCGACCTTCTTTCTGTACGCAGAGCCGGCCTGCTGGGGCCGGGGCATCGGGACGGCGGCGGTCTCCTTTCTCGAGGAAGAGGCACGAAAACGGGGGTACCGGCGGATGGAGTGCATGGTGGCCGAGACCAACCCGCGGGCGGTCGAGCTGTACAGGCGCCTGGGGTACGACGAGGAGGGCGTCAAGCGGCAGGCGTTCCTGATCGACGACCGGTACGCGGACCTGATCCTCATGGGCAAGGTATTCTCCCCGAAGGCGTGACCGCGACCGGCTGCAGGCGCGGCCTCCGGCGCCGGCGCGCCGTGCTACCCGAGCGGGATCGGCCCCGACGTCCCGGCGCAGACGCAGCAGCCGGCCGCGAGGAGTGCGATGAGGACCCAGGCGAGCAGGGCCATCAGGAGACGCATGCGCCGGAAGAGGCGCTGCTCCCTGAAAAACATGACGCCGGGGGCTGGGGGAGCAGCGGTGCGGGGGGGAACCGTCCCCCGGCTCAGCTGCACCCGCTCCAGCCGCAGTGCGTGCAGATCCCCTGGTTGCATCCCTCGCCGAAGTCCAGGGGCTCGCGGCAGTCGGGGCAGAGGCGTCGTTCGTCGACCTGCCGGATCTCCCAGTCCTGCAGGGTCGTGATGCTCTCGTTCCTGGCCGAGAGGTCGAGGCAGCGGCCCACGACGTCCGCGCAGGAGTGACCCTCCGAGGCCGCGTTCTTGACTGCCGAGATGCAGGAGACCTTCGCGAACTGCCGCACGAACTTCTGGTAGGGCACGCCGTTCTGGAGCCCGGTGCTGATGGCCCGGCCGATGGCGTTACTGTTCGCCTCGCACCCGCCCTGCCCGACGGTCCGGATGAAGACCTCGATCGGCTTGCCCTCGAGCAGGTTCACGGTCACGTACAGCCGGCAGCACCCGGACTGGCAGAGATAGGTCCGGCCGGCCAGCTCCTTGGGTCGGGAGATCGGGAGGCCGGGTATCAGCTCGGGCCGGGGCGCCGCGGCGGCGGGCGCGGGCGGCGGGACCTCCTTCTCCTTGAGCGCGAGGACGACCGACTCACGGCTCCCCGTCCGGTAGAGCGTGGTCCCCTTCAACCCGAGCCGCCAGGCCATGAGGAGTGCCGCCTCGCAGTCCTCTTTCGTGGCCGAGGACGGCATGTTGACGGTCTTGCTGATCGAGGCGTGGACGTGTTTCTGGAAGCTTGCCTGCATCCGGATGTGGTCCTGCCACGAGATGTCGAGCGCCGTCTTGAAGAGCCGCCGGAACCCCTCGGGGAGCCAGGCCAGGTCCTGGACGCTGCCCGTCTCATGGACGTGGGAGACGACCTCCTCCGTCCGCCTCGCGCGCTCGTGGTCCGGGAGGTCCATCGCCACGAGCGTCCGGTCGAGGGCGTCCCGGAAGACCGGGTTCACGATGACGAACGTCTTGCCGACCGTGTTCTTCCGGGTGTACACGTACGAGAAGACCGGCTCGATCCCGCTCGAGCAGCCGGCGAGGAGAGAGATCGTCCCGGTGGGAGCGACCGTTGTCATCGCGGCGTTTCGGACCGGGAACGCCCAGCCACTCCCTTCCTGTGCCGGGAAGGGGCCGAGCGACGCCGCTCGCCGGCGGGACTCGTCCACGGCCGCATCGGTGACCCGCTGCATGACCTCCTCGCACCAGGCCCGACCCTCGGGAGAATCGTACGGAAGGCCCAGCATGAGCATGGCGTCGTGGACCCCCATGACCCCCAGGCCGATCTTCCGGGTCCGCTTTGTCGCCTCCTCGATCTGCGGGATCGGGTAGGCGTTCCGATCGACGACGAGGTCGAGGAACCGGGCGGCCATCCGGGCGGTGGCCGCGACCCCGTCCAGGTCGAGGGCTCCGTCGTGGACGAAGGCAGCGAGGTTGATGCTCCCGAGCACGCAGCTCTCGAACGGGAGGAGGGGCTGCTCGCCGCAGTTGTGGGCCACGAAGCCGTTCGCGTCGAAGGCGTTCGCCCCCGGCACCCGGACGTCGTAGACCTCCTCCTCCCCGTCGTCCCGGATCGCCGAGACGGTCGCCACGAACCGCTCCCGGTTCAGGGAGCGAGAGTAGGACGAAAGCGCCCGCTCAAGGCTTTCTCGCTTGCCTGCGTGGACGAAGCCGACCCGGTCGCGGAAGCGGGCGAGGTTCTCGCCAGCGATGACCAGTTCGTATTGAGCCCTGACTGGGTACGACCTCGACCCTCCCTTTCCGTCGGGCAGCACCCGGGCTCCGGGGGCCCGCCGCGGATAGATTCGCGAGACGATCCCGAGGCGGAGGAGCATCCGCTGGACGGCGGAGAGGAGCGTGAGCGAGCTCTGTGCCAGCCGAACGCTGACCCCTTTTGCGGTCGAGCCCTGGACCGAGCCGTCGCAGTCGAAGAGACCCGAGAGAAACCCGGAGTACCCCGCGGACGACGCCCGCTCGAGCGCGGGCGTGATGGTCTTGGCCCCCGGCGCCATCCCGAACGAGGCGGCGAGATCGCGGATGGCGGCCAGTTTCAGCCTCTGCTCGCCCCTCCCCTTCACCGGGGACCACCCCGAGAAATCGGAACGGTGCTGGAGTGCGCAGGCGCAGGACTGCGCGCGGCCCATCACCGACGCTGCACCGCGGTCGCTCTCCCAGACCGAGAGGACGGCCGTATCCGCCTTCAGCGTACCATCGCCGACGAGGAGCCCGAGCAGGTAGCCCTCCTCCCTCGCGAGGGGGCCGTCCCACGCCACGAACTGGGCGTGGTCGTGGAGCAGCACATGGTCTCCGGGGACCAGATCGCCTGCGGGCGTCCAAGCCGTCTCCATGTGGTAGCGCGTCTCGCGCGTGACCCGGCAGACCCGGTGGTCCCGGGTGAGCCTGAGGCAATGTCCCTCTTGCGTGGCGAGCCGGACCACCCGCTTCGTCCCCGTCGAGAAGAAGCCGTCCGGACCCGACGGGAGGGTCATCCCGTTGACGACCACATCAAACGCCGTCCCGACGAGGTCGTGGACCTGGCGCGGACCCGCGCCGGTCATGACCCAGGTGTCGGCGGTGACGCAGGGATTCGTGGTGTCGATCTCGCCGAGCTGCGGCGTCGGGTTGTGCCGGTTGATCTCGTCGAAGAAGAGGACCCCGGGTTCCCCGTTTGCCCAGATCCCGTCTACGATGCTCGTCCAGATCTCGCCGACCGTGACCTTGTCGCCGGTGACAGGGTGAACAAGCCAGACTGTCTCGAACTCCTTTTTAACAACGAGCTCCATGAACCGGTCGTCGACCATGACGGAAAGGTTGAAGTTGGCCACGTCGCCCTCCTCCCGCTTCATGGTGACGAACGCCAGGATGTCGGGGTGCCAGACGTTCAGGATCCCCATGTTCGCGCCCCGGCGGCGCCCGCCCTGCTTGATCACGTCCGTGGCCGCGTTGAAGACCCGGATGAACGAGACCGGGCCCGAGGCCACGCCGTCCGTGGACTGCACCGGCGAGCCCTCGGGCCGGACCTGCGAGAAGTTGTACCCGGTACCGCCGCCCGTCTTGTGGATGATCGCCCCGTGCTTCATGCTGTTGAAGATCCCTTCGATCGAGTCGGGGACGGGCAGGGTGAAACAGGCTGAGAGCTGGGGAATCTCCGTGCCGGCGTTCATCAGCGTCGGAGAGTTCGGGAGGAACCGGAGGCCGATCATCGCCTCGTAGAAGGCCGTCCGGTCCTCCTCGTTCTCCGCGAGGGCGTCGGCGACCCGCCGACAGATGTCCTCGAAGCCCTTCTCGCCCCTCCGCAGGTACCGCGCGGAGAGTATGCTGTCAACAACGGGTGATGTGGTCATGCGATCGCCGTGCCTCGTGATGGGTGGAGTATGAGTGGATGCGCGGGAGCGGAGCCGGCCCGCGTTGACGATCGTGGGGGCTCCGGTTGCCGGCTGAGTACTTCTTATTTCCTTCACAGGTAGATAGACGATCGCCCTGCCCATCCCAACCCTGATACTTCCGGGCATCCAACTCTCCCTGATGCGTTCCTCTCTTCCGGCCGCGCTCCTCCTCCTCCTGGCCGCGCTCCTCGTCGGCGCGGGCTGCACCTCGGGCCCGGATCTCGCGACGTACCAGCGTCATGGCCTCTCGTTCGACCACCCCGCCGAGTGGAACCTCACCTCCGACGAGGCGGACACCGGCGGGAACGTGACCCTGACCTTCGATGCCGGCGGTGGGAGCAGGTTCTACTTCTCTGCCACCCCGAACCTTTCAACCGCGTTCCCGCCCACGGAGCGGCTTGATACCCTCGCCGTCTGGTTCGCCGAGAGCCGCGCCCACCTCCTCAACGTCGGCGCCGTGGTCCTCGAGGAGCAACAGGAGACGGTCGCCGGCCAGCCCGCACACCGTGTCGTCTACACGGTCCGGAAAGACGGCGTCGTCTATCGGAACGTGCTCGTGGTCACGGCGATCAACGAGACCGGGTATTCCTTCCACCTCTTCGCGCGGCCCGACGCCCGCGACGCGCTCGTTGCCGATCTCCAGGCCGTCCTCGCAAGCTTCCGGGCAGACGGAGCACGCTAGAAGACGGAACAACGGATCCCCGGTTGCCGCCGCAGGCACAGCAGCCACCCATGAGGAGTGCGACCGGGGTTGCAGTTCGCGGTGCAAACGATCCTATGGAGGTACGGGCGACGGGGGGACCGTGCCGTCAGTCGGTACCGTCATGTGGGAGAGCGATGGTAGAAAGCCCGCTTGATCACTTCGGCCGAGCCGATGTAGAGCAGGACAACCACCCCCATCGCCGCGAACACGGCGAGAGGCAGGGGCACGAGCCCCAGGAGCGGCGCAAGGGGCGTATACGGCAGGGCGACGGTGACGACCGCGATCGCGCCTGTCGCGGCCCGGAGCTGCCAGCCGGGCCGGCTCTGATAGAACGGCCGGCGTGATCGGATCACGAGCACAATCAGGGCGGCCGAGACGACGGACTCAATGAACCAGCCGGTCCGGAACTGCTCGGGCGTCGCGTGGAGCAGGTAGAGCAGGACACCGAAGGTCAAGAAGTCAAAGACCGAGGAGAGCAGGCCGAAGACGAACATGAACCGCTTGATAAACCCGAGGTCCCAGGAGCGGGGGCCCTCGACCAGCTCCGGGTCGACCGTATCGGTCGCGATCGTCATCTCAGGCAGGTCGGTCAGGAGGTTCGTGAGCAGGATCTGCTTCGGGAGCAGGGGGAGGAACGGCAGGAAGAGCGAGGCCCCGGCCATCGAGAACATGTTCCCGAAGTTTGCCGAGGTCGCCATGAAGATGTACTTCTGCGTGTTCGCGAACGTGACCCGCCCCTCGCGGACCCCCTCGACGAGGACCCCCAGGTCTTTCTCGAGCAGAACGATCTGCGCCGCCTCCTTTGCGACATCGACCGCGCTATCGACCGAGATCCCGACATCAGCCGCGTGAAGGGCCGGGGCATCGTTGATCCCGTCTCCGATGTAGCCGACCACGGCCCCCGAGCGCTTGAGGGCGAGGATGATCCGCTCCTTCTGGTTTGGTTCGACCGCGGCGAAGACATCGACCGTGGGAGCGCGGGCCCGGAGCGCCTCGTCGCTCATCGCCTGCAGGTCCCCGCCCGAGACCACGTCCGGTGCCCGGCCCAGCACCTGCCGGGCGGCGTGGGTGGCCACGAGCGGGTTGTCCCCCGTGACCAGGCAGAGGCGAATGCCGAGCCGGGCCAGCTCCGCGACCGTGGCCGCCGCGTCCGTTTTGACCGGGTCGTGGAGCACGAGGATGCCGGCAAAGGTCATCCCCTCTTCGTCAGCGGCCGTGATGGCGGTGCCGGGTGGCACACGGCGGCAGGCGACGCCGAGGACCCGGTAGCCCTCGCCCGAGAGCGCACCGAGCCGGTCGAGGATCCGCTGTCGCTCCTCATCGATGGGCACAATGGAGCCGTCGGGGCGCTCTGCCGTGGTGCAGACATCGAGGATACGGTCGAGGGCGCCCTTGGTAGTCATCAGCCATCCGTCCGGCGTCTCGACCAGGATCGAGAGTCGTTTCCGTACGAAGTCGTACGGCACCTCGTCGCGCTTGGTATAGTCTGCAAGGTCGAAGGGGCGAAGAGCGCGGACCGCCTCGTCGATCGGGTTCGTAAACCCGGTCTCGAATGCGCTGTTGAGGAAGACGAGCCGGAGCACCCGATCGCTCGGGGACCCCGCGACATCATCGGCCGACCGGACCTGCACCACCCCTTCGGTCAGGGTTCCGGTCTTGTCCGCGCAGAGCAGTGTCATGGCCCCGAAGTTCTCGATCGCGGTGAGCTGCCGGACGATCACCTTCTTGGCGGCCATGCGCCGCGCCCCGGTTGCGAGGTTGACCGAGATGATCGCCGGGAGGAGCTGGGGTGTCAGGCCGACCGCCAGGGCAAGGGCGAAGAGGAGCGAGTCCACGAACGGGCGAGCGAGGTAGATATTTATCGCGAAGATCCCGAAGACGAGCAGGGCGGTCAGCTCCACCAGGAGGTATCCGAAGTGCCGGATCCCCCGCTCGAAATCTGTCTCCGGCGGCGCGGTCCGCAGGCGGTCAGAGATCCGACCGAACTCGGTCTCGCGCCCGACCGCGACCACGACTGCCGTCGCAGACCCCGAGACGACGTGTGTGCCGAGGTAGAGGGCGCTCGCCCGTGCCGCGAGCGGGGCGTCGGCAGGGACCGGTAGTCCCATCTTCTCGACGGGAAAGGTCTCGCCGGTCAGCGCCGATTCGTCGACGTAGAGATCCGTCGCCTTGACGATCCGGGCATCGCCAGCGATTGTCCGTCCCGGCTCCAGGCGGAGGAGGTCTCCGGGAACCACGTCGTCGGCGGCAACCTCAATCTCGCGCCCCCCTCTGATCAGCGGGGCCGTGGCCCGGCCCCTGGCCGTCAGCGCTGCGACCGCGTCGGATGCACGGTACTCCTGATAGAACCCGAGCAGGCCGCTCACCCCGACGATAACGAGGATGATGGCGGCATCGAGCAGGTCCCCGAGCGCAAGGGAGAGCAGGGTCGCCCCGAGGAGGAGCAGGGTGGTCGGGCTCCGGAACTGGTGCAGGAAAAGCAGAAGGGGCGAGGCGCGCCGCTCCCGCCCGAGCAGGAGGTGGCGAACCCCTTCCTTTCGGTGGGTTGCTTCGGCATCGTCAAGCCCTGCAGCCGACGAGCCGAAACGGGCAAGCACGTCCTCCGGCGCCTGACTCCAGTACTCCGGAATTCTGGCCATCACCCTTGCCTGTCGGAGTGAATGGCATCCGCCTATAAAAGGATGTTCGGGGTGATGCCGGGCGACATCTGCCATCCCGTCGTGACACCTGAAAAAGCGCCCGCGGCGGTGCCCCGGTATCGAGACCGGCCTGTGAGTCCCGACGACGGGGTAGATCGAGGCCGCCGCGGATTTCAGGAGCCCTCGACCAGCTCCTCGACGATCCGCCGCCCCGCCGGGTCGTCCGCGAACGCCGCCTCGACGATAGCCCATTCCCGGTCCGAGTCGACCTTCAACAGGGCCGATGCGGCCATCCAGCGGCAGCACTCGTTCGTGCCGTTCAGGTTCTCGACGAGCGTGGGGACGGTCCGCTCGTCGCCGATATGTTCGAGCGCCCAGATCGCGGGCACACGCGCCGCCCAGTCGCCATCACCGGCCGCGACCATCAGAGCCTCGACCGCCGGCGGGCCGATTCGTTCGAGGGCGATCGCGCCCCGCCAGCGGGTCTCGCGGTGGACCGACCTGAGGAGGGGGGCCACAGCGAGGACCGCCGTCTCCCCCTCCCAGCCGAGCGCCTCGGCCGCGTCCAGCATCTCGTAGGTGCTTCCCCGGGCGAGCTGTGCCACGAGCTCGTTGACATGCTGCTCCCTCTCCATCTCTCCTCCTCCCTGCCGAACCCTTCGACAGTTCCGCGTCCACCGGGACGAATAAAAGATATTTGCACCACGACGTTGCACGGCGATCATGACGGGCGTTCGCCCGCAGGTTGATAAGCCCCGACCGTCCATGCGTGCGTGATGCACGAGGCCCTCGCCTGGAAACTGCAGTCCGATCTGGCGATCATGAACCCGACCACACCCGACCGTGTTCTCGCGGCGGCACGGCTCGCCGGCATCTCGAGCCAGGACCTCGTCCTCGACCTCGGGTGCGGCACCGGCACGGTCCTCGCCCTGCTCGCGGACACCTTCGGTTGCCGGGGGGTCGGGGTCGACTGCCGCCCGGAGGCGGTCCTGGCCGCCCGAGATCGGGTCCGGGCACTCGGGCTCGAGGACCGCGTCGTGTTCCACTGCGACGACGCTGCGTGTCCGGCCGAGCCCGTCCGCGGCGCCACGGTCGCGCTCTGCCTCGGGGCGGCCTCGGCTTTCGGCGGGATCGAGGGAGCCGCGGCTGCCCTCCGCGTCTCTCTTGGCGAGGACGGCCGTGCCGTGCTCGGTGAGCGGTACTGGCGGACCGAGCGTGTCCCACCCGAGTTCGCCCGCGACTTTGCCGACTGCGTCACCGAGTACGAGCTCCTCTCCATCGTCCGCGAGCACGGCTTTGCGCTCACGGGCATCGTCCGTTCGACCGAGGCCGAGTTCGACGCCTACGAGTCGGGGATCTGGGCCGCGTGCCGCGAGCGGCTCGCCCACGCCCCTGACGACCTCGAGGTCCGCACCTACCTGGAGCGCCTCCAGGACGAATACCTCGGGTACGGTCGCGAATACGTCGGCTGGGCGATGTACATCCTCTCCGGTCCCGCATGACTCCCGGCGTCGATCAAGGCAGGTCCCGGGACGCGGGGCGACGACCGGACAGAAGTCTACTCCCGGCCTGTGGCCATTCAAACGAATCCTTAAGCACTATGGGACAATAGCAGACAGTATGTTCCGAAACGAAGTCCTGTGGCTTGTACTGGCAGCCCTGCTCGTCGCCGCGGCCGCCGCGGCTGGAGGCACATCGACCACGACGGTTGACAACCCACCACCGGTGACGATCGTCGTGAACAATCCACCGGATGTGGTGGTCAACAACCCCCGCCTGTGACGGTTGTGAACAATCCCCCCAACATCGTGGTCAACAACCCACCGAACATCGTGGTCAACAACCCACCGAACATCGTGATCAACAACCCGCCAGCGACCGTGGTCGTGACCTCGAAGTAGCACCCTCCTTTTTCCGTTCAGAACGGGACCGAAACGCGCCCTTCTTCGACCCCTACCAATCGCCGTTCGGCCCGGAGCGCGCCGTCCTCGACCACGAACCCGGCCTCGGCCAGGCAGGCCTCGAGCTCCCCGCGGGCCGTGCACCCGTCCAGGTAGCGGCGAAGAGCCCCGATAGCCTCTTCCTTCGCGTCCCTGGGCGAGCCCCCGGTTGCTTCGACCCCGAACTCCGCGCAGACAGCCAGGTAGCCGCCTCCCGAGCGGTAGATCACGACCGTGACCACCAGGTCTGCGATCACTGGTCCATCCTCTCCGCCGTTTCCCGTTCCCTGGCGACGACCGGCCCGTAAGCAGCGAAGCGCGGGTTCAGGATGAGCGCTGTCGCGCCGTCGGCGAGCCCGACCTCTGCCCCACCCGGCGCGAACGCCTCATCAAGACCGTCTTCGATCGCTGCCTGCACGATCCGGTCCAGGTGTTTGACGGCCGAGCCCAGGACAACGTCCGGTCCGAGCGGGCTCAGGTCGCGATCGACCCCGATCGCGAACCGCCCGGTTCTCTCGCCGGCCGCGTCTATCACGCCGAGCGACGATCCCCCGCAGGCAGCGTAGATCACGACCGTTCCGTTCCGGTAGAGGTCCCCGGCAAGTACGGCGGCTCCGGCGGGGTCGGCATACCCGCGGGTGTCGTTGCCGACGTACCGGACCTCCGCCCTCGTGCCGGGAGCGACCGACTCTGCCCCGGCCATGAAGCCGTCGCGGTACGCGTTCATGACCGGGTGCGGCATGCCGAGCAGGACCGCGACCGGTCGACCGTCGGCCGCTGCGGCCGCGAGCACGCCGGCCAGGTACGAGACACCGTCCGCTGCGATGGCCACGGTCCGGACGTTCGGGCGCGACGCGGCTTTCCCGTCGATCACGACGAACCGGGTTCCCGGATGGGCGGCCGCCCAGCGGTCCGCCGCGCCCGTCCAGGTGCCCGAGTCCTGGACGATGACGAGCTCCGGAGTGTTCGCCGGGGCGTCCGCGAAGGCCGTCTCGAGCCGGTCCGCCGTTGCGGGCGCGAATTCGCTGTACGCGAAGGTCCGGTTCCGCGCCGCTCCGAGGACCCCGTCGCGGGCCGCATCGACGTACGGGTTCCCCGGATCGCCCGCGTATACGACCCAGACTTCCGACGGAGATCCGGGTGCGGGCTGCATCAGCATGAACCCGGCCACCGCCAACCCGGCGAGCAGGACGATCACGGCGACGGGCGAGACGATCGAGCGCATGGGTGACGAACTGTCTCCCCGAGCCCTCTTCAGGCTGCCGAATCGCGTCGATGCATCGGGGAGCCGCAGGCATGCTATTCTCCTGGCGCAACCCTCACGGCATGACCCCCGCGACGCCCGTCGTCCTCTATCCTGCGTGCAGCCTTGACCGATCCATCGCCGCGACCGACGGATCGGTCGGCTGGCCCGACCGGTTCTCTGCCGAAGGCGAAATCTACGGCTATGACGGTTTCCTCGCGGGCGTCGGCTCGCTCGTGATGGGGAGCCGGACCTGCGAGCAGGTACTCGGGTTCGGCGAATGGCCGTACGCGGGCCGCCCCTGCTTTGTCACGATGTCCCGGGAGCTCCCCGTGCCCAACGGAGCCGACGTCCGTTTCCGTGCGGGCGATGCCTCGGGGCCCTCGCGGCTGAGTCCCGGGCTGCCGCGCACGGCCGCGCCGTCTGGCTTGGTCGGCGGGGGCGCTCTCGCCAGGTCCATGCTCGACGCGGGGGTCGTGGATGCGCTCGCTCTCGCCCTGATGCCCGTGCTCCTCGGCGACGAAATCCCCCTCTTCACCCCGGGGATGCATCCGCACGGCCCCGTCCTTTCCGAGAGCCGGGCGCATGCGGACGGCGTCGTGCAGCTGCGGTACTCGGTGCGGGACGCCGAGTGATCGCGCTCAGCCGACCGGCGCGAGGATCTCGGTCAGAATCTCCTCGGGCGCGACCTCGCGCGGGTCGTTCAGATAGACCTCGCGGATCGGGCCGGTAATCGTGAGCCCCTGGTCGGCGATCCAGGCGAAGAGCCGCTCGTAGGTCACGCTGCACTCCTCGTACGGGCCGCGATAGAGGACCTTCGCGAACCGTCCCCCGGGGAGGTCGTAGTTGGCCACGTCGCCCACGGGCTTGACACGGTTCGCCACCGGGAAGACCACCTCGAGGTCTGCGTCGCCGGCGGCCGTGGACTGCTCGACCTCGCACATCGAGGTCTCACGGCAGACGAATGCCGGTGGGCCGGTCGGGATGGCGCCCTTCTCCACGATAACGGCGAAGACCTCCATCAGCATTTCGGGGATCTGCGTGTAGGGGCCGCGGCGGCGCAGCCCGAGTACGGCCTGGGCTGGCAGCTCGACAATCTCGATCTCATCCATGAGATCGGGTGGGCGGCCGGGTGGATAAGCGTGGCGGCATCCGCTCGCCTCCGCCTCCGCGCGTCCCGGCGAAGATCAATGCAGGATCCGGGCGAGCTGGATCAGGTCGCGGAAACCGTCATCGCCGCGAAAACCGTCCCGCCGCCGCCCCTCGCTCTCGAAGCCGCACGCGAGGAAGAGCCGGAGTGACCGCTCGTTTCCGTCGACCACGAGGACTTCGAGCCGGACGAGCCCGCGGCGGCCCGCCTCCTTGACCATCGCCTCCACCGCCCGCTTCCCGAGTCCCCGGCCCCACCATGCAGGATCGAGGTAGATGAAGAGCGAGGCCGTGTGCCCGAGTCGGCTCGACGGATCGGCCGGGATCAGCCCGACCGAGCCCGCGAGTTCCCCGCCGACCCGGAGCGCCCACCATGCCCCCTCCTGCGCCCGGATGTACCGGAAGAAGTCGACGGTCCGGTCGAAGCTGACCGGCGGTGCCAGGTCGAGGTGCCGGGCGACTGCCGGGTCGTTCGTGAGCCGGTTCAGGCCCGGCAGGTCGCGATCGGTGACCGGGCCGATCGCGACGTCGTTCCCAGGGCGTCCGGTCAGCTCTGCGCCCCCCTTTCGCGATCCCACGCCGATCTGCTCCCCTCGTATACTGCTACAGCCATGATCTTCCGGGTATTCGCCGAGCTCGCGCCGGACTCCGGCGGGGACCACGCTCACCGGCTCCGTCCCACAGAGCCGAGGAGACCGCGGATGAGCTGACGGCCGAGCTGGCCCCCGATCCCGTGCGCCGCACTCTGTGCGAAGGTCCCGAGCACCTCGGCCGTATCGGGGGGGCTCCGGGCGCGGGGGGAGCGCGCCGAAGTCCGGGCCGCGGGCTTCTCGGCGGGGGCTGCCGGCTCCTCCGCCTCAGGCACCCTCGTGGCGAGGGCCTCGTAGGCCGACACCCGGTCCACGGCCGCCTCGTAGACGCCGGCCACTGGCGAAGCCCGGCGGACGCTGTCCCGCTCCTCCGCCGAGAGCGGGGCAAGGCGGCTCCGGGGCGGCATGATGAGCGCCCGCTCGACCGGCGTCGGCGTTCCGTCCGCGTCCAGGACCGAGACGAGGGCCTCGCCGACCCCGAGCTCGGTGATCGCGGCCGCCGCGTCGAGGCCCGGGTTCGGCCGGAGGGTCTCGGCCGCCGTCCTGACGGCCCGCTGGTCCTTCGGGGTGAAGGCGCGGAGGGCATGCTGGACCCGGTTGCCGAGCTGGCCGAGCACGGTCTCGGGGATGTCGAGCGGCGACTGGGTGACGAACCAGACTCCGACCCCCTTCGAGCGGATCAGCCGGACCATCTGCTCGATTCGGTTGAGCAGCACCTTCGGCGTGTCGGCGAAGAGCAGGTGCGCCTCGTCGAAGAAGACAACGATCCGGGGCCGCTCGGGGTCGCCGATCTCGGGGAGGGTCTCGTAGAGCTCGCTGAGGAGGTAAAGGAGCAGGGTCGAGTAGAGGCGCGGGGCCTGCATCAGCCGGTCGGCCGCGAGGATGCTGACCGTCCCCCGGCCGTCGGGGGCGGTCCGCATCAGGTCGTCGAGGCGGAGCGCCGGCTCGCCGAAGAGCGCGTCCCCGCCCTCCTGCTCGAGTGCGAGAAGGCCGCGCTGGATAGCCCCGATGCTGGTCGTCGCGAGCGTCCCGTACCGGGCCCGGTACTCGGACGCGTGCTCCGCGACGTGGGCGAGGACCGCTCGGAGGTCCTTGAGGTCGAGCAGGAGCAGCCCTGCGTCGTCCGCGATCGCGAAGACGGCCGCGAGGACGCCGCTCTGCACCTCGTTCAGGTCGAGGATCCGCGAGAAGAGGATCGGGCCGACCTCCGAGACCGTGGTCCGGACGGGATGGCCGGCCGCGCCGAACACGTCCCAGAAGATCACGGGCACGCCTGCGAAGTGGAAGTCCGACAGCCCGAGGCGGGCGATCCGCTCGGCAACCTTCGGGGTCTCGACACCGGGCAGCGCAAGACCCGAGAGGTCGCCCTTGACGTCCGCGAGCAGGACCGGGATCCCCGCGCCGGAGAACTGCTCGGCAAGCACCCGGAGGGTGACGGTCTTGCCCGTGCCGGTGGCGCCGGTCACGAGGCCGTGCCGGTTCAGCATCCGCGGCAAGACACCGATCGGACGGCTGCCGACGGCGATGATGAGGGGTTCCTGTGACGATGGCATAGGCTGATAATCAGGTATCGGCGCTTCTGAGCATAAACCCGTCAGGCGAACGCGACCTGGACCGCGGTCGGGTACTTGGCGACGAGCCCGTACGCGATCGCCCGGCCGATCCAGACCCGACCGTCGCGGAACTCGCGAAGGGCCGAGATCTCGCCGAGGGCCTGCAGGGCCTCGAACGCATGCCGGTCGGTGACGGCACAGCTGTCCGGCACGTCCATCGAGGCGAAGCAGAGGATCGGCAGGCGCAGGCGCCGCGCAAGCCCGGCCGGAAGCCGGTCGGCGATGGCACGGAGCACTGCCGGGTCGTAGCGGTACTCGTCGCCGCCCCGCGTGACCGAGACCGGCCGACCGGACTCCAGGAGGGCCGAGAGCGTGGGCCGTTCGGCCGCGATTCCGTCGTTCATCCGGCCCGCCTCGAGCCGGAGCCAGCGCTGGAGGACCCGGTCGTCGTACATCCCTGGCAAGGGTAGCGCCGACGGGCATAAAACTGGCGGCGGGGGTGCAGGGCCCGTGGCCCCGCTCTCCGGCTGATGACGAACCAGGTCTTCGGCCCTCTAAACGAAGGTGGTGGCGTCCCGCTCCCGATCCGACCGAGCGTGACCCCGCTCGTCAACCTGATCCAGAGCCGGCCCATCGCCCTGCGCCACGCGGTGTGGTGCAGGCAGATGCGGGGGGCGTCGCAGAGTGGGGGACGTCCGTGTCCCGTGTACCCGGAGGATGAGCGCTCCAGAAGAGATCGGGGATGTCATGCGATAGCCGGGGATCGAACCCGGGTTAGAGGCTTGGGAAGCCCCTGTCCTGCCGCTAGACTACTATCGCGAGAGTGCCCTCCAGTATTGGGCCAGAGAGATTATCAACCTTGCCGGGGCCCTAGAGCTTCGCCGCGTACTTCTCGGGGTTCTGGTCGAACTGCTTCTTGCAGCCCGGCGCACAGAAGTAGACCTTCTTTCCCCCGTACTCGCTTGTCCATTTCGCCGTCGTCTCGTCGACGTCCATGTCGCAGATCGGGTCCTTCGCCATCAGAACTCACCGACGGCCCTGCCGTCAGCAGTGATACGTCTCCGTCTATAAAAAAGTGGCTACTCCCCGTTGTGCCTGCGGACCAGGGAGAACGCGTCCGAGAGCAGGGGGGAACCGAGGAGGAGCAGTCCCACAACTGCGAGGGCCGTCCCGACAGCCAGCGCCTCGACGTACAGGAGCGAAGTCGAGTTGAACGAGGTGAGCGACCACGCTGCGGCCCCGACACCGAGCGAGACACAGACCGATCCGCATGCGGCCGATGCGGTCCGGGGGTCCGTGAAGGCGACAAGCCTGCGCAGCCCTGTTTCGGCGGCCGGGCCGCCGGCACTCTGCGCGTCGGCCTCGTTCGGGATGCGAAGGCTGCGAATCCGGAGCCCTGCAGAACCGGCGAACGCGATCAGCGCGGCTGGCCCCGTGAGCGATGCCCCCCGGGCCTCGGCCACACGGATCACCCGCGCGTTCAGTACGACAAGGCCGGTCCGGCCCTCCCCATTCTCACCGATCACCAGGTCGGCGGAGCCGTCCCGGACCGGTTCGGTCAGCCGGTTGATGCACTCCTGGCGGCAGAGCAGGTCGTCGAAGAGGACCGCAAGCAGGGTCACCCTGTGCCGGGCAGCGTAGGCGACCGCTTCGCGCATGCCGGCCCCCTCGCCGTCCGAAGGGGTTCGGCGGACCAGAGTCGCGCCGGCGCGTGCCACGACCTCGGCCGTCCTGTCGGTGGATCCCTCGTCGATCACGAGCACGGTGTCGGCCGTCTGCCGGGCTCGCATGATCAGGGACCCGATCACGAGCTCGGCATTCCGGCAGGGCAGGGCAATCAGTCGGCTCATTCCGGACGCTCCGGTGCATCACGGAGAGGCACCATGCGCAAACGGGGCATATTCTCGTCAGGACATATATATCGGTATTGGTAGCCGGTGCTGGTCGACCGGGACTGTAATGAGGAGGGATACGACAACCAGAACCACTTCCTGCATCGAGCCTGTTGGCCGCGGTGCATATTCGTTCAGCTACAGTTTGCGCTTCGTGAATAAGAGTCTGTCTCTTTATATCGGCGGCTTATGGCACGGGCAAGCGCTCCGTACAGCCGGTCGATACGGAATCGAGGTCTTGTTCCTGCCGGAAGCCCGGGTCACTGTCCGGGTTCCCCCTGCGCCTGCCGCCCAAGGCAGGGGCGGGCGCGGTCGCCGGGGAGGGTGAAGAAGAAGGTCGTCCCCTTGCCGAAGATCGACGCAACCCAGCAGCGACCTCCGTGCCGCTCGATCACCTTCTTGACGACGGGGAGTCCGATCCCGGTCCCCTCGTACCGTTCGCGGGTGTGGAGCCGCTGGAAGAGGACGAAGATCCGGTCGAAGTACTGGGGCTCGATCCCGATCCCGTTGTCGGAGATCGCGAAACGCCACCATCCATCTTCACGTTCGGCCGTGACCCGGATCCGCGGCGGCTCGTCCGAGCGGAACTTGAGCGCGTTCTCAAAGAGATGCGCAAAGACGAGCTGGAGCTCGGCGGGGTCGCCGCAGACCACGGGGAGGGGGCCGTGCTGGACCACGGCCCCGAGCTCGCGGATCTGGTGGCGGTGGTCGCGGAGCACGTCGAGCAGCAGCTGCTCGGAGTCCACCGGTTCGAACGGCCGCTTCTTCGCGCCGATGCGCGAGAGCAGGAGCAGGTCCTGGATCAGCCGCTGCATCCGGAGCCCGCCCTCGACGATGTAGCCGAGGATCTCGTCGGCGTCCTCGTCAAGCCGACCCTTGTAGCGCCGCTCGAGGAGCTGGACGTGCGAGACGACCGTCCGGATCGGCTCCTGCAGGTCGTGGCTCGCCACGTACGCGTACCGCTCGAGACCCTCGTTCGAGACCTCGAGCTCGTCGATTGCGACCCGGAGACGGAGCTCGGCCTCGACCCGGGCCGTGACGTCCTGACCCTGGACCACGGTCGCGGCGACCGTCCCGTCGGGGTTGCGGAGGGTGGCCGACGTCCAGAGCACGGTCCGGACCGTGCCGTCGCGGTGGAGGACCGGACCTTCGACCCCTCGCGGCGAGGCGCCGGCCTCGAGAACGGCCGGAGCGATGCCGGGCAGGGCGTCGACGAGCGGGCGCCCCATGAATCCCGTGCTCGACCGGCCCGTGAGCCGTCCGAAAGCCCGGTTCAGGCGCGTGACCCTTCCCTCGGCGTCGAGCACCAGGATCGGCCCCGGGGCCTGCTCGAGCAGCCCCTCGACGTACTCCCGGGCCTCACGGAGTTGATCGGTCCGGCTCGAGAGTTTGTGGAAGAGGGCTGCGTACGGCCTTCGCACCCCGAACTTGACGATAGCCAGGGCGAAGAGGTAGAAGGCAAGAAGCCGGAGGAGGTGGCCTGCGAGAGTCAGCAGCCCGATGTCGTCGGCAGCCAGGGAGAAACAGACCTCGGCCGCGAGGTAGCTCCCGAGCGCCTCGAGGAGGAGGTGGAGCATCTCCTCGTCGAACGCGGCCCGGCGCCGGTAAAGGAGGATCATGCCGGCGCCGATCCCGGCCACAACCACGACCCCGGCCACGAGCCGGAGCGGTACGCCCCCGGGCCCTGCACCGCCCACGTCGGGAAAGGCGCCGGTCGCGATCGCGGCCAGCAGCGCCCCCGTCGCGGCCGCATACGCCCCGAGCAGATACCATGGAGGCACGTTGCGGCCGATCGCGAGCGGAGCCCCGATAGCCGTGGCGGCCGCGAGGAGGCCACCCGCGATCCAGAGTGCGGCGGCGAGGCCGGGTACGGAACCGAAGGCGCTCATGCCGCCGTAGGCGAGCGTGTAGAGGAGGGTCAGGCCGCCGACGAAGAGCAGGCCGACGCCGAGGACCAGGAAGTAGGCGTTCTCGAGGTACGACCGGCTCGCCCAGACCAGAGTGAAGAGTGCGATCCCGATCCCGACCACGGCCATCTCCACGAGCGCGTGGAAGAGCAGGTAGTCCACAAGAGCGACCCCGAGCAGGACTGCTCCGCCCAGCAGGGCTGCCGCTCCGACGACGAGGGTACGGGGTGCCGGTTGGGTGACCGCTGCCATGAAGATCTCTTGTCGTCGGACTGGCCCCGTGAGGAGATAATGGTTATCCTTGTGGTTGTTCCCATGATCGTGGGGTCCAGCGCCGGAGCAGGAGCGAGAGCGAGACGATCGTGACCGAGGAGAAGGCCATCGCGGCTGCGGCCCACTCGGGCCGGAAGACGATCCCTGTGAACGGGTAGATCACGCCGGCTCCGACCGGGATCAGGGCCCCGTTGTAGAAGAAGGCCCAGAAGATGTTCTGGCGGATGCGGCGCATCACGGCCCGCCCGAGTTCGATCGCGGCGACCGCGTCCAGGAGGTCCGACCGGACGAGCACGACGTCGCCCGACTCGATCGCGACATCGGTCCCCGAGCCGATCGCGATCCCCAGGTCGGCCGTCGCGAGCGCGGGTGCGTCGTTGATCCCGTCGCCGACGTACGCGACACGGTCGCCGGCCCCCTGGAGCCGCCGGATCTCGTCGGCCTTCTCGCCGGGCAGGACCTCGGCCAGCACCCGGTCGATCCCGACCGACTGCGCGATCGCGTCCGCAGTCCGGCGGTTGTCGCCCGTGATCATCGCGACGCCGATCCCCATCTCCTTCAGGGCCGCCACGGCCCGGGCTGTCGTGGGCTTGACGGGGTCCGCGACCGCCAGGATCCCGACTGCCTCCCCCCCCGCCGCGACGAGCACGGCCGTCCGGCCGGCCTCCTCGAGCGCCCGGAGGGTCGCCTCTGCGCCGCCAGGGAGGGCGACGCCCCGCTCCTCGAGGAGGGCCCGGCTCCCGACCAGCACCTCCCTCCCGTCGACGGTCGCGGCCACACCCCGGCCCGTGAGCGACTCGAACGCCGTCGCGGCCGTCACCGGCACCCCCTCCGCGCCGGCCGCGTCCACGACCGCCCGGGCCAGCGGATGCTCGGAGTTCACCTCGGCTGCGGCCGCGAGCGCGAGGAGGGTCGGCCGGTCCGTGCCTTCGAACGGCACCGCGTCCGTGACGGCCGGCGCCCCCATGGTGAGCGTCCCGGTCTTGTCGAAGGCGACGAGCGTGACCTGATCGGCGTGCTCGAGGGCCTCGCCGGTCCGGACCAGGACGCCGAGCTCGGCCCCTCGCCCGACCCCGACCGTGACCGCGGTCGGGGTGGCAAGCCCGAGGGCGCAGGGACAGGCCACGACGAGGACCGAGATCAGGGCCGTCAGCGCGAAGAGCAGGGTCTCGCCGAGGACGAAGTACCAGGCGACGAACGCGCCGACGGCGATGGCGAGCACGACCGGGATGAACCAGGCGACCGCGCGATCGGCGACCCGCTGCACCGGCGGGCGCGACCCCTGCGCCTGCTCGACCAGCGCGACGATCTGGGCCAGCACGGTCTCGCGCCCGACCCGCTCGGCCACGAAGCGGAGCGCGCCGGTCCCGTTGATCGTGCCGCCCACGACCCCGTCGCCCGCGGCCTTGCGCACGGGGACGGGCTCGCCCGTGATCATGGACTCGTCGACGTAGCTCTCGCCCTCGCGGACCGTCCCGTCGACCGGGACCCGCTCGCCCGGCCGAACCAGCACGAGGTCGCCGGGGGCGACGTCCTCGATCGGGACCGCAACCTCGGCCTCGCCGCGGACGACGGTCGCAGTCCGGGGCGCAAGGTTCATCAGGGCCCGGATCGCCTGCCCGGTCCGCCCCTTGGCCCGTGTCTCGAGGTACCGCCCGAGGGTCAGGAAGCCCGCGAGCATCAGGGCCGTCTCGTAGAACATGAACTCGTGGGAGAGGACGATCCCGAGGGTGCCCATCACCGAGGCGACGTACGCGACCCCGATCCCCATCGCGTACATCACGTCCATGTTCAGGGTCCGGTTCCGGAGGCCGAGCCAGGCCGCCCGGAAGATCGGGGCCGCGACGTAGACGAAGGCCGGCGTCGCGACCGCGAGGTGGACCCAGGAGAGGAGGTGCATCGGGACCCCGAACGGGAACCACATCGAGAGCATCAGCGGGACTGCGACGCCGAAGGCGACCAGGATCCGGCGCCGCTTGTCCGCGAGGTCGGCCTCGACGGCGGCACGCTCGCTCTCCTCCGAGACCTCACCCTCGAGACCGAGGTACTGGTACCCGGCCGCCTCGATTGCGCCGGCCATTCCGCGGACGTCGACGAGAGAGGGGTTATAGACGACCCGGGCGCGCTCGGTCGCAAGGTTGACCTGCGCGTCGAGGACGCCCGGGAGGGACCGGAGCGCCTCCTCGATCGTCGAGACGCACATGGCGCAGACCATGCCACCCACGCGCAGAGTCGCCTCCCGGTTTACGACGCCGAACCCGGCCCCCTCGACCGCCTTTCCGAGCCGGGCGAGGTCCGTCCGGGCCGGGTCGAAGGTCACCCGGGCGCTCTCGGTCGCAAGGTTGACCTGCGCGCCGATCACGCCGGGCTCGCGCTTCAGCGCCTCTTCGACTGCGAGCGAGCAGGTCGCGCAATGCATGCCCGTGACCGCCAGCTCGGCCTC
>CAYWVY010000037.1:0-21559 GCA_964461885.1 uncultured Methanospirillum sp. | reverse complement strand
AAAACTCATGAGGGCCGATACGGGACTGAGAGGATATTAATTTTGGGACAACCTCTCACAATGAACCCGATCTCGGGCCGCCCAAGCGCCGGCGATCAATCGTTTTCAGTCGCAGAACCATCCACGACGACATGGTACTCCTGGAGGGCATCAGTGCCCGTACAGGCGAGCACAGCGACCTTCTCTGGCCCGATCGCCCTCAATCCCGTTAATCATCCGAACGGCTAAGATCGCCCGGCCCGCAATGTTTGATCATGGGGCGGGCCCTACCAGAATTTCGATGAATGAGGGCCGTGGGCCCTGGGACGAGGAATCGATGAACGACGGGGTAAAGGCCTGTGCGTCCCAGCTCGAGGCGCTCAGTATCGAGCGGCGACGCCTGGAAGTGGTGGGGCTCAGAGACACCCCCGAGTATGATGAGATCGCGGCCAAATGGGACCGGGCCAGAATAGCGCACTACGAGGCGCGGACGCGGGCTGGCGACGACCCGGATACGTTCAAGGCCGAGATGGAATATGTCGGGTTCACCCCCATCTCGGAGGAGGGCTATCCAGGCTTCCTTATCGAGCACGAGGAAGCCGAGAAAAATATGCAGGCGGTCCTCTCGGGGAGCTTCGATGGGGAATACCCCCCGGCCGTGATCCGATAGTCGGCTCAACGCCGTGATATTCACGCTCATGGCTTCAGTAGCCCTGCGCTCCATTTGAACACGGTGCGAAGCGTACTGCTGAATTGGCTAATTCCTATCTTCATTGCGGGCTGTCCGTGACCCGGTTTTCGAAGGCTCCGGCCGGCGACTTCCCCGACTGAGGCGCGATCGCACCGGGGGGCCCTGACGATTTCTCCCACCCGGCGGGGACGATGTCGCCCAGTGATACCTACATCATCTCGTCGGCCCCATAGATCCCCCTGATGGACCTGCTGGACGAGGCAATTCGATCGAACGGAGCCGCGGCATATGTCGGTTATGCGTCCTCGGCCGACCCGGACATGCGCTACCTGACCCGGTTCCAGACCACGGACCCCGTGATCTACCTGAAACGGCCGGGCGAGCGGGGACTCGTGGTCGTCTCGCAGATGGAGTACGCCCGCGCCGCTGCCGAGTCGGCCTTCGCGCCGGTCACGCGGGCCGAGGCCGGCCTCTTCACCCACTGGAATGACCCGTCCGAGCGCTGGTCCGCGATGGCCGCCGCGATCGCGGGCCTCGCGCAGGGAGACGTGCTCGTGCCGCCGTCATTCCCGCTCGCGCTCGCCCGCGGCCTCGAGGCCCATTACCGCGTCCTGATCGACGACGGCACGGTCCAGCAGCGGCGCGCGGTCAAGGTCCCGGCCGAGGTCCAGGAGATCCGGGCCGTGCAGGGCGCCAACGAGGCAGCGATGACCGCAGCCGTCGCGATGATCCGGGCCGCGGAGGTGCGCGACGGCCTGCTCATCCTCGGCGGCGAGGCGCTGACGGCCGAGCGCGTCCGGGCCGAGTGCCACCTGACCCTCCTGGCACACGGGTGCCGGGCCGCGGACACGATCGTCGCTCCGGGCGAGCAGTCGGCCCAGCCGCACCAGCGCGGCACGGGCCCCCTCGAGGAGGGCCGGCCGATTGTGATCGACATCTTCCCCGAGGACGAGCTCTCGGGCTACTTCGCGGACATGACCCGGACCGTCGTCAAGGGCGAGCCCGGGGACGAGGTCCTCGCGATGTTCGAGGCCGTCCGCGACGCAAAGGCGCTCGCGATCGGCCGGATCCGGGCCGGCGTGCCCGGAGCCGAGATCCACCAGGCGGTGGTGGACCTCTTTGCCGAGCGCGGGTACGCAAGCGACACCTCCGGCTTCACGCACAACCTGGGCCACGGGGTCGGGCTCGAGGTCCACGAGCTCCCCTCCCTCGGCCCGGGCCCAGGTGTGCTCGAGGCCGGGAACGTGGTCACGGTTGAGCCGGGCCTCTACCTCCCCGGCGTCGGCGGCGTCCGGCTCGAGGACCTCGGCCTCGTCACGGCCCACGGGTTCGAGAACTTCACCCGCTTCCCCGAGGAGCTGGTTCTGTGAACGACGAAATCTTCGAGTCCTACCGCGAGGCCGGCCGGATCGCGCACCGGGTCCTGGCAACAGGCGCCGGCATGGTCAGGCCCGGCGTCTCCCTCCTCGAGACGGTCGAGACACTCGAGGCGATGGTCCTAGAGGCCGGCGCCGGTCTCGCCTTCCCGCTCAACTGCTCGCTCAATGAGGCGGCTGCCCATGACACAGCGTCCGAGGGCGACGAGCGGATCTTCACCGACGGGGACTTGGTCAAGCTCGACCTCGGGGTCCACCTGGACGGGTACGTCGCAGACACGGCCGTCTCGATCAACCTCGGCGACCACGGGCTCCTCGTGGACGCCTCCCGGGCTGCGCTCGACGCCGCCATCGCGCTCGTCCGGCCCGGCGTGGCCGCGGGCGAGCTCGGGGCCGCGATCCAGACCGCGATCGAGGGCTACGGCTATCGCCCGGTCGCAAACCTGACCGGCCACGGGCTCGACCGGTACCTGCTCCATGGCCCGCCGTCCGTGCCGAACGTCGGCCATGCCGGCGGCGCCGTCCTCGCCGAGGGGCAGGTCGTCGCGATCGAACCCTTCGCCTCGACCGGCTCCGGGATCGTCAGCGAGGGGTCACGGGCCGAGATCTTCGGGCAGGTCGCCACGAGGCCTATCCGGCTGCCGGCGGCCCGTCGGGCGTTCGAGCTCGTGCGCGAGCGGCAGGGGATGCCGTTCTCGCGCCGCTGGCTCGACCTGCCCAAGCGCGAGATCGCGCTCGCCGGTCTCGTCCGGCAGGGGGTCCTCAGGACCTACCCCGTGCTCCACGACGTCCCCGGGTCGTTTGTCTCCCAGGCCGAGCACACGCTCGTGGTCGTCGAGGACGGCTGCGTGATCACCACCGCATGACGGATATCCTTATTGATCCGCATGCCCGATAGATCTGGTTACATAACCATGCCCGCCGACACAGCCAGTGCCGTCACCGCAACCGGGGGGGATGTGGAGGCAGCCGACGAGACCGTGCTCCGCCTGGTCGAGGTGGTGCTTACCGCCGAAGTCTACAACCAGCACCCGAATCTCGACCTGAACGACCTGCCGCCCCGCTGTCGCGAGGTCTTCGGCGTGGCCGGCGCGACCGAGGCCAAGCGGCCGGTGGCGGTCTCGGAGGCGATGATCAAGAAGACGCTCGGCATCCCGGACGCGGCCGAGCGGCTCAAGAAGAACCCGTTCGTCAGCTACGAGGAGTTCGGCCAGCGCCTCCGCGTGACCGCCCTCGCCGAGGCAGCCCACTGGTTCCTGCGGCGGGGCGGGGCCTATCTGATCCGCGAGAACCCGGCCCTCGCCTGGTACTACGAGCGGAACGAGCCCATCGAGGGGATCAGCTACGCCGATGCGCGCCTGCGGAACCCGAAGTACGAGGAGACCAAGGCCTACCTCGACCGCAGGGTCTCGGCCCTCCTCGCCGAGGACGAGCGCATGCGCTCGGCCCTCGAGCTCTGCATCGTCTCGGCCCCCGAGGAGATCCGGAAGCGGCTCGACGACCTCGTGCTGACCCCCGAGCAGCTCGAGGCGATCGAGAGGGTCAAGATCGCGCTCGCGAACCTGCCCTACCTGCGCGTTCACGACATCGCTGAGATCGGCAAGTTCCTCTTCGTCGGCCCGCCCGGCACAGGCAAGACCTCGCTCGCCCTCGCGATGTCGCACGTGCTCGACATGCCGATCATCGAGGTCCGGCTTTCGATGATCACGAGCCAGTACCTCGGTGAGACCTCCAAGAACATCGACCGGGTCTTCGAGTTCGCCCACCGGCTCGCCCCGGCGATCCTCTTCGTCGACGAGTTCGACTTCGTCGCGAAGAGCCGGGTCTCGGACGACCACGGCGCGATGAAGCGGGCCGTGAACGCGCTCCTCAAGAACATCGACCAGGTCAGCCTGATCCGGTCGAGCGTGGTCCTGATCGGCGCGACCAACCATCCGCGCCTGCTCGACGAGGCGGCCTGGCGCCGCTTCGACGAGGTGGTCGAGTTCGCCCTGCCGGACCGGCAGATGCGGCTCGAGATCCTGCGCAAGGTGACGTCCGGGCTCGAGACCGAGGCCGACCTCGACCGGCTCGCAGACGAGACCGACAGGTTCTCGGGCGCCGACCTCCGCATGATCGTCAAGGAGGGGGTGCTCACGGCCCTCATGGAGAACCGGACCCTGGTCCGGCAGTCGGACATCGAGAAGGGCGTCAACATGGTGCTCAAGCGGAACGTGATTAAGGACCGGTCGTGGGTGTAGGATGGAGGTCCGGCTGCTCGGTACGGGCGACGCGATCGGGACGCCGAAGATCGGGTGCGCCTGCCCGCAGTGCCGGGAGGCCCGCGCGTCCGGCCGCGAACGCCTCCGGACCTCGCTCCTGCTGACGATCGGCGACCGGCGGCTCCTGATCGACACGGGCCCCGACCTCCGGCGCCAGCTCCTGGACGCCTGCTCGCCCCTGATCGACGCGGTGATCTGGACCCACGGTCACTACGACCACTTCATGGGCTTCGGTGAGTTCTACCGAGTCCAGGAGCCGCCGCCAGTCCATGCCGCCCCCGAGGTCCTCGATTACTGCGCGCGTGTCTTCTCGTTTCTCTCCTTTCCGCAGTACGCCCACGCGCCGTTCGAGCCGTTCGACCTCTGCGGTGCACGAATCACCCTCGTTCCGGTCAACCACCCGCCGCAGCCGACGTATGGCCTCCGGATCGAGGCCGACGGCGCCGTGCTCGCATATACGGCCGACACCCGGGCCGACATCCCCGATGCGTCGCTCGCTCTCCTCCACGGCGCGGACCTCCTCCTCCTGGACGCGATCGCGCCGGCCGGGTACCTGATCAACAAGCACATGACCTACGACCAGGCCCTCGTCCTCGCGGCGCGGCTCGAGCCGAAGGCGTTCCGCTGCGTCCACCTCGCCCACCTGGTCCCCTGGGACCTCCCCCACCTCGGGCGGGATGGCGAGACCTTCGTGCTCGGCGACCACGTCGCGGCCCCGCCCCGGCCCCCGGCCAATCCGGAGGGCCGCCCCCGTCTCTAGGGGGTACCCATACCATTAAACCCCTTCTCCGCCCAAAGCTGGAGACATGGATGTCAAGGTCCTCGAACTCGAGCCGGCCAAGGCGAGGCTCGTGGTCGCGGGCGAGGGGCACACGTTCATGAACGCCCTCGTCGAGGAGCTGCTGCTCGACCCGGGCGTCGACGTGGCGAAGTACATGATCAAGTTCCAGTTCGCCGACCCCGAGGTACTCGTCACGACGCGCGAGGGGCGGGCTCCTCTCGCGGCGATCCGCGACGCCTGCGCGCGTATCGTCTCGTCCTGCGACGAGCTGATGGCCGACCTCGAAGGCTGGCAGTAACCCCTTTTTCAACGGCTCCTCCCGCAGTGGAGGAGCAGCAGCACCGCGAACGGCCCCCAGAGGAGCGTGTGCAGGAGCTGGGCCGTCGGCTTGTCGAGGAGCCCGAGCGTGAGCGGCCCGACGAGGGTGTGGTGCGTGATCCCGAACCCAGAGAGAAGGAGCAGGGCTGCGATCGCGAGCAGGGCGAGCGCGAGCGCCCGGTGCGGGTTCATGGCCCGAAGAACGACCGGGTCAGGTCGCCGTCGTTCGCGTACCCGCGCCGCTCCCAGTAGCCCCGGTACGTCGGATCGGTCGAGGCCTCGATGCGGGTCACCCAGCGGCACCACTTGTACCCCCACCGGTCCTCAGCCACGAGGATAAAAGGGAAGCCGAGCGATCGGGGCAGGGTCAGGTTGTTGACCCGGTGTGCGAGCAGGAGGCGGCGGTCGCGGACCGCGGCGAGCGGCAGGGAGGTCGTGTACCCGTCGAGCGCGGCGAAGACGACGGTCGTCGTGTCCGGCGAGGGATCCGAGGCCTCGAGCAGGTCGATCACGGCCACCCCCTCGAAGAACGAGGTCACGTCCCAGCCCTCGACGCAGCTGAGCGTGACGACCCGGCTCTCGTGCGGGAACTTGTCGAGCGCCTGGCCGTAGGTGTAGTTCAGGGGTCGGCCGACGGCCCCACCGACGGCGAGCCGGTACGTGCCGGGGTCGATCGCGGGTGGGCCGCGTATCGAGTTCTCGCGATAGGCCGAGACTGAGTCCAGGGGGGTGCCGTTCGCCTCGCGGAGCTCGCCCGCGAGCTCGGTCGGCGGCGGCGCGAGGTGGGCGTAGGCGTCATAGGCCCAGACGGCTGCGACCACGAGCACCGCGGCGAGGAGCAGGGGGGAGAGGCGGGGCATGGACCGTCTCTCGCCGGCTGTCCTCATCACGGTTTCGCATGCTTGAATGCCTTGCCGCGCCCACACTCCTCCGATGGCGATTGCGGATCCGGTCCGGTGCGGCGAGAGTTTCTTTGTCAACGGCGACTGCGTCGAGGGGGCCCGCCGGTTCCTCGGCGACGGAACGGTCGACCTGATCGTGACGGACCCCCCGTACGGGATCGACGGCGACCGGCTCGACCGCCACTATAACCGCGATGAGTCGCACGTGGTCGACGGCTACGTCGAGGTCGCCGCCGCCGAGTACATGTCCTTCACCTGCGCCTGGGTGACCGAGGCCGCGCGGGTCCTCCGGCCGGGAGGCGCGCTCTTCGTCGTCTCGGGATACACGCACCTCTACGAGGTCCTCGGGGCCCTCCGCGAGGCCGAGCTCGTCGAGGTAAACCACATCGTTTGGAAGTACCCCTTCGGGGTCTGGACCACGCGGAAGTTCGTCTCGAGCCACTACCACGTCCTCTACTGGGCCCGGCCCGGCGGCACCCGGACCTTCAACCTCGAGGCACGGTACGGCCTTGCCGAGCGGGGCGAGGACGGTGGCTCGGTGAACTACCTGGACCGGGAGGACGTCTGGACCATCGGGCGCGAGTACAAGAAGGGCCGGGCTAAAAACCGGAACGAGCTGCCTCTGGCCCTCCTCGAGAAGATCATTCAGTACGCCTCGAACGAGGGCGACCTCGTCTGCGACCTCTTTCTCGGGGGCGGCTCAACGGCCCGGGTCGCGATTGGCCTCGGTCGCCGCTTCGCCGGGTTCGAGGTCTCGGACGCGATCTTCGAAGCGCGCGTCCCCGAACTCGCGGCCCTCGTCCCCGGGGAACGGCTGGCCGCGCTCCGCCGCCCGGTCCTCGCGCCCGTTCCGAACCGGGGCCGGGCCTGGTCTCCCCAGGAGGACGCCGCGCTCCGCGAGGAGTACGCGCGCCTCCGAAACGGAGGGCTCGGCAAGGGGGGGGCGGTCGCCCGGCTCTGCGCTGAGTTCGGGCGCGGGCGCTTCGCGATCGAGAAGCGGCTGAAGCGGGCCTAGCGCCGGGCAATGTCGAGCACGAACTCTGCGAGCCCCTCGCTCCGGCTCGCGTCGGTCATCAGCGTGTCGGCCCGGGCCGCGCCGGGGACCTCGACCGGGTCGCGGACGTCCTGGACGAAGACGTCGCAGAAGTCGCGGTAGAGGGCGTGTACCCCGCGCGAGCCGGGTTCGAGCCCCTGCACGGCCATCAGCGCGCCCGCGGGGCCACTGATCGGTTCGTTGCCGATGAACGGTGAGACCACGATCACGAAGGCGTCGCGGAGGGCCTCGCGGACCCCGTCGCAGGCGAGGATCGGGCCGATCGACGTGACCGGGTTCGACGGGCCGATCACCACGGCGTCGGCCTCCCGGAGCGCCTCAATTACCGCCGGCGTCGCGGGCGGCGGCGGCGCGGGCTCCCAGGCGAGCCCACGGGGAGGGACGGCGCCGCGGTGCCGGACCCACCACTCCTGGAAGTGGAGCCGCCCGCCGTCGATGAGGACGTGGGTCACGTACGGCTCGTCGGCCATGGGCAATACTCGGACCCCGACCCCGAGCCGCCTGGCGAGGGCTTCGGTCGCCTCCGTGAGCGTCCGGCCCCGCCGGAGGAGCTCGCCGCGAAGGAGCTGGACGGCCCGGTCGCGGTCACCGATCCGAACGACCTCCTCCTCCCCGAGGGACCGGAGGGCCTCGTGGCACGCGAAGGTGTCGCCCGCGATCCCCCACCAGGTCTGCTCGTTCAGGAGCCCGCCGCAGAGGTAGAGGACCGTGTCCACGTCGGGCGAGAGGTGACCGCCCGAGACCCAGCAGTCCTCGCCCGTGTTCACGACCACGGCGAGATCGGTGTCGTCGAGGTGTCGGCGAAGGCCCCGCAGGAGCTTCGGGGTCCCCGTTCCCCCGGAAAGAACGGCGATCATCCCTGATCGCTTATATGCCGGAACGGTTAAGTTGATCCCGATGGCGCGGGGGGCGAAATCGGTCCGGGACCCGGTCCACGGGTACATCGAGGTCGAGCCCGCGCTCCTCCCGCTCGTGGATGCGCCCCTGCTCCAGCGCCTCCGCCAGGTCCGGCAGCTCGGCTTCGCCTACCTCGTCTACCCCGGGGCCAACCACACCCGTTTCGAGCACTCGCTCGGTGCCATGCACCTCGCCCAGCGGCTTTGCGGCCACCTCGAGCTCGACCCCGCCACGGCCCGCACCGTGACCGCGGCCGCTCTCCTGCATGACGTGGGCCACGGGCCGTACAGCCACGTGACCGAGCCCTTCCTCTGCGCCCGGCTCGGCCGCGACCACCAGGAGATCCGCGAGCTCGTCGAGGCCTCGGGCGCGGCCCGCCTCCTGGACGAGGCCGGGGTCGACCCGGCCGAGGTCTGCCGGCTCGTGGCCGGCGACCACCCGCTCGCCGGGATCATCCAGGGCGAGCTCGACGTGGACCGGATGGACTATCTCCGGCGCGACGCCCACTACACGGGCGTGCCCTACGGGACCGTCGACGCCGAGCGGCTGATCCGCTCCGTGAGGATAACCGGCCACGGGCTCGCCATCGACGAGGGCGGGATAGCGGCGGCCGAGTCCCTGCTCGTCGCCCGGACCCTGATGCGGCCGTCGGTCTACTACCACCACGTGGCCCGGATTGCCGAGGGGATGTTCGCGCTCGCCCTCCACCTCCACCTGGCCGGCGCGGGCGGGCACGAGCAGGCCGCGGCCCTCCTCTCGAGCGACGACGGGGCCTGCATGCAGGCCCTGCTCGGGTCGCCGCAGGCCGGGGCCCGCGCGCTTGCACGGCGGATCACGATCCGGCAGCTCTACAAGCGCGCCGTTTACGTCGGGCGAGATCAGGTCAACTGGGCCGAACTCCAGGCCGGATCGGACCCGCTCCAGGCCCTCGCCGCCGCGCAGGCGATCGCGGAGGCGGCCGGGGTGCCGCCCGACCAGGTGATCGTGGACGCGCCACCGTTCCCGCGTGACCTCTCGATGGAGGTCCGGATCCGGAGCGGAGCGGGCACCCTTCCCCTCGAGGAACGGTCCCCCATGGTCCGGACGCTCAACGAGACACGGCGGGGGCAGTGGCGGCTCGGCGTGTACGCGCCGCCCGGGGCCCTCGACGCGGTGGGGGCCGCGGCCGTCGAGCAGCTCCACATCCGTCCCGCGACCCTCCAGGAACGGCTCACGCTCTGAGACCGATCCAAAGCCCTTTTACCAGAGACGGCGCACCCTTTTGTGAATACACGTCTTCTGGCCACTCGTTTTTCTGATCCCGCTCCCTGAACGGGGGATGTCGCGAATCAAACGCCGCAGCGGCTGCGCACACGATATTCGAGGTGAGAACGCCGGCAGGCGACTGAGCCCGGAAAAGAGGTGAGAGTGTGATCACGATCTACAAGTCCACGAGCGAGGGGCTCCTGACCATCGACGACTTTGTCGCAGGGTCGTGGGTTCACGTCTCGAATCCGAGCAACCAGGAACTGGCCCTGCTCGTGGAACGGTTCGGGATCCCGCTCGACTTCCTGACCGACCCGCTCGACCTCGATGAGCGGGCCCGGCTCGAGACCGAGGACGGCGCCCGGCTGATCGTGCTCCGCGTCCCCCACCTCGACTCCTGGACCGACGACATCCCGGTCACGACCCTGCCACTTGGGATCGTGCTGGTCGGCGACCTGGTGATCACGGTCTCGGCCATCGACTCCGAGCTGATCGCCGACTTCAAGCAGGGCCGGGTCAGGAATTTCGCGACCCACGACCAGAACCGGTTCGTGCTCCAGCTCTTCCTGAAGACCACGCTCCTCTTCCTCAGGTACCTCCGGGACATTAACCGGGTGACGAACAACGTCGAGAAGGAGCTCCACCGCTCGGCCCGGAACGAGCAGCTGATCCGGCTCCTGAACCTCGAGAAGTGCCTGGTCTTCATCTCGACCTCGCTCAGGTCGAACGCGTTCATGATGGAGAAGTTCCACAACGCGAAGTACTCGCAGCTGGAGCAGGACGACCAGGACCTGCTCGACGAGGTGATCATCGAGAACAAGCAGGCCATGGACATGGCCAAGATCTACTCGTCGATCCTGTCGAACATGATGGGGGCCTTCGCCTCGCTCATCTCGAACAACCTGAACACAGTGGTCAAGACCCTCACCACCGTCACGATCATCCTGATGATCCCGACACTGATCGCGTCATTCTACGGGATGAACGTGGACTTGCCCCTCCAGGACTCGCCGGACGCGTTTGTGCTGATTATCGGGTTCACGACGTTGCTCTGCGTGTTCGGGATTGTGATCTTCTGGCGCGGTGACCTCTTCTGATGGCCGACGACCCGCAGGTTTAACTCCCGCTCCCTCCCAATCGTTTGGCCATGGAACGGAACCAGCGCTGCCCCGGCTGCGGCGAGGAGACCGATCAGGAGGTCCTCCGCGAGTCCCACGACCTCCTGCTCAAGTGCTCGGCCTGCGGCCACATATACCACGAGCCCCGGGGGGAGGCCCCGCCGGAGCCGATCCGGGTTCGCGCGATCGTCTCGGCCGGGACCGAATCGGCTCCCGGCACGATAGAACTGATGCCGTCGGACCTGGTCGAGGTCGGCGACCTCTTCGTGGCCGAGGGGGAGGGGGACGAGGCGGCCGGCGTTGAGATCAGCTCGATCGAGGCGGTCGGCGGAGGACGCGTGCAGCGGGCCCGGGCCGACGGGATCGTGACCCTCTGGACCCGCGTGGTCGAGGATGTGGTGGTCCCGATCTCAGTTCACCGCGGGCGCGAGACGATCCCGCTCCACCAGCAGGCCGACGGCGAGGAGGTCTACGTGGTCGGGGAGGTCTACATCTTCGGCGGAAAGAAGGTCCGGATCTCGCACATCAAGCTCCGCGACGGCCCCGTCCTCCGCAAGGAGGGCTGGAAGACGCTCGCGCGGCGGGTTCGGCGGATCTACGGCCGGTTCGAGCGCGAGCCGACCGCCTACCATCGAAGGACGTAGTCGAGCACGGCCCCGCAGAGGCGGTTGGCCCCGGGCAGGTGGAGTGCCGCCCCGGCCGCGAGCCAGGGGTGGCCGGCCCTGTCGAGGCCGTCACGGATCTCGTTCGTCCTGTTGAGGCGGACGGTTGCGGCTGAATGCCCCTCGCGAAGAGGGGGCCGTCGACGATCCCGGACGGTTCCGCCGGGTCGTGCAGGAGGACGGCACCCTTCATCTCTTCGGTTTTTGTCATGCCTCCCGGTTCAACGTATCCTGCCACGATCGGCCCCGGCATCGGGAAAAGAGGGAGGGGACGTGTCTCGCACGGCCGCCGGATCGGCCGGGCCCGCTAGAGCAGCAAGGCGATGATCCCGAGCACGATGAAGATGATCACAAACCACTTCGCGATGTCCATCGAGAGCCTCGCCGCGCGTGGGCCCCAAGAACGGCCGCAACGATGGTGAGGACGAAGAACACGATTGCCAGCCAGAGCAGATCTCCGCCAAACATGAAATGTTACCTCCGTTCTCCGGTATTTCGACCGGAGTCACACTGCTCGACAATGCTGTAAGTATTTGCCCCTTTTGCCGTAATGAGTCCATAAATATCATATGAGACTATACGGGGCTCTGTTCCCCGTCATCATGGCACCCTCCGATCCCTCGGCATTCGACGACGGCCCGGATGAAAGGACCTATCTCGCCGAGGAGCGGACCTTCTGCGCCTGGCTCCGGACCACCCTACCATGCTCGTCACGGCCCTCGCGGTAGCCCGATTCATCTACGAGCAGGAGCCGTCGGTAGAGGCGCTCGCGATCAGCCTGCTCCTGCTCACCTGTTCGGGCGGGGTCCTGGTCCACGCCCCGGCCCGGTCTTCACGCGCGGTCCGGCGGGCTTCGCCGCGTGGCGTCCGCGTGCCGCTGCGATCCCTGCGCCTGCTCCTGTTCCTGGTGCTGCTCGCGACGGTCGTGCTCGCCTTCGCCCTCGTGGTTCCCTACTAGCGGCTGTCGAGCAGGGGCGAGTCCGCGACCAGGAACCCGGTGACGTGCCTAGTCCCGGGGCGCGGCTCGCCCCGTGCCGCCGGGGCGTCCCCGCCCTCGAGTGCGTCGAGTACGGCGGTGACGGCATCCGCGTGGCGCGGGCCGTACCCACCCTCGAGGGCGAGGGCGAGTGGGCGGCCCGAGGCCTCGAGCAGGAGGCGCGCCATCATGCCGAAGTCGGAGGGCGCGAGGGCCATGCCGCCGAGTGGGTCGTCCGCGAGGGGGTCCTGCCCGGCCGAGACGAGGACCAGGTCTGGTCTGAACGCGGCGAGGGCCGGGCAGAAGACCGACTCGAAGACGTGCCGGTAGTCGGGGCCGGTGCTGCCGGCCGCGAGCGGGGCGTTCAGGGTGAACCCGAGCCCGGCATCCACGCCGCGCTCGTCGTACCAGCCGGTCCCCGGGAAGTGGAACCGGCGGTGGACCGAGCAGTACAGGACCCGGTCGGTACCGTAGAAGGCCGACTGCGTCCCGTTCCCGTGGTGGACGTCCCAGTCGATGATCGCGACCCGCCGGACGGTGTCGAGCGCCGCGGCAGCGGCCACGGCCACGTTGTTGAAGAGACAGAAGCCCATCGCATGCGTCCGCTCCGCGTGGTGGCCCGGCGGCCGGATCATGGCGAACGCGGAGGTGCCGGCGAGCGCGTACCTCGCGGCCTCGAGCGCGAGCCCCGCGGCCGACCGGGCGACGTCGTACGATTGCGGCGTGATATAGGTATCGGGGTCGAGGTGGCCGATCCCCGTCAGGGCTTCGCACCGCTCCCGGACGGCGGCGATGTACGCCGGCGCGTGAACGCGGGCAAGGTCCCCGGGCGACACAGAGGCACCCGGCACAATCGTTCGGAGCTCGGGCGGCACGCTGGCCAGCGCGGCCTCGAGCCGCGCCTGGGACTCAGGGTGGCCGGGAAGGTCGTGGAGGGATGCGTCGGGCTGGATCAGGACGACCGGCCGGGGCATGACCGCTCATCGGCCGGGCGATCCCATCAGGCTTTCGCTCCGGTCGTCAAGGAGCCGGGCGGCAAGTCCGATGACGACACCGGCCTGCCCGATGCCGTACAGGAACCCGGTCAGGAGCCGCTGCGGCATGGCCGAGACATAGGCCGTCGCGAGCTGGAGCCCGCCGTCGAGGACCATCGGGAGCATGAGGGCGACGCCGGTTGCCAGCACATCGGCCCGCGACCGGAGGCGTCCGGGGAGGAACGCCGAGAGCGCGGTGACGAACCCGCCGCGGGGCGCGACGAGCACTGCCGCGGCGAGCGCGGCGACCATCCCGAGCTCGACTGCGAGGCAGCGCTCGCAGACCGGAAACTGGTTCCCGGCGATCGTGAACGACCGGTCCGGCAGCTGGTGGCAGACGAGCGCGCCGAACGCGTACGGCCAGGTGACCGGCTCACCAAGCGAGGGCGCCACGGGTGCATGGACCGTGCCGGGCGGCAGGACGAGCGAAACGGCGACCTGCGGGAGCACGACGGCAAGGGATGCCAGGAGAAGCAGTACCCAGATCGCCCGGCGCATACGCTGGATCTATCCGGTTGCCGGGCAAAAAAAGGAAAGGATCAGAGGTGCATCTGCGCGAGCGCGTCCGTAACCGTCTTTCGGAAGAGCGCGGGGTCGATCCGGTACTCCTCCGCGGCCTTCTTCGAATCCTCGGTCGTGCCGTAGGCGTCGATCCGGTCGAGGGTCGCTTTCGCCGCGTCGAGAACCCAGAGGTCGCGCGTCTCGCGATCGACCACGGTCACGGACTCGGCCCGGAGCGAGACGTAGACCCCGCCGCCGTCCGGCGCCTCGAAGACGTTCGGCTTGCCCACGACCGCCACGAACGCCGGCGGCTCGATCCGGGCGATCTGCTGCATCGCCTCGGGCTGGTAGTTGCCGGCCGTCACGAAGGTCGTGCCCGTCGGGTCGACGACCCGGGCGCGGTAGAAGATGTTCTGCTCGCCCTGCCGCATCTTCTCGGTCATGGAGCCGACCACGAAGATGCGGTTGCACCGCTGCCCCGTCGGGAGCAGCACGTAGGTCGGGCTCTTCTCCTCGGTCCCCTCTTTGAACTGGAACCTCGACTCGCGGAGCTCGGCCGCGAAGACCCGGCGGGCGGGCTCGCGCTCGAACCGGGCCTCGCGCCGGGCGCCAAAGGTCATCTGGTTCTCAGGCTTCATCACGCTCACCTCCTGCGCGGTCGATCAGCGCAGCCAGGGCCGCGGAGTCGTACGGGTGCCGCTCGGCCGCCGTCACGAGCACGGTCGTGTCCATCTCGCGCCCGTGGCAGTCGAGGTACCGGCCCATTACGGCCGACTGGACGCGGAGGAAGACCTCGTCCATGCCGAGCGGGCTGTTCTCGGCGATCTCGACGGCTTCGTCGAGCGTGAGGCCCGCCGCGGCCTCTGTCATCTCTCTCTGCATCAGGATGTTCTTCGTCGTTACGCCGTCGTCGAGGACGGCCTTTATCCGGAGGTCGTACCTGAACTCGGGCTGGATCTCGTGGATCGGGCAGTAGTTCTGTCGCGAGAGGACGCGGTTGCACCCCTCGACCGGGCAGCGCTTCACGAGCCCTGAGCCCTGGCCAACGTGGACGATCGCGCCCGCGTAGACCTGCCCGCCGACACCGACCTCGAGGTCGGCCTCCTCGTCGGGGATCACGGTCCCCGAGTTGAGCACGAGCGAGAGGCGGCCGTTGTACTCATCGACGGTCGCGTAGTAGATGTCGTAGACCGTGTCCGATGTGAGCGGCTCCTTGCCCTCTTCCTTCCAGATCGTGAACTTGATCGTGCCCGTCGGGTCCCCGGCGAGGCCGGTCTGCAGGATCCGGTCGGAGCGCGCCTCCCACTCCTGGACCATCTTTACCCGAACCGATCCGACGCCGGGCTTCAGCTCGGCCACGCTCACCACCGACGGCAGGAGCGGTTTGTCGGTCTCGATCGGGGTCACGGTCGTGCCCGAGTGGACCTTCAGGTTCGGGGCGTTGCGGAAGACGTCGACCACGGCCGACTCGATCCGGTACCAGCGCCCCTGTTCGAGGGCCGGCGCCCCTGCCTTTGCCCAGACCACGAACCGGATCGCTCCCGATGCGTCGGCGATGATCCCAGTCTGGGCGATTGACGGGCTGTTTGGCGCCGAGAGCCCCACGATCTTGCCCTCGATCGTGACCCACTCATCGGCCACGAGCTCGGCGATCGCGTGGCGGTCGGACTCGACTGCCCCGGCAAGCCCCTGCACCTGGTACTCGCGCCCGAGTTCGCTGATCACGGTCCGCTCGGCCTCGGCCGGCTGGACCCCGAACTCGTCAACGAGCAGGCGGAGCTTCGCCTCGATCTGTTTCTGGTCGACAGTCTTTCCTTTCGAAAGGATCTTTTGGGAGATTCTTTCTGCGACTATGGATAGATCCATACCTACATCTCCGGTACACCATTCGATCAGGGGGTGTATATATCCCGACCATTGCGGTGTGAAAGTATTCCGAGCGTAACAATCATAAACCGGCGTGGTACGTATCATAGGATATGACTCTCACGGGAGACAGCACAATCTACGAACTGCTTCAGGCAAAACCCGAAGCCGCACAGGTCCTCTTCAAGTTCGGTATGGGCTGTGTCGGCTGCGCAATCGCAAAGGGCGAGACGATCAAGGAGGCTGCGGCCGCTCACGGCGTGCCCGTGGGCGAGGTGCTCTCGGCCCTCGGTATCGAGGCCTGAGTCCCGCCTACGGGCGGCGGTTCACTCTTTTCAGCTCGGCCAGGGAGGCCATCGGGTTCCGGCGGAGGTGGTCCGCGACGGCGGGCTCGTGCAGGAGCGTGCAGGCACTGCAGTTCCAGACAGCCCCGGCCGTCGAGGAGACGACCTCCTCGCCGAGCGTCTTGTCGCCGCAGGGGTAGAGCGGACAGTAACAGAAGTCGCAGCGCTGGTGCTCCATGTGGTGGCAGGGGTAGTACGGGCAACCCTCGGCCGACCAGGTTACCCAGTGCCCGCCGCCGAAGCGGCTGTAGATGAGGAAGGCGGGGCCGTCCGACGGCGCGTCCCGCCGGGCGAGCGCCTCGCGGACGGCCGCCCCCGCGGCCTCGCAGAGGGGCCCGGGCGCGACCTCGCCATCCGCGCCCTCCGAGGCGAGGAGCAGCCCGCCGGGGCGGACGGGACAGGCTGCGGCGATCGCCTCGAGCACCGCGCCGGTGTCGGAGGGGGACACACGCGCCGCAGTCCAGACCACGAGCGCGACCGCATCGCCGTCGGCGAGGGCGAAGGCCGTGGTCCGGTCGTACTGGGCGACCACGGTTTGCCGGACGTCCGCGCCTGTGACGAGCCCGCAGCACGCGTTCGGGTCGAGGCCGTGCCGCGTCGCGGCCAGGTCGATCCCGGGCATGGCGGGGCAGGCGGCGGAGGCCGGCGCGAGGAGAAGGGCGGTGCAGGCCCGGCCCCCGGGCGGAAGATCCGGGCCGGCGGCCGTGGCGATCCCGCGAAGGAGGAGCGACCCCTCCTTCGTGTAATACCTCATGTGACCGTGTAGCGGATCCGGTCTTTGAGCTCCTGCTGTTTGCCCGCGTTCCAGCCGGAGACGTCCTGCAGGTACCCGGTGACCCGCGAGATCTGGACCACGTCGTGGGAGCCGCACTCGGGGCAGGCGGCCGCACCGCAGAGCGGGCAGTACTCGATCCCGGTCACGATCTCGTGGGCGCAGTGGCAGTGGTCGAGGGGGCACATCACCTGCAGGTGCTCCTCGCCGCAGTTCGGACAGGGCGAGGCGTCGACGATCAGGTGGCAGGTGTGGCACTTGTACCGCCGCTCTTCGGCCGGGATGTCGTCAAGCCGAGGGTACTTCCGGGCGAGGGCCTGCTGCTCTGGGGTCCAGTCCATACCTAGAGAATAGGGGATCCCGGACGTAAAGGTGTCGGCGGCGGCATGGCCGCCGCACGGCCTCAGGGACTCATAGGGCTCATCGCCGGTCAGGATGAGTGCTCATCATCGGCCACGCTAGGGCCCCCGCTGCGCCTTCAGGGTGTCGGCGAGCTCGGCCGCGACCGTAACCGGGTCGCGCGCCTCGTAGATGGTCCGGCCCACGATGACGCCCTCGACGAGCGGCGCGACGCGCGCGAGGTCCCCGCCCTGCGTCCCGATGCCGGGGGAGAAGATCTTCCGCTGCCGGACGATCGGCCGGAGGGCCTTGATCCGCTCGGGCCGGGTGCCGGGCGCGATGATCCCATCGGCGCGGCACTCGACCGCGAGCTCGGCCAGCCGCTCGGCGATCCCGCGACTGAAGAACTGGGTCGCGCCGGGGTGGCTCATCTCGGCCACGACGTAGCACTCGCCCCCGTACGCCCGGGCCGTGTCGACGCAGGCCTCGATCGCGTCGCGCCCGACGAAACCCTGGCAGATGATCGCGTCGAAGCCGCGGGTGAAGACCTGCTCGGCGATCAGCCGGTTCGTGTTCGGGATGTCGGCGACCTTGAAATCGGCGATCAGGGGGAGGTCGAGTGAGGCCAGGTCCTTGACGATCCCGAGCCCGGCCCGGAGGATCAGCGGGTACCCGAGCTTGAGCCGATCGAGGTACGGGGCGCAGGTCTCGGCGATCTCGAGCGCCTCGAGGGGGTCGGTCACGTCGAGAGCGAGGATCAGCTCAGCCATGCCGGGCCTCCAGCCGCTCGAGCAGGGCCGCGGCCATGAGCGGGAAGGTGATGGTCGCGTCGGCGTAGACGGTCACGGCGTCTGCCCCCTCGGCGAGCTTGCCCCAGGACCGCGCCTCGTCGAGCGTCGCGCCCGAGAGTCCGCCGAGGTCGGGGCGGTCCCCGGTCAGCTGGACGGCGTACGAGAAGCCGTTCTCGGTCATCAGCATCGACTGGAGGATGTAGTTCTTGGGTACGCCGCCCCCGACCAGGAACGCCCCGGCGCGCTTCGCCCCGAAGCAGCGGTCGAGGAGGCCCGGCATGTCCCGGAACGCGTCGACGGTCACCCGGTGGGTCTGGTTGAAGAGCCAGTACTGCAGGCCGATCATCGAGTCCTGGATCGCGGGGCAGTAGACGGGAACGCCCTTCCGCGCCGCCGTCGCCAGGATCCCCGACGGGAGCTGCCTTCCTAAGTGGGCGAGCAGCTCCTGGATCGAGAGGACCTCCCCCTCGGGGAGCTCGGCGAACGCCTCCTGCATGAACTCCTCGAACCGGACGAACGCGGCGTTCGGGAGGAAGACGTCGTAGATCCGGTTGATTTCGTCGTGGCGGAGCGCGACGTCCGAGCAGTCGGCCGTCCCGCGGTAGTGGGAGCACCCGATCGCCTCGATCACGTCATGGGTCAGGTTCGCCCCGGTCGAGACGAGCACGTCGATGTGCCCGCGCTCTATGAGGTCCGCGACCATCCCTCCCATGCCAGCCGGGACCATGGCCCCGGCGAGCCCAAAGAACCGGACGGCTTCCGAATCGGTCAGCATCCGCTCCCAGAGGTCGACGCCCCGGGCGAGCGAGCCGCCGTTGTAGGCGCCGGCCCGGCCGAGTGCGTCCACGAGCGCCCCGGCAGTCATGCCGGGCCGGACCTCGACCTGCCGGACGGGTTCACCGCACTCCATCGGGATGATCATTGGCACTCATCCATGATAACGGATCGTCATGGTCGGCTGGGGGGGGGCCGGGCAGAGGCTCGTCCCGAACACCGAAAGGCGCTACGCGCCTCTCCGGACGTCAGGCGGGCGCGTCCCCGTGCGCCCCATCGCCCCCGCTCACCCCTTCCAGACGAGATACCCCTCGTCGTCGAGTGCGATCCGCCCGGTCTCGAGCAGGTACGCGACGACCTCCGCGACGGCAGGCGGCTCGAGCTCCCCGGCGAGGGCCGCCGCGAGGCCGGACGGCCGGAACGAGCCGGGGTGCTCCCGGACGAGCGCCTCCACCCCGAGGACGGGCCCGGGCCGCGCGCGGCAGCCCGGCCGACCGCTCTCCCGCGGATGCACCCCCTCATCGAACGGCTCCATGCCGATCCGTGCGGCCGGGCCGGGGATAACCGGTTCGTCCGCCCCTCACTCCCCGGCCGTTCCGGGGCCGAGGAACGGGGGTCCCCGGCAGAGCGGGCGGGCGAGGTGGCGGCGCGCGATTGGCGGGACCTCGTACCAGCCCGGCGCGATCGTCCGCTCCTCGACCACGACCTCGGGCTCGCGTGCCTTCGCCCCGCAGGCGCGGCACTTCCAGCCCCGCTGCCGCCCCGCCGAGGTCGTGCGCCGGCCGCAGGCCGGGCAGGGTGGGGGGCGGGTCGCCGTGCACGCTGCGACCTCGAGGACCGACACCTTCTCGAGGTTGAGCGAGCCCTGCCGGTACGAGCCGCAGGCCACGACCCCGTCGCCCGGCCGGAGCGCGCGGACCACGTTCCGGAAGCCCTTGGTCGGCTCGTAAGCCATGCACCGGAGGCGGTCGGCCCCGTCCTCGACCAGGACGGTCACGTGCCCCCCCTCGCCCGTCGCCGGCCGGTCCGCGACGACCCCCTCGACCGCGTACGACCGCCCCTCCTTGAGCGAACCGCACCGGCCTGGCACGAGGTGGGCGTCGGTCCCCTGGTTCGTGGTCCAGCAGGTCTCGAATGCGACCGGCTCGGAGGAGACGAGCGCACGGGCCCGACCGACCCAGTCCGGGCTCTCGCCGCGGATCCCGAAGAGGACCGGGTCGGGTGTATGGGGCACGCAGACGACCGCGCCACTCGCCCGGTCGACCGAGTCCCAGGTGTGCGGGAAGGTCGCATTCTCGGCCCGGAAGAGCGAGCCCGGATCCACCATGCGGGGCGTGCCCCAGCGGGGCCGCTCGCGGTACGCGAGGAGCTCGTAGGTCCGGTCGGGCAGCTCGGCCGCGACGGCCGCCGTCGCCCCGATCAGGCCCCGCGCGTTGCCGTAGCCGCGGTACCGCGCGCCGGCCGCGTCCAGGCCATCGATTGTGTCGCCGACCGTGCAGAGGTCGGTCACGGCCCGGCGGTAGCACGCGAGTGGCAGGGGCCGGTCCGCGACCACGACCCCAGGGTTCGTCATGGGCGCGTCAAGCGGCGCGAACTCCTCGACCACACTGCACGCCATCACGAACGCGAGCTCCGGGTCACCCTCGGCGTGGAGCGCGATCGCCGCGTTGCCCCTCGTCCGGAACGGGGCGTTCGGGTTGAGCCGGACCAGCCGGCGCTCGCGGACGGGCACGTCGGCCGCCTCGAGCCGCCGGGCCAGCACGGCCCCGAGCCAGGTCGTGCAGAGGCCGCCCGGCGCGTCCGTGTCGTCGAGCCCGATGCGGAGGCACCCGATCGCCATAATTATACCTTCGGTGGGCGATACGTCTCATTAAGTCCGATGGTGCAGGCCCGGCTCGTGAACAAGGCGGTCAGCGTCCTCCTGATGGCAGGTTTTGCCTGCTCGGAGCGCTGCAACCTCCGCCCACGCTCCTTCGATCTCGTAGCCAAGCGCATGGACCTGCTCCTGATCGTCAAGGTCGCGAGCCCGATCGACAACGTCTCCGAGGAAATTGCGCGGGATCTCGACCTGGTCGCGATCCACCTGGGCGGCCTGCCCCTGATCGTTGGCGAACGCGGGCGTGACACCGAGCTTGAACGCGGCGCGGTCTACCTCCGCTACGGGATCGCGGCTGTTCACCCCGAGACCCTCTACGACTACTTCGTCGAGAACGTCCCCCCGCTCGTCTACGCCTCGCCCGGCGGGCTGTACGTGAAGATCGACGGCGACGTGCTCCGCGCGCTCCGCGAGCGCCGGGACCTCTCCCTTGGCGATCTCGGCCACGCGCTCGGCGTCTCGCGGCGCACGATCAGCAAGTACGAGGCCGGCATGGGCACAACGCTCGAGATGGCGGTCAAGCTCGAGGAGTTCTTCAACGCCGAGGTGATCGAGTCGATCGACCTGCTCGCCTACTCCTCGCACTTCGAGGCGGGGGCCGCCCCCACCGAGCCCGCCCCCGAGACGGCGGCGCTCGCCGCACTCCGGCGGCTCGGCCTCGAACTCCACCACCTCCGGCGTGCCCCGTTCCAGGCGATGGCTCATTACGAGGAGCAGACGATCCTGGCCGGGTTCGGCTCGGCCCAGAAGGTGACGAAGCGCGCGGGCCTGATCGGCAACCTCTCCGAGATCACGCACACTCACGCGGTCTGCGTCACGGTCGAGGAGGTGCGGCAGAAGCGGATCGGCCGGACGCTCCTGATCGGCACCGAGGCGCTCGGGCAGCTCGAGGATGGGCATGAACTGCTCGATCTGATCGGCTAGACCCCCAATTCTTATATAGAACTACAAACCAAAATTATCGACACATCAGGTGATACTCTTGTCGCAACAGCTTACCGG
>CAYWVY010000036.1:0-22149 GCA_964461885.1 uncultured Methanospirillum sp. | reverse complement strand
CGATCAGCTCGGCCCCGAACTGCCAGAACTGCCGGTACCGCCCCTTCTGCGGCCGCTCGTACCGGAAGCAGTCATCGACGTAATACCAGCGGAGGGGCTTGGGCAGCGCCCGGGCCTCGTTCACGTACAGCCGGAGCACGGGCGCGGTCAGCTCGGGCCGGAGCGCGAGCGCTCGACCGCCCTTGTCCTCGAACGCGTACATCTCGTTGACGATCCCGGGCCCCGAGCGGAGGGTGAAGAGTTCGAGCTCCTCGAAGGCAGGCGTCCGGACCGGCCGGTAGCCGAAGCACCGCGCCGCCTCGCGCATGCGCCCCTCGATCTCGGCGCGCGCCTCCATCTCGTCCGGGAGGAAGTCCCGTGTCCCGCGCGGTCGCTGCAGCATCCTTATAAATTCCGTTCCGTCGGGTTATCTCTGTTTCCGCGGGGCATTGCCCAGGGCGCGGTCGAGCGTGGACTCGGTGGTCCAGATCCGCTCGCGCTCGACCCGGCCCTGGAGGTAGAGCGCGAGCAGGACGAGGCCCAGGCCGACGAGCTCCACCTGTGCGGCGTAGCTGACGCCGACGCCGGCGAGCGCGACGGCCGTGAAGAGGACGCCGCGGTACGCGGCCTTCCGGTACCCGGCAAGGCCGGTCCGCCAGAAGACCCGGGCGTCGCGGAGCCAGAGGAACGCGACGACGGCCGCGCCGAACCAGGCGATGTAGACGAGGTAGGACATGGATGCAGCAGTTATTTAACGCGCACCCATATCTGTAGTGCAGATCATGCCAGCGAACAGGACACTTCGGGCGCTGCTCGAACGCTACCGGGCGGGCGAGGTCCCGCTCGAGGCAGCCGCGCGGGAGATCGAGGGGCTCCGGCTCGAGGCGGTCGGGGAGATCGCCCGGATCGACCTAGGCCGCGAGCTCCGCTGCGGCCTGCCCGAGGCCGTGCTCGCCGAGGGCAAGTCCGTGCCCCAGCTCGCCGCCATCGCCGTCTCGCACGCCCGGGCCGCCGGCCGGTGCCTCGTGACGCGGGTCTCGGCAGAGCAGGGCGCGGCGGTCCGCGCTGCCGCCGCCGAGGCGGGCCTCCTGGTCGAGGAGCGGTCCGAGGCCGGCATCGTGATCATCTCGGACGGGCGCGAACGGCCGACGGGCGGGGGGATGGTCGGGATCGTGACCGCCGGCACCTCGGACATCCCCGTTGCCGAGGAGGCGCGCGCGGTCGCCGAGGAGATGGGCTGCACGGTCCGGTGCGCCTACGACGTCGGCGCGGCCGGGATCCACCGGCTCTTCCCGGCGCTGAAGGACCTCCTCGAATGCCACGTCTTCGTGGTCGCGGCCGGGCGCGAGGGGACCCTGCCCGCGGTCGTGGCCGGGCTCGTGGACCGGCCCGTGATCGGGCTGCCCGTCTCGACCGGGTACGGGTTCAAGGGCGCGGGCCAGGCCGCGCTCGGCTCGATGCTCCAGTCCTGCTCCGTGATCGCGGTCGTGAACATCGACGCGGGCTTCGTTGCGGGCGCGTTCGCGGCGCAGGTCGCCCGCCTGGCGGAGGGGCCATGAAGCGCGCCTTCTACATCGGCCGGTTCCAGCCGTACCACAACGGCCACCACGCCGTTCTCGCCGAGATCGCCAAGACCGCGGACGAGATCGTGATCGGGATCGGCTCGGCCCAGATCTCGCACGAGCTCCAGAACCCGTTCACGGCTGGCGAGCGCGTGCTGATGCTGACGCGCTCGCTCAAAGGGTTCGAGGTGCCGTTCTATGTCATCCCGATCGAGGACCTCCGGCGCAACTCGCTCTGGGCTGCCCACGTCCAGTCCATGACGCCGCCGTTCCGGATCGTCCACTCGGCGAACCCGCTCGTGGTGCGGCTCTTTGCCGAGGCGGGCATCCCGACCTACACGGACGCGATGTACGAGCGCGACCGCCACAGCGGGACCGAGATCCGCCGGCGGATGATCGAGGGGGAGGAGTGGGAGCCCCTCGTCCCGGCCGACGTGGTCGCCGTCATCTCCGAGATCGACGGGGTCGGCCGGCTCCAGCAGATTGCGAGGAGTGACTGAGCGTGCCCGTCTTCCGCTTTGTGAAAGACCTCCTCGCCCGGAAGGACGGGGCGCCGCCGGCCTCCGGCGTCGCCCTGGCCGATCTTCCCCGCCTGCTCGACGACGAGTCGACCGCGGTCGCCGGGCGCCTCGGGCCCGCGTTCGAGGAGCCGGCCCGTGAGGCGCGGCGGGGCGTCGCCGACCTCGGCGCCGTCATCGCACGGCTCGCGCGGGCCGACTGGGACACGGCCCTCCACCCGAAACTCGAGCAGATCTCGCGGACGACGCTCCCGGCGTTCGTACGGGCGATGGAGTCCTGCCTCGCCCGCCCCCTTCCCGACGACCCGCACGAGTTCTACACGGCCGCGGCCGGGCTCCTCAAGTGCGCGATCTCGGCGCTCCGGGGGCAGGGGCGGTACCTGCGGGCGGTCCTGCCCGACGAGATAAAGGCCGTCAAGGCCAGTGTCGACGTCATCGGCCACGCCGTGAACGGCATGACCGCGGCCCTCGGCGAGGAGAAGCGCGACCTCGCGGCCCTGGCGGCCCTCCGTCTGCGACTCGACCGCGTGACCGCGCTCGATTCCGAGAAACAGGACACGGAGCGGCGGGCCGCTGAGGCTGCCGCCGAGCTCTCTGCCCTCGCCGAGGAGCGGAAGGCGGCCGAGACTGCGCTTGGCGACCTGGACCGGTCCGGCGCGGCCCGGGAGCTCGCCGGGCGCCAGGCCGACGCTGAACGGCTCGCGGCCCGCGCCAGCGCCCTCGAGGCCGCGCACCGCGGACAGGCCGGGGGGCTGATCACGGTGCTCCGCCGTGCCGAGCGGCTCGTGGCGAAGCGCGGTGACCGCCCGGTCGCGACCCGGCTTCACCACCTCCAGTCCACGCTCGCCTCGCCCCTCGCCGGCGACGAAATGGCCCTCGCCGCGCCGCTCGCCGGAGGCCTCGCCGTGGTCCGCGAGCTCGTGGTCGCCGGCGAGATCGCGCCGAAGGAGGGCGACCCCCTCTTCGACGACCCCGACGCGGTCGCAGCCACCATCCAGGCACGGGTCGACGAGCATGCCCGCGTCACGGGCGAGGCGGTTGCGCTCGAGCGAGAACTCGCGGCCTCACCGGTTGCGCAGGAGCGCGAACGCCTTGCCAGCCGCCTGCGGCAGATCGACCACCGCGCGGCCGTGCTCAGGGACGAGGCGGCCGCCCTCTCCCGCGTGGCCGAGCAGAAGGCGGCGGAGCGGGCAACCCTGCTCGCCGGGCTCGAAGCGGAGGTCGACACGGTCTTTGCGGGGCGCGTCCGCCTGACCGGCGAGGACGCATAACCCTATCACCCCCGAGGAAGAACCCTAGGTGCATATGGTCTCAGACGCCCAGCGGGACCTCCTGCTCTCGATCGGAGTCCCGCTCGCCTCGTTCGGCGGGATCCTGCTCGCCTTCGCCCTGGCCGGGGCCGGCCTGATCGAGGACCCGGGTGCGTTCGGGTGGGGCTGCGTTGTGGGGTCGGTCCTGCTCGCGGTCCTCGCGTACCTCAAGCCCCGCAAGGATATCGTCGCGCTCACCACCCCGCTTTACGCGGTCCTGCTCTTCGTCGTCCCGATGGAGCTCAGGCCGAACCTGCTCATGCAGCTCCTCTTCGCGGCCAGTTTGACAGTGCTGACGCTCCGGGTCAACAGGTCGTTCTCAAAAAAACAGGGGGATGCCAGAGCGGCAGTTCCCGCGTCCGATTAAAAGCGAGGCTTCCTGTGCTTCGGCAGACAGTCGAAGCAGTAGACGGGGCGACCCTCCGTCGGCTTGAAGGGGACCTCGCACTCTTTCCCACAGTCCGAACAGACCGCCTTGGTCATCTCTCTCGGGCCGCTGCTACCGAAATTCCTGGAACCGCCACGCGGCGGCCCGCCAAATCTTCTGTTATCCATGGGGATTACTCTCACAGATTGCTCTGCAGGATATGATCTGCCAATCCCATTATTAATATTTCTCTTTGCCGGTCGCGGTCACGGTGATGTACCGCGTCGCCGTCTTCGTCGACGTGCCGGCCGCGTTCGAGACCCGCAAACCGATCGTGTAGCTCCCGGCCTCGCGGTAGACGTGGCGCGGGTTCCGCTCGGTCGAGCTCGTGCCGTCCCCGAAGGTCCACCACCACGCCCGGGGCGACCCGACAGAGACGTCCGTGAACTGGATTGCGAGCGGCTCCGCCCCCGACCGCGGCGCCGCGCGGAACGCAGCCGTCGGCCGCTTCACGGGCGCCGCGACCGAGATCGTCCTGGTGCGGAGCGAGGTGTTCGCCCCCGTCGGATCGCGGACCCGGAGCGTGACCTGGTACCGTCCGGGCGTTGTGTAGACGTGGGTCGCGTTCCGGCCGATCGAGGTCGCGCCGTCGCCGAACGACCAGTCCCAGAGGCAGGCGTCGCCGCGGGAGGTGTCGTTGAAACGGACCGTCAGCGGGGCCGTGCCCGACGCCGGCGTGGCCGCGAACCCGGCGGCGAGCGGCGTGCGGTTCGTCCGCTCGCGAAGGGGCAGGGTGTCGACCATGTACCCCGCGACCCTATACGTCCGGTCGCAGATCCCGTCGTTGTCCGCGTCCCGGGAGGTCTGCGAGAAACCCTGCCCGCTCGGCCGGCCCCAGAAGTTGCCGCCCAGCACCGGCCCCCCGGTCACCGACGTGCCGGTGCGCGGCCCGGCCGTCCAGTTGATCTCCTTCGCCTGCTCCGCGACGTAGACATTCCGGGCGTTCTCGAGGTAGTTGTCGGCGATCACCCCGCCGCGGGTGCGATAGAGGTAGATCCCCGTCCGCCGGCTGTCCGTGACCCGGTTCGACCGGACCGATAACGAGTTCGACCCCCCGGAGAGTGCGAGGCCGTAGTCGTTCTCCTCGAGCCGGCTCGCCGTGACGCACCCCCGGAGGGCCGGGTTGAAGGTGATCCCGTAGGTGCAGGATGCGACCCGGCACCGCTCGACGCTGGTGTTCTCGGTGTTCCAGAAATAGACCCCGAACTGGAGGTCGCGGATCTCGAGGTTCCGGACGGTCACGTTCCGGACGCGGCCGGCCGGCGCGTGGACGAGGACCCCGCACGAGTTGGCGACATCCCGACCCGCGATGGTCCACCCGTTTCCCTCGATCGTGACGTTGTGCGAGCGCACCTCGATCGCGACCGTGCCGCCGGAGACCGTCAGGTTCCGCTCGAGCACGTAGGTCCCCGGGGCCGTGATCACGGTCGGGCCGTCGATGGCGACCCCTGCTGCGGCTGCGGCCAGGGCCGCGAGCATGCCGACCAGCAGGCAGGCGATGACCGCCCGTCTCCGCGTTCCGTGCTCCACTCCTCAAGACCCCCGTCGGACAGTGGACTATTCGCGGCACGCTTATATAATGCTGACGCCGTCGCCGTGGCTTCGGGAGCGCCCCCTCGGTCAGCCGAGGCGCCGGACCCGCACCGAGGCCGCGTGCGCCTCGAGCCCTTCAGCCGCGGCGATCGCCTCGACCACGTCCGCGATCGCCTCGAGCCCCTCCCGGGAGAGCTGCTGGACCGTCGAGGTCTTGCAGAAGTGCCGGACGTCGAGGCCCGAGCGGGTCGCAGCGTGGCCAGCCGTGGGGAGCACGTGGTTGGTCCCGGTCGCGATGTCGCCGCAGGCGACGGGCGAGAACGGGCCGAGAAAGATCGAGCCGGCGTTGTGGACGGCCGACAGCACGGCGAGCGGGTCGGCGACCATGATCGAGAGGTGCTCGGGCGCGACTCGGTCGACGGCCGCGGCGGCCTCGTCGAGCGAGTCCACGATCACGTACCCGCAGTTCTCGAGGGCCTGCTCGACGATGGCGCGCCGCCCGGTCCGGGCAACCATCGCCCCGAGCTCCCGGCCGACCGCGTCCGCGAGCGCCTGGTCGGTTGTTATCAGGAGCGCGGCCGCATGGGGGTCGTGCTCGGCCTGGGCGAGCACGTCGGCTGCGATGTAGGCGGGCTTCGCGGTCGCGTCGGCGACGATCGCGATCTCGGAGGGGCCGGCGGGGAAGTCGATCTCGACCTGGTCCTGGAGGAGCTGCTTGGCGGCCGTGACAAAGACGTTGCCTGGCCCGACGACCTTCTGGACGGGGGCGATCATCGCGGTCCCGAGGGCCATGGCCGCGATCGCCTGGGCGCCGCCGACCCGGTAGATCTCCCCCACGCCGGCGATGTCGAGCGCGACCAGGGTGAGGGGATGGATCGGCGGGGGCGAGCAGCAGCAGATGGACCGGACCCCGGCGACGCGGGCCGGCACGGTGCACATCAGGGCGGTTGACGGGTAGGCCGCGCGCCCGCCCGGGACATATGCGCCGATGCGGGCAAGCGGCGTGGTCTTGACGCCGAGCGTGATCCCGGGCTCGACCTCTGAGAGCCAGAGGCCGGGGGGCCGCTGGAGCTCGTGGAACGCCGTAATCCGGGTCTCGGCCTCGACCAGCGCCTCGACCACGCGCCCGTCGACGGCCTCGTACGCGGCCTCGAGCTCGTCCTCGGTGACGGCCAGGGCCGAGAGTTCCACGCCGTCGAACTGGCGGGCGAGGTCGAAGAGCGCCGCGTCCCCCTCGGTCCGCACGCGCTCGACGATCGTCCGGGCCGCGTCCCGGGCCCCGGCAAGGGAGGAGCGGCGCTCGCCGATCCAGCGCTCGATCTCAATCTCGCTCCACATGCCTGAATCGGTCGACCGTGGGACAGAAAAGGGTACGCCGGGCGGCTCAGAGGGCGTCGGCCGCCGCGACCAGGTCACGGTACCGCCGGCTCCTTTTAAAGAGCGCGAAGCCGAGCCGATCGACGAACGAGAAGGCGAAGTCCCCGCCGGCCGCGTGGGGGTGGCCGCCGCCGCCGAAGCGGCGGGCGACCAGGTGGCTGATGGGCGGGACCGAGCGGATCGAGAACCGCCCGGAGGGACTGACGATCACCTCGATCTCGGTCCCGAGCCGCTCCCGGATGGCGGCGGCGGTCTCGGAGGGGTAGCCGTAGAGGGGCGCGAACGCGGTCCGGTAGCGCTTGCCCGCGAGATGGACGTGTGCGATCGAGTGCTCGATGTTCCCGCTCATCTCCTTCCGGATGTCGGCGTACTCGGCCTCGACCTGTTCGTCCGTGAACCGTCCTTTGACCAGCAGGTCGCGGACATGGTACCGGTTTCTCGGCCGCTGGAGCACCTGGCCGAGCACGGCCGAGCGGGGGTCCTGGTGGAGCCAGAGGTCGTAATCGCAGACGACGCTCGCGATCTCGCGCGCGACGGGGTCGTCGGGGAGGAGGTCGACCGCGGCGATCCCGCAGCCACAGCGGGTCGTATCGACCCGGAGCAGGTCGGCCCGCTCGCGGACGGCGCGGCACTCCTCGTCGTTCCAGCGGTGGTGGTCCCGCCACTCGACCCGCCACCCGTTCAGGCGGGCGGCCTCGAGGGCGGGCACGGCGGCGTCCTGGTACCCGAGGTCCGTGATGGAGAGGAGGTCCCCGCGCCCGGGGAGCGCGGCGAGCCGTTCGAAAAAGGCCGGGAACTTGCCGACCGATGAGAAGACCGTGAAGACGTCGCCGTACCGCCGCCGGTGGACGGCGTCGGCCCCGACGGCGTCGAGGTCGTTGTGAGTCAGGTGGACCACGCGGACCTTCCGGTCCCGGGCCGCGTCGATGACGCGGTCCTCCGCGGGCGAGAGGGTCGGCGCTGGGGTCATGCACGTACGGGTGGGCCCGAATGGCAATGAAAGTATGGTCATGAACGGCTGCGGCCTCCACCGCGGGTTTTTTATCTGGGGAGGGGCAATCTAATGATCCGCCTGCCTTAGTAGCTCAGTTTGGGAGAGCGCCAGACTGAAGATCTGGTTGTCCCCGGTTCAAATCCGGGCTGAGGCACTCGGACAATACAGGTCCGTATCTTTTTCATACACGAGATCTCACGGGGGATTGACAGGCCTCCAGACTCTTCTCGATGCACGACCCTCGCCCGCCCGTTCAGTGTGACCGATATCCGTGCCTTCGGCTCGGTCGTGCGGCACGAGTCCGCGAGGCGCGCGATATCGATCTCCTCGTCGAGCTCGAGCCGGGCCGGACGCTCTTCGAACTCGGAGGCCTCTCGAACGACCTCGAACGCCTTTTCGACCGGTCCGTCGATGTGATAACGGTGTGTCTGCTCCGCGCCTAGTTCAGGGGAAGGTCGTGCCCGCGACAGCCCTGGTGCTCACCCTCCTCTACCGCGTGGTGCCCCGAGCAGAACGCGTTGTACGGGGACTGCCGGAAGGCACAGTACACATAGTTTAATTAATTATAATAAAAATCAAACAAATTACATAAATTCTAATAGTCCGGAAACTCACCCCTTAGATGATATACTGTGGCACTCTCTTCCGAAACCCGGCTGCACTCCCTATCGATGGTCGTTGGTATCCGCCACGCCGTTCATGGCGATCGGAAGGGGAGCTCCACGCGGAAAGCCGCCGCCCGGACCCCGCTCTCACGGGCGCCGGCCTCCCTGCATCCCCGGCATCCGGACGCGCGACGCAACGGAGACCCGGCCTTCCTCCCCGGTCGTGCTCGGAGACGGACCGCCCCGAGCCCGTGCATCTGAGGGGGTCCGCATGGCATCCTCCGCCGGGTTCTTTACGACCGTGGCTCCGATCGCGGGTTCGGTGAGATGGCTCCGCGAGCGGGGCGCCATCCTGACCCTCACCACGATCCTGGTATACAGCCTCCTCCCGGTCCTCATCTTCATCTCGCTCTTCGTTGGTCGATACGATGTCGCTCCGTCCCATGTGCTCCAGCTCCTCGTCGCCCCAATCGTCAACCTCTTTCCGGGAGAACTCGTTCCATTCACGCCGACCTGGACCCCCGCCGAAGAGAGCGTGGTCTATCAGATCCGCCTCCCCCGGGTGATTGCGGCCGTGCTCGTGGGCGCGGGCCTCTCGATTGCGGGCGCCGCGTACCAGGGGCTATTCAAGAATCCCCTTGTCTCGCCGGACATTCTCGGGGTCTCGGCGGGCGCCGGGTTCGGAGCGGCACTGGCCATCCTGCTCTCGTGGAACATGGCCATGGTCCAGCTCTCGGCATTCGGGTTCGCCATATTCGCCGTGACCATCACCTTCCTGCTCAGCCGGTTTTACCGCTCGAGTCCGACCCTGGTCCTCGTCCTCTCGGGCATCATCGTCTCGGCCTTCTTCACAGCGCTCATCTCGCTCACCAAGTACGTCGCGGACCCGTACGAGAAACTGCCCGCCATCACCTTCTGGCTGATGGGCAGCCTGGCCGCGGTGCGGTACTCCGACCTCGCGATGGTGGTCCCGCTCTTTCTTGCCGCCACGTTCGTCCTCCTCCTCGTCCGCTGGCGAATCAACCTCCTCGCGGTGGGCGATGATGAGGCCCGGGCCCTGGGCATCGACACGAAGCGGATGGCACAGGTGATCGTCCTCTGTTCCACGCTCATCACCGCGTCCGCGGTCTGTATCGCCGGGGTCATCGGCTGGGTCGGGCTCGTGGTGCCGCACCTCGGGCGAATGCTGGTCGGTCCGGACTACACCAGGCTCCTGCCTGCCTGCCTCCTCCTCGGGGCCTGCTACATGCTCGTCATCGACGACCTCGCCCGGCTGCTCATCAACGCTGAGATCCCGCTGGGGATCCTGACCGCGATCGTCGGAGCGCCGTTCTTCGCGTACCTGCTCAGCCGGCGATCGGTGGGGTGGCTGTGATCGTTGATGTGCACAAGGCAGGGTTCCGCTACGGCCCGGGACGGATGATCTTCTCGGAGATCTCGTTTTCGCTCCCGGTGCGGGAGGTGCTCTGCATCCTCGGGCCGAACGGCATCGGAAAGTCCACTCTGATCCGGTGCCTGGCCAATCTCAACCCGCTCTGCGCCGGGTCGATCCGCCTGCGTAACCGGGAGATCAGGTCGATGAAGTTCCGCGACGTGGCGAACATCGTGGGATACGTGCCCCAGGCACACGAGATCGTCTTTCCCTTCCCGGTCCGGGAGTTCGTCCTGATGGGCAGGGCGCCCCACCTCCCGATCTACGCCCTCCCGGGCAGAGACGATTATGCGAAGGCCGACGAGGCGATCAGAACCGTCGGCCTCGAGAAGATCGCCGATGCACCGGTCAACGAGATCAGCGGAGGGGAGTACCAGCTCGCCATGATCGCCCGGGCGCTGGCGCAGGAACCCGAGGTCCTGCTGCTGGACGAGCCGACCTCGCATCTTGACTTCGGCAACCAGATCCGGGTCCTGGAGCTCATCGACCGGCTCGCCCGGGACGGGTTGTCGGTGATCATGAGCTCGCACTTCCCCGACCACGCGTTCCTCTCCTCCGATCATGTGGCGATCATGCAGCACGGTACGTTTATGGACTATGGTCGCGCCGAAGAGGTCGTCACCGAAGAGAATCTGAAGAAGACCTACGGAGTCGACGTCTCGATCACCTACAACCACGAGGTCGAACGCCATGTCTGCGTGCCGTATCGGTCCGGAAAATGCAGGGGCCGCATATCCGCGGGATGCGGCACACCCCCTGCCATGGCCGGCGGGGCCCGGGAGGGGAGTGGTTCCATGTGAGAGAGCGCCCCGGGGCATCTGCCGCTGGAATACCACCACCTCGTCAATCTGAAGCACAATTACAGGACTGAAAAAATATGGCCGGGAATACCACTCGCCTGATGATGGCCGCGCTCCTCGTGCTGCTCGTTACAACCGCTCTCTACTCCGGTTGTACGGGCACCACCTCGCCGCCTGTACAGAACGCAACGACAAAGACCATCATGGACATGGCAGGGAGAAACCTCGAGGTCCCTCTGCAGCTCGACCGCGTGCTCACCACCGTACCGATGACCAGTATCGCCGTGTACGCCCTTGCTCCCGAGAAGCTGCTCGGAATGAGCTTCGAGCCGAACAGGGTAAACGGAGCAGTCTACCTGCCCGAACAGTACCGAAACCTTCCCAGTGTCGGCGGATGGTTCGGGAAACAGACAGGCAACTATGAACAGTTCATCTCCATGAATCCCGACATCATTATCGAAGGAGAGGGCCTGGGGGACTTCACCAGCACACTGGAGGAGCGCCAGCAGAAGTTCGGTGTGATCCCGGTGGTCGGCGTGCGTGACGCCCGGAACACCTCGGCATACAGCGAGTCACTCCAGTTCCTCGGTACCCTTCTCGGTGCCGAGGAAAAGGCTGCCGAGCTCTCGGAGTACTATCACCGGGTCATGGGCGAGGTCAATACGCGTCTCTCCACGCTCCCTGCAGAGCAGCGGGTCCGGGTCTATTACGCCGAAGGGCCGAAGGGACTCCAGACCGATCCTGCGGGCTCGGTCCATTCAGAGTTGATCGAACTTGCCGGGGGGATCAACGTTGCCGACTGCCAGATCCTGCCGGGGACAGGTCTGACCCAGGTCTCGATGGAGCAGGTGACGAGATGGAATCCCGACCTGATCATCGTGAGCGATCCGGTGTTCTTCGCCGGGCTCTACAACGACACGCTCTGGCAATCGATCCCCGCTGTGAAGGACCGCCGCGTCTATCTTGTTCCGCAGTCGCCGTACCCGTGGTTCGACCGTCCACCGGGCATCAACCGGATCATCGGCATCCCATGGACCGCAAAGGTCCTGTACCCGGAGAGATTCAGCGACATGAACCTCCCGGCACTCACACAGGAGTTCTACCAGAAGTTCTACCATTACGATCTCTCGGCAAGCGAACTGAACAGCCTTCTCGACCCGTCCCTCAGGTGAACCCGGACCATGAATAACCAGGATGTAGATCAACGGAATCATACGGAAGAGACTGCGGCCGAGTTCAACGAGATCGCAGAGACCATCTTTGCTCCGATCTACCCGGTGATCGCCCGCCAGGCGCTCGAGTGCTGCGGGGTCGAGAGCGGGTTCTGCGTCGATGCCGGGTGTGGTCCGGGTCACCTGGCGCTCGCGCTCGCCTCCGTATCGGGTTTCACCATCGACGCGCTGGATCTCTCTCATAATATGCTCGCCTGCGCGGAGAAGAACATCCGGAGGGCAGGACTGGGCGAGCGTATCCGGACCATCCACGGCGACGTCCACGCGCTTCCCTACAGCGACGGCTCCGTCGACGTCGTCGTGAGCAGGGGCTCGGTCTTCTTCTGGAACGCCCCCGACCGGGCCTTTGCCGAGATCTACCGGGTGTTGAAGCCGGGAGGCAGGACGTTTATCGGCGGCGGGTTCGGCAGTCCGGCATTGAAAGCGGCGATCATCGCCCGGATGCAGGAGAAGAATCCTTCCTTTTTGGAGAGGGTACAGGGGAATATGGGGCCTGAAAAGGACGCAGAGCTGCGACAATGCCTGAAGGATGCGGAGATCCCCGACTACGAGATCATCAGGGATCCATCCGGGTTCTGGGTTGTAATGAGGAAATGAGCGGGATGCGCTGTGATATCTGTGCGGTCGGCTGCTCGATCCCCCCGGGGGGGATCGGCCGGTGCAGGATGTACTCCGCTGATGAATCCGGGATCGTCGAACGATTCCCCGATCTCTTCCTCGCGGCCTTTCCGATCTCCATTGAGACCCAGCCGCTTCTCCATTTCCACCCGGGCGGCACATTCCTCCAGGTCTGCACGGCAGGGTGCAACCTGCGGTGCGGCGGGTGTGTCTCGGAGATCCTGGTCGATCATGCGGAGTCCCTCGCCCGATCGGAGTCGGCGCTCACGACAGAGGACGTGGTACGTACGGCACTTGAACAGGGATGCATCGGGATCTCGTTCGCCCTGAACGATCCTATTGCATCGTTCCCCACGTTCTGCAGGCTTGCGGAGAAAGCCCGGGAACAGGGTCTCCTTATCGGGTGCTCGACCAACGGCTACCTCACGGAAGAGTCGATGCGGTCCCTCATCCGTTCCGTCGATTATGTGAATATCGGGTTGAAGGGTGAGAGCGATGCGTGTTACCGCGCCTGCGGAGCCCGTGAGGCCGGTCCCGTCTTCCGTACGATTGAGCACCTGTTTCGTGCGGGCGTTCATGTCGAGGTGTCGCTGGTCTATCGCAGGGGAGGGGAAGCGGAAGTTTTCGCGGCGGCAGAGCGTCTCGCCACCATCTCCAGGGAGATCCCGCTTCAACTGATGCGGTTCGTCCCGTTTGGCGACACGGCCCCCGGGTCTGAGCCGACAGTCTATGAGAGTGAAGCCCTCGTGGATCGTCTCCGGCAGCAGCTCTCGTGGGTCTACCTCTTCAACTCCCCGGGAACCGGGTGCCTGACGACCACGTGCCCGCTCTGCGGAGAGGAGTTGATCCGGAGGGAGTTCTTCGGCCCCATGGGCGCACACCTCACGGGAGCGGCACAGAAGAGATGTGACTGCGGATATGTCCTGCCGGTAGTGGGGCCGATTGCCACCGACGTCTTCACCGAACCCGGGATGATGGGGGGATACCGGGTGACCCGCGGCCTCGAGATGATCTGGGCCATCCTCACCTGCCTCGGCGTCCATGACCAGGCGACCCTCTCGCGGATCTGGGGCCAGGTGCTGGGAAGTGGCATGCTGAAAAAAGAGCTGCACGACCGGATGAACGGGATCGATGCCTATCTCGGTTACGTGATGGCGCTTGCAGAAGAGACCGGGCGGGAGGAGGCCGGGCATGACCTCTGTAACTTCATCCGCTCCCGTCTCAACCTGATCCGGGATGGGGTGGCAGGGGTCCCGAAGCCCCGCGTCTACTACGCGATGGGGCACCCGCTCTTCGCCCTCAACCCGGGACGGTTCGAGGGGAAACTTGTCGAGGCGGCCGGCGGGACCTATGTCAACCGGGCGATCGCAAGGGAGGGAAAGCCCGGAGTGACGATCTCGCGCGAGGAGTTCATGGACCTCAATCCTGACTTCCTGTTCACGTCGGGTTTTCTCACGTCCACGGTCGAGGACACGCTCCGGTTCTGCGAGGAGCATTCGCTCGATGTCCCGGCGGTGCGCGAGGGACAGGTGTATACCATGCATCCGTCGTGGGACTTCGGGAGCCCAAGGTGGATCCTGGGCCTGATGACCATCGCCCAGACGATCCACCCGGATCTCTTCGACTTCTCCATCGAAAGGGAAGCCGATCTCTTCTATCGTCAATTTTACGGGGTGCCGTATCGATCGGTCGCGACCAACCGATCGTTCGCCCATGCCGGTCCGACCCGGGTCGAGGCGGATTCGGAGGGGATGGATGCCCCGGCGCTCAGGTGATCTTCATTCCGGGTAGAGGGCCGGTTCAACCGCGCCCTCTCACCTTTCGAGAGGGTGTCACATCCAAACTTCACCGTCCTTGCGGCCACTGCGAAGAGCTGCATGAGCACGGGCACGCGTCGCTGTTCTCAGTGCCGCTATGATCTCAGCTGATCTCTCGGTCACCCCGGCCGGGTATGATCTCGGTGGCCACGGGATCGATGGCGCTCGTGATGGTGGCCCTCGTGGCCGAGCACGGGCTCGAGTTCCTGCTCGCGGCCACGGTCCTGAAGGGCCTGCTCCAGCTCGCGCTCGGGGTGCTGAAGGTCGGCCGTTTCATTACGTTCGTGCCGCACTCGGAGGTGCTCGGGTTCATCAACTCGCTCGCGATCCTGATCTTTCTCGCGCAGGTCCCGTTCCTGGTCGGCGTTCCCTGGACCGTGTACGCGCTCGTCGGCCTGACGATCGCGATCGTCCACTTCCTGCCCCGGCTCACGAAGACCGTGCCCTCGTCCCTCGTCGCGAGCTTGGTGGTCACGGCGCTCGCGATCGGCCTGCGGCTTGATATCCAGAGCGTCGGCGACCTCGGTACGATCGCGCGGTCCCTGCCGGCCTTCGCCCTGCCCGCGGTCCCGCTCTCGTTCGAGACGCTGCTGATCATCCTGCCGTACTCGGCCACGCTCATGGTGGTCGGGCTGCTCGAGTCGCTGCTGACTGCCTCGATCGTGGAGGAGATGACCGGCACCCGGAACGACCGGGACCGCGAGGTCCGGGGCCAGGGGCTCGCGAACTGCCTCGCGGGGCTCTTCGGCGGGATGGCCGGCTCTCGTCTCTCGTGGCCGGGGTCTTTCTGATCGTTTTGATCATCGTCTTCGGCGACATCCTGGTGCAGATCCCGATGGCCGCCTTGGTGGGCGTGATGATCATGGTTGCCGTCGGAACCTTTGACTGGCAGTCGCTCCGGGACCTCGCGAAGGTTCCGCGGAGCGACGCGGCGATCATGCTGACGACGGTGGCGATCGTGGTCTACACGCACGACCTCGCAAAGGGCGTGATCGCCGGCGTGGTGATGGCCGCGCTGGTCTTCGGGTACCAGATGTCCCGGATCTCGGCGACGAGCGCCGTCCGGGCCGACGGGGTGAAGGTCTACACGGTCACGGGCCAGCTCTTCTTCGGGACGATGGCGGCGTTCGTGGACCTGTTCGCGTACGACGACGACCCCGAGGAAGTCCGGATCGACCTCGGGAGGTCGCATGTCTGGGACCAGGCGGCGGTGGCCGCGATCGCGAAGGTGCGGGAGCGGTACCGGCAGCTGGGGAAATCGGTCTACGTGACCGGGCTGGACCCCGAGAGCCAGCGGACCCTGGATAGGGGATTCTCGTGAGCGGACGCCTCGCCGGCTGATCCGCGCCCCGGCCCGTGGGAGATCGCCATCACGCGTCGGGCAGGGCGGCAAGGCCGTCAAGGGCGGCGTAGATCGGCTCGAGGCAGGTGACCAGCGAGGAGCCCTTCACCCACAGCGTCGGCGGGGGCGCCGTTCGCATCTCCTTCGTCGCGGCCTCACGCCGGAACTTCGAGGCCGCCTCGAGCAACGGGAAGTGGAGCGGAGTGCCCCGTTCCGGCTGCCTGGCCGGTTGCGGCTCCACATGTCCTCAAATAAGCGCATCAGTATGTATCTGTGACGCGGCAGCGGGGGCTCCAGGCCGAGCTTCATCGGACTTCCTGGCCCCCATGCGGAGCGGAAGAGCCTGCTTCTTTCGTTCTTCGCCGGTCCGGCCGCGTCCAGCGGGCTTTCAGGGCCCCGGCCTCCCCGGGCCTCCGAGCTCGGGAGCGTCGTTCCCATGGATCGACAGGTTGCCGTTCGACTCGAGCACGACGGCGGACGCATCCCCCACGGACCCGATGCCCTCCAAGCGGAGGACCTGGAGGGCCTCGGCCTCGCCGATCCGCTCCTGCCGCATCGCCTCCTGCAGGAATTCGCCCTGGTAGACGAGGAACCGGGGCTGCGATCTCATCAGCCGGGCCACGCGGCCCGAACGCGCCGACGATCACGAAACGGCGAACTGCAAACCCAGCAGCACAAGAAACCCCGCGACGCCATCGGCGATCGGGACATCCCGCGAGAGGATGAGCGACGCGAGCAGCGATCCGAGCGCGATGTTGACGATGAAATCGAAGGCGCTCATCGATGCGAGCGTCCGTTTGCCCGAGACCCGCACCAGGACGACGATCGAGGCGTACGCGAGTATGCCGGCGACGACGACCCGCACGGCGCCGTCCCAGCCACCGAAGACGATCCCTTCCATCGGCTCTCCCTCCACTCCCCTCAGGGTCCGCTCACCGGTATAAACACTGCGACCGTACCGTCCTGAACGGGCCGCCGCGATCCATCGCCGGTCCTCCTCCCCCGGTTCAAAATATATGCAGTGGAAGACATTCTGTGACAAACGCGAATGAAACGGAAGATCCTGATCTCGGTCATACTCGTACTGGTATCCGCCGCGCTCGGTGCCGCGACGTCTGTTACCGATGACACCCTCGTCGCGAACCTCTTTTTGACAGCGCTTGTCGTCACCATCGTGTACCTCGTGTTCTCCGTCCTCGCGGGCATGATCATCGTCAGGCGGGTCCAGGACCTGAAGGCCCGCTATACAGTCATGAAGATCGTCTCTCTCCTCTCCGCCGTCTTCATACTTGTCCTCAGCCTGCGCGTCTGGGTGGCCGAACCGGCCTCGCTCATCGTCGCCTACGGGATCATCGGTGCCGGGATCGCGTTCGCACTCCAGGACATATTCAAGAATGTCGTGGGCGGCATCCTGATACTCGTCTCCGGCTATTACCGCGTTGGGGAGCGGATCGCCATCGACGATCGGGTCGGGGATGTCATGGACATCGGGATCCTGAAAACCACGCTGATGGAGATACGGGGATGGGTGGGCGGAGATCAGCCGTCCGGACGATTACTCTCGATACCCAACGGCCTCGTGCTGAACCACACCTTCGTCAATTATAACCGGGACCACTCATTCCTCTGGGACGAGATCTCCATCCCCCTGACCTACGAGAGCGACTGGAGGCGGGCGAGGGAGATCGTCCTCTCGATTCTCTCAAGAGAGACTGATGCGATGACGGCACAGGCGGAGCTCGATATTGAGCGGCTCGGCCAGAGATATTATCTCCCGAGGAAAGTCGTGGAACCATCCGTGTACATCGGGCTCACCGATAACTGGATCACCCTTGATGCCCGGTACGTCACCGATTCCCGGACCCGCCGCATCCTTCGCTCCCGGTTGAACGAACTCATCCTCTCCGCCATCGAGAAGGAGGACACCATTATCATCGCCTCCGAGACGATGACCGTGACGACGATCCGAAAGGCGGCTCCGTCACGGTCGGATTGAGAATATACTTAGAATCGTACGTATCTGGTTTCACAGGGTCAGCGATCAGGAGTTCCGATCTCCTCCCGGTCGGGTAGCACCTTCGACCCCGATCAGGAAGGACCCGCGATCTTCAGGAGGACGTGGGAGCTCCGGGCGCGACGGTCGGCAGGCGGCGGGCCGAGGATCTTGAAGACGTGGTTCAGAAACTTTGCGACCGCGCGCCCGTACTTCCCGGCGAGCGCCTGGCGCAGGATCCCGTCGGCCATCCGGTCGATTAAAAATTTCCTCTGGCCCGAGATGAGATCGATGTAGACCGGCGAGCCCAGGACGAGCCCGTCGAGGGCGGCGCCGACCATGCGCATGGTCGCACCGTGCTCCCCGCGGGGGCCCCGTTGATCCCGAGTGTCAGCATCCCGATCAGCTCCGGTGAGCCGCCCAGAGGCCGCTCACCCTGAAAAGTGTTGCGGCCCGGCGCCGCCCGGAATGTGCGGAGGGCAGCCGGGCCGGGTGGGTCGCGAGGGTGCTGTCGACCTCCGTGAACGTCGCGAGGTCCGCGAGCGGGCCCGTCACCGTCCGCACTGTCTTCGCGACCACGTGCCTCGACAGGAGATCCGCCATGCGGTCTCGTCGTCCCCGGAGCATGGCGCCGTGTCCACAGTACCCTCGATAACGAAAAAGCGACCCGCGAACGCCGAAGGGGCCGCCTTCCGGCCCGCCGGCGCTCTGGCGAATTACATGTGGCTTCATGGAGATACATTTTCATTCATTTATTTTCATTTGGTTACATATGGATACATTTATGGGGCTGGGGGGCCCATTAGAGGTGCGGGCCGGCGGCGAGGCCGCCCCCGTGGTGAAGACCATGCAACATATCACTCATATCTCGACAGGACCGACCATCGACGCCGGGGCCTTCTTCTCCCCGTCCGCGCCTCCGTACCGGGGTGGGCGCCCGACGGGCCCTCCGGGCGACGTTCATGACCGCGGCGACTGGTCCGCTACGGAGCCGATACGCGATGCCACCCGGCGCAGCCTCGCGCTCCAGGCCATAGCGGCCGGGCTGTTGATCCCCCGCGGGCTCGTGGAGACCGCCGCCACGCGGCGCGGGCTCGACCGCACGATCCCGATCGTCGCGGCCGAGACCGGCCGATCCTCGCGCGAAGTCCGCGCGCCCCTCACCTTGGAGATCCGGCGGGCCCGGAGGGGCCGCTGAGATGGCGCGGCGCGAGCCGGGCCCCGGCGCGGTGCAGGTGCCCCTCCTGGCGATGCGGCCCGGGCGCGGGCCCCACCCCACGACCTTTCGATCGCGACGGCCCCGGATGCAGGGCATCCCCGATTGGCACGGGCCCCGGCCGGCCGTTGACCGGGTGGTCGTCGCGGTCGACGGGCGGAACTACACGGCCCATGCGCGGGAGGTCACGTTCTACCTGAACGCAATGGCCCGACACCCGGCCGACGTGGCGACCGTGGGGTTCTGCTCGACCTACGACCACGGTGAGGGGATCGGGGTCTGCCGGACCCTCCGCGCCCGGCGGGCCTTTCGCTGGGACGTCCCCCTGCTCCTGGTCGAGATGGAGACCGAGGCCGAGCAGCTCGCCCGGAACGGGCACCGGATCGCCGTGCCCCCCCGCGTGATGCAGGAGGTCCCGGAGGCCGTCAGGGAGGGGCTCCGGGACCAGGCGCTCGCCGGGATCAACGGGTGCACGGTCTCCCTGGACCGGGAGAAGATCCTCACTCCGATCCGGCGGTGGCGAGAGAAGAGCGAGCTGTCACGGGCGGGGGGATGACCGTGGCGAACGTACTCGGCAGGTTCCTGCTCGCCGGCCTTCGCTTCGAAGCGACGGTCGACGACCGGCACAGATGGCGGGTCGGCCGCGCGGACGGCGGCGGCTCGGTCGACTACACGGGCTGGGCCGCGAGCCGGGCGAAGGCGATAGCGGACGCCCGCGCGAAGCTCGAGTCGGTCCAGGCAGTCTTCGAGCTGGCCGGCACGAGCGTGACCCCGATCACTTGGCGCAGGGAGGGGGGCCGCTGATGGATGCTCCCGGCCGGGCCAGGCGGGGAGCCCGTGGCCTACCCCTACCTGGTGTTTCGCGCGGAGATGGACCGGGCCGGGATCGCTGTCGAGGAGTACCGCGGGCAGGCCTTCCACCGCGGCCCGGCCGTGACAACCGACGAGTCGGGCTGGCCGATATTGCAGGGCGTGATCATGGCGACGACCGTCCGGCTCTACTGGGAGGCCGTCGGGCTCGACTTCGTGATCTACCCGACCCGCACGCTCCGGCACGGCGGGCATGGGCCTAAATCCAATGAAGTCACATATACTGCCGATGGCTGACAACGGGATACAGAAATATTACACGCTCGATGAGGTCTCGGAGGTGACGGGCTATTCGGTCCGGCGGCTCTACGACTTTGCCAAGGACGGTACGCTGGAGACCGAGCGGTGGGGCCGGGAGTACCGGGTCTCGACCCCGGCCCTCAAGGCGTTCATCGCCGCCCGTAAGAGGGCGGCCGTCCCGCTCCAGCAACAACCGGGGGCGCCCGGCCCCCGGGCCACCGCCCCCGGCGCCGGTGGTGACAAGAACGGAAAATAACCGACCCTTCCTCTTCTGCTCCAGCCCCCCCGGGCCGCCGGGGATCGAATCACGGCCGCACCCGACCTCGGACGGGCGCCCTTTGGCCGTGCCGTTCCGGACTGCCGGCCTCTCAGGTGAAAGATCGCCAGACCCTCGCACCGGAGGAACCATAGATCCCGGGGAGAGCGCCGGGCATCTCATCAGGATCCAGGGAGGTCGTCTGCCGGCCGCCGGAGACCGGGGGGATCCTTTACTAGCTGCGCCGCGATAGTCGCGCACGACGCATCCTGACCATCGTGTTGAAGCAGGCGTACGAGCCCGCGCAGAAGGAGGACGGCTACCGGGGGCTCGTCGAACGGTCCGGCCCCGGGACCTTTCGGAGGAGCAAGCGCACGTGGACCTCTGGCTCAGGGACGCCGGGGCGAGCACGGAGCTCCTGACGTGGTTCGGCCACGACCCCGAAAAGTGGGAGGAGTTCCGAAGGAGATACGTCGACGAGATCAGGGGCGGCCGGACGTCCTTGAGGCGCTTCGCGGCGTGCTTCGCGTTCACGACCCGGTGACGTTTTTGTTTGCCGCGCACGACGAGGAGCACAACAACGCCACCGCCCTCAAGGTTTTTCTCGAACCGGGGGCGTAACCGCGCCGCACCTGCCCCGGCCTGTTGATTGTGGCCCGGAGACCGGCGGCGGACCGCCGGCGCTTGGGGAGGGCGCGGGGAAGGACAGAATGTATTATGGGGGTAGAACGCAGGGAGGGGGTCATGAACCGTTTGCCGGATTCGGAACTGGTCCTCGTGCCGGGCGGATCGCTGATCACCCCCACCCCCGAGGAAGGGCGCGCGCTGGCCCTCCTGATGGCCCGCCACACCATTCACAACATCCAGCAGGACCTCGACGTCCTCAAGGAAGGGAGGAAGACGTACGCGGTGAACCCGGACAGTCTCACCGCCGCCGCCCAGGTCGTCGCGATCGAGTTCCAGACCATCGCCGCGGCGAACAATTACTGGCGTACCGGGTAGGACACGGCGCCGGGTAGGCGCCACCGAACCGGTGGGACGGCGGCATCTTCGCGTGCTCTCTCCCGGCGCCGTCTCGCCGTACGGCGGGAACCGAGAGGGGCAGGAGGTCGGCCCTCCGGGCGAGTTTCGTGAGGTGATGACCGCGAGGACAACCACACTCGTCTTCACCCTGCCAGCAGCCTGAATCGCGAACGGCACCCGGCCGTCATCGAAAAAACGGGCATCGGCCTGGATTTCCCAGGTTCACGGCTCAATGCCTTCCTCCTCTGTCCCAGGAGGTGTAGCATTACTGCCGCCACTCCTTGTCGTCTACGGGCTCGAGGCCGCGATGCGGAAGAACGAAGAAGACCGACGCCGCGGTGCGGAGTGCCGGGGAGCGATCCGGCGAGGATCAGGACACGGGCACGCTGCCATACCCGGGAGAAGTCTTTGTTCAGCCGCAAGAGCACTACGTCTGAAACCAGCCCGACTCCCCCACGCGGGTGCGGCACGGGTGCAACGGCTCAGGGGGCTTTCTGGTCCGCGCTGTGCCTCATTCGGACGTAACCACTGTACTCTATCGGGGCTCCGTGCCGATACCGGGATAGGGTCGGATCGTACCGTGCGGTCTGCGGGACGGTGCGACTCCAAAAAAGGTACCGGGGGATACAGTGCATCCGCACGTTCCGGCTACGTTTTTTTTTACTTCGGATGCGGCCTGATGCGCTGTGATCTTCGCATCTGAACTGGCCCTGTGGGCCCCTATCTTGACATCGTCGACCAGTGTGTCCGCCGGGACCTTCGCATCGCCCGCCACTTCATGAGCCGCCACCCGGGCGTCGTCAACAACCGTACTGGCCTTGACGCGGAGACTATCCTTTGATGCCCTGCAGGCTGAGCCCACGGCATGCCATTTATAGTTTGGTTATAAGCAATGGGTTGTCGGGCGAATGAACACCCGGAAGGAGACGATCGGGGAACCGGTGAAAAAATCAACAGCGAACGGATGACAGGGGCCGCACCCGGCATCCCCGCCGGTTCTTCAAA
>CAYWVY010000035.1:0-22365 GCA_964461885.1 uncultured Methanospirillum sp. | reverse complement strand
CTGGAATGATACTTCTACGGTACTGGAGTACCAGGAGAAGCACATTGGCAAATTTTGTCTCGATAAGTGTGGTGAAGTCCGCCGTCCGGACGCTCACCACGGAGATCCCGACGCTCGCAGCGTTCAGCGAGGTTGTGGACGACATCATGACGACCAACCCGTTCGACTGCACGGACTACGAGGTCGGCAGCGTCAGCCACGATGGAATGGAGAAGACCGGGAGTCGTACACGGCCCGGTTCGCGTACGAGGATAACGAAGCGGTCACGATCGGCACCACGTCGGTCAAGTGCCCGACGACTGCCGCGTTCAACGGCGTGGTGACGGCCGCGCCGGCCGCGACGGCGATCAACACGGCGATCGGGGCGACCGCCGTGCACGTCGCCGACGACGACACGTTCTCGGTGACGGTCAGGTGTCACGACGCGAACGGCGAGCTGTACTACGTCGCGATCACCCGCTCGGCGGTCAAGGTCTCCGCCTACGAGGTCGACGCAATCCTCGCGGCCGTCGAGGACTGGTCGGACGCGGTGCCGGCGCTCGCGTAGGCGCCCGGCTCTCTCTTTATCGGATGTCGATCAGGGCCGGCGGGACCGGAGCGGCCCGCCGGACCGGCAGGGTTGTTGGATGGGGGCCGGCCTGGCCCCCGAATTTTGATGCGAGCCCGGTTCGCCCGCCACCGCAGGGTGATGCCTCCTCCGGATCTCGTCTCGTCCCCCTTTCTGCGCGTCTCCGTTATGCCCGTTCGTCCTGTGCGAGGATCTCGGCGATCCCCAGGCGCATGATGATCGGCAGCACCGGCCAGAGGACCGGCATGCGGCAGAGACGGGCAAGAAGACCGCTCGGCCGGTCCATGTCCCCGTGCTCGACGATCGTCCGGACCACCTTCGGGTTGCCGAAGGCCCGCAAAAGGCGGTCGATCTCCCCGGGCGCGACCCGCCGCCGCGCGAGCTGGAGGCGGTACCCGAGGGCGAGTTCACGCCCGAAGTCGGCGCGCCACCGGGCCTCGTACGCCGCGAGCGCCTCGTCCGAGACGTCGCCGGCCTCGAGGCATGCCGCGGCCGCCTCGGCCGCGTACCGGCCCGAGCGGACACCCGTATAGACCCCGCCGCCCGAGGTGGGTTTGGCCAGCCCGGCCGCGTCCCCGACGAAGAGCGTCTGCCGACCGTACGTCCGGGGCATGGTCCCGAGCGGTATCGTTCCCGCGGCCCGGTGGACGACCTTGCCCGGCCAGCGGGAGAGGTACGCCCGGAAAAGCGATGGCACCCCGGCCTCGCCGCAGAGGCCGATCCGGACCACCCGGTCCGAGACCGGGATGCGCCAGGCGAAGAACTCCGGCGCAGCGTTCGGGTGGATCTCGACGTACCGGGTCTCGACCGGCCCGGCCACGACCACGTCCGCCTGGACCCCGGCCAGGTGCGTCGGGGCCCGGGCCATTCCGAGCGAGCGGGCCACCGTCCCCTTCGGCCCGTCGGCCGCGATCAGGACGCCGAAGCCGACCTCGCCAGCGCCGGGCCCGCCCGTAACCACGCGGTCACCGTCCACTCGACGGACCGGGGACTTGAGCCGGAGCACGGCCCCGGCGTCCGCGGCGGCTCCGGCCATCTCGCGGTCGAGCTCCCCCCGGTCCACCACGACCGCCTTCGTCTCGCCCGCGTCGAAGAGGAGCTCGCCCCCGAGATCCGAGACGACTCGCGCCCCCCGGACGCGGTTCCGCACCGGCCGGTCCGAGACCCGGCATTCTGTAAACGCCCCTGTCGAGAGCAGTCCCGCGCACTGGATCGGGTGGCCGATGGTCGCCCGTTCCTCGAGGACGAGCGTCGAGAGCCCGAGCGACGCGGCCCTCTCGGCCGCAGCCGTTCCCGCCGGACCGGCCCCGGCCACGACAACGTCGTAGCGCTCCATACCCTTCCTATTGGCGGTCTCCGTCCATAACGGTGTGCGAAGCAGCCTCTCCGCCGCCGTCGCGCCCGTCTATCCTCCCTGCAGCATCGGCCGGGTGCTCCACCAGGATCGAGGCGAGGGCCGCGGTCACATACCCGAAGACCGAGAATGAGTAGAGCCCCATCATGAACGCCAGGATCCGGCCCGCACCCGTTTCGGGCCAGGAGCCCGACCCGAGCGTGATCAGGATCATCCCCGACCACCAGAGCGCGTCCCCGAAGTCCGCGAAGACCGGGTTCGTCTCGTGCTCGAACGTATAGATCCCCGCCGCGCCGACGATCCCGACAAGGGTCGTGAAGATGACCACAAACGGCAGGCGGCGGGTGCCGAGCGCGCCGCGCCACGACCGCATGCCCCGGTTCAGTCCCGTCACGATCCTGACGAGCCGGAGCCCCCGGAGAGCGGCCGCTCCCCGGAGCACGGCCGCGAAGCGGAGGAGGCGGAAGGCCGGGACAATGATCGCGATCGCGGTCAGCCAGTTCGCCCGGACGAACCGGACCCGGTCCGTCGAGAGAAAGAGACGGATGGCGAACTCGACAATGAAGATACCCCATATGAGGCTCGTCGTCGGCTCGATATAGGATGATGTCGACCCGGTCGACTCGAGGACCAGCAGGGTGATTCAGGCAAGCGCCAGACGGCCATGGGCCACTCGGTCCAGGTCTCGAACTCCTCGAGCAGCGCGCGCCGGTCGAGGTCGAGGTCGAAACCGTCCGGGTCCATCGCAGGCGATCTGGGCGCGAACGAAGAAAATGCTATTGGCCGGTTGGACCGGTCAGCGGGAAATCTCGATCGCGCGGCCCTTGATCCGGCGGCGCGACATGATCTGGATGACCCGGTCGGCCTCCTCCTCGGGGACCTCGATCGAGGAGCGGTCGTCCCCGACCTCGATCAGCCCGAAGAGCTCGCCGCGGATTCCCGTCTCGCCTGCAAACGCCCCGAGGATGTCGCGGTGCCGGACGTTCTGGTTCCGGCCCGCGCCGATCTCGAGCCGGACCGTGCCCGGGGTCCGCTGCCGCCCGTCGATCGCGGAGGACTGGCTGCCCTCGCCTTCCTGGAGCCGGAGAAGGGCCGCGGCGATATCGAGCGACGAAAAGCCCTCGAGCATCAGGCGCTCGAGCCGCGCGATCTGCTTCTCGAACCCGCCGTCGGCAATCGCGCGGCGGAGCCGGTCCTCGAAGAGGTGGGTCCGGACCTCCTCGACGTCGGCCAGGCTCGGCAGCTGTCGCTGGACGATCTTGGTCTTGGTGTACTTCTGGATGTCGCGCAGCTTCCAGTGTTCGCGCCCGGTGGCGAAGGTGTAGGCCTTCCCCGTCTTCCCGGCCCGGCCCGTCCGGCCGATCCGGTGGACGTAATACTCCTCGTCCTGGGGCATGTCGTAGTTGTACACGGTCGTGATGTCCGTGACGTCGATCCCCCGCGCGGCCACGTCGGTGGCGACGAGGAGATCGATCGCGCCCTGGCGGAAGCGGGCCATCACCCGGTCGCGCTGGCTCTGCTTCATGTCGCCGTGCAGCCCCTCGGCCGCGTAGCCCCGGGCCCGGAGCTGGGAGACCACCTCGTCGACCCCGCGCTTGGTGTTGCAGAAGATGAGCCCCTTCTCTCCCTCCGAGAGGTCGAGCAGGCGGGAGAGGGCCTCGATCTTGTCGCTCTCGCGGACCTCGAAGTAGACCTGCTCGGTCAGCGGGACGGTCAGCTCGCGGTGGACCGTGCGGACCTCGACCGGATTGTGGAGGTACCGCTGGGCAAGCGCGAGGATCTCGGGCGAGAGGGTGGCCGAGAAGAGCAGGGTCTGCCGGTCCTTCGGGGTCTGGTCGAGGATCTCGGTGATGTCGTCTCGGAAGCCCATGTCGAGCATCTCGTCGGCCTCATCGAGAACGGCGAACCGGACCGCGTCGAGCAAGAGGGTGCGGCGGTGGATGTGGTCCAGGACCCGGCCCGGCGTGCCGATCACGATCTGGACTCCTTTCCGCAGGGCCGTTATCTGCCGCTCGATCGGCTGGCCACCGTAGATCGGGAGGACCGTGAGTCCGCGCCGGAATTTGGCGAGCTTGAAGAGTTCCTCGGCCACCTGGACCGCGAGCTCGCGGGTCGGGCAGAGGATCACGGCCTGGACCTGGCGGTCGGCCGGGTTCACCCGTTCGACAACGGGGAGGCCGAAGGCGGCCGTCTTCCCGGTCCCAGTCTGGGCCTGGCCGATGACGTCGCGGCCTGCGAGCGCGGCCGGCACCGCCTGCGTCTGTATGGGGGTCGGCTCTTCGAACCCGAGCTCTTTGATGGCCCGGACGAGGGCATCGGAGATGCCGAGCGCGCCGAAGAGGTCGGCCTGGTTCGGGGCGGGAGGAGTCCCGTCGTCGCGCTTTTCGGGCGCCGGTTCAATCATGCTTCACGTACTCGTGCTGCAGCTACTTCTTGGTTTTGAAGGAATCGGGCTCCCCGAGGGGGTACGAGCGCAACCTTCATCCGTTCAAAGAAAAACCTTTTGATCACGATTACGCGCTCGACCGGGCAGTTCTCGCTGCCGGTCAGGAGTAGGTCATGAAAACTCGCTGCTTATCCCTCATTCTTCTGCTGCTGCTCTGCGCCGTCCCCCTCGTGTCGGCCGGCGGCATGGCGAAGGTGTACCTCTCTCCGGCCGATGCCAGCTGGAAGACGGGCCAGACCGTTCAGGTCAAGGTAATGTACGACAACAACCTAAACCCCGTCGCCAGGGACATCTCGCTCTACTTCGACTGGAACGCCGAGATGCTCAGGTACGAGAGCTGCGACTTCAAGGTCGGGCACAGCACGGTCGCCGGGCTGCTCTCGTCGCACGAGTTGAACATGATGGTCGGCGACTTTACCGATGGGTACAAAAACGGCGACTACCCGCTCGCCGTCCTGACGTTCAAGGTAATTGGCCCGGGCGAGACGCCGATCATGATCAGGGTCGCGCGGCTGAACGACCTGGATGGGAAGCCTGCCACCTTCGTAGCAGGCAAGGGGTTGTACTCTATCGCAGGTGACGCCCTGGCGAATCCCGGAACGGTCGCAATCCCCCGCTCGACCACCCTCCCCGCTCCCGGACAGCCGACCGTTATCGTGGTGACGCCGGGGTCCACCTACACGCCGATCCCGACCATACCGCAGGCTGGAACCTACCTGCCAGTAGCGGCGGCGACCACGCTGCCGCCCGTGCAGCCGGTAGCCACCGCGTACCCGACCCTGGTCGGCGGTGCGCCGGGCTGGCCCGTACGGACCCCGGGCGCCACGATCCCGACTCCATACCCGACGACGGTGACGGTCGAGACGACCCTGCCCACGCCTATACCGACCACGGCGGTCACGGCCACAATCCCCACGACCGAGCCGACGACCGTGCCGACCACAACCGTCCGGACGACGTTCCCAACGCCGACCCCCGAGCCCACGACCGAGCCGACGACTGAGGCCACCACGGCGAGCCCGATCGCGTACCAGACCGGCAACCTGGGGGTCTCGTACGGGATCCCCATCAACGAGACCCCGACGCCTGAAGAGACGCCCACGCCGGAGCGCACTCTCCCGTCGCCACTCTCCAGCACATCGAACCTGACGGAGGATTCGATCGCCGACTGGCCCGCGGACGGGACCCCGACCGTGATGTCGACGCCGTTCGTCAGGCGCACCCTGGCCCCCATGGGGGTCAACAACTCGTCGGCGGCCGTAGCCTCCTCCGCCACGGGCGGCACAGGCTTCGGCGACGCCTGGATGATGGTGCTCGCCGCGATCGCGGGCGTCGCCCTGGTCGCGCTCGGCGTGGTCTATGTCCGGCGGGAACGCGACGACGGCTGGCTCTGAACGCTCTTTTTTTTAACCGTTTGAAAGGAGAGACCCGGGATTCCGAAGGGGATCCCTGTCTCCGGTGCCCTGCGCCGGATCATCCGGCGGCGGGCCGGGCTGGAACGGGCCCAAGCCGTTTTTTTCTCTGATTCCATGGAAGCCTGGGATTGCTGATCGCCAGGTGCTGTACGATCGCCAGCACGCTGATTCCTCGAGGGTTGGTCGCGTCGCCGATCGCATCGGGGAGTTCAGCGGCTCGTCGACGAGCGATGAGAGAGAGTCCCTGTTCCTGTTGTTGCGGTTCACCCCACGCCCGGGTACCTTTCGCGAAAGATCGTGCAGGAGATTGAGCCGGTCGAGCGGCTCCGCAGGGGAGCCTGAGCGGGAGAGCAGCAACTCCCTTGCTCTCTTCAGCACCCCCCGGGGGTACGCGCCCCGGACCATGCAGCACGGTCGCTGGCAGCTGCTCAACCGGATCGCGGGGTTTCAGGAAAAAAGTGATGGCACGGGTTACTCGAGCCGGGGTGTCGCGATCTCGGCCTCAGCGATCTTCGCGATCAGCGCCTCGAGAACGGTCTCGCGCATCCCCTCGACGAACTTGATCGATCCGACCACGAGATGGCCGCCACCGTTCACGCCCCCGCCCGTAACCTCCGTCCGGAGCTCGCGGACCATGCGCGGGATGTTCATCAGGACTCCCCGCGACCGGAGCACGGCGAAGTCGGGGCCGAACCCGATCGTGACCACGGGGGTGCCGGGGTTGGCCCGGCAGAGGCGGTCGTGGACCTCGCCCGAGGTCTTGCCCGGCGGCGGGAAGGTGAACTTGTGCGCGTGGATCTCCACGTCGAGCAGGAAGAGGTGGGCACCGTTCTCGAGCACGCGCTCCTGCACGTGGGGCATGGTCGCCTCCAGCTGGTCTGCGATCATCTGGTTCGCGCCCTCCACCAGGAGCGAGACGAACTGCTCGTGCCGCTCGTGGTCGGGGCCGAGGTCAAGGATCTCCTTGACGATCTCGCGCCCATCGTTGAACCGGAGCCAGAACTGCTCGAAGTCGAGAGCGAGAGCCATCTCCTTGCACTCGTCCTCGGTGTAGCGGTCGGCCACGAGGTCGAGGAACCGCTGCCGCTCGGGGGCATCCGATCGATCGCCGACGCCCGCGACCGCCGGCAGATGTTTGATCGCGTCCTCGATCGAGGGATTGATCAACCGGGCGATCTCGGTCCCGAGCATTCCCGCGGTGATCCCGTAGTCGCCGCCGACGTGGTACGGGTTGACGTGGGCCTCGAGGTACTGGTCGATGATCGCGTCGGGGTGGTGATGGTCCACCACGACGATCTTGAGGCCGAAGACGCGTGCCTGCTTCATGGCCGGCTCATCCTCCTCGGTCGATCCGTTGTCGGTCAGCAGGATGAGCGGCATCTTCTGGCCGTACCTGGCGAGATCCTTGGTCGCGAAGTCGAGATCGCGGGTGATGTCCTCGATCTCGTAGAACGGGGCCTTCGACGGCGCCCGCTTGAAGAGGAAGTGGTCGGCGTCGAAGTCCCCGCCCGACTCGCGGATCAGGGAGACCACGGCCTGCTCTATCGCGACGGCTGAGCAGATGCCGTCCGCGTCCGCGTGGTGGCGAAGCAGGATCGGCTGCGAGACGAAGATCGCCTTTCTGATGATCTTTGCGACTGCGCGCATCTGCGGCCGGAGGAGGGTCATGACCTCACTCTCGACCAGCAGGGGGAGGTCGGCGGGCTCGGCGCGGCGCTCGAGCGCCACTTCGATCCGGGCCCGGACCTCGTCGGCCTCGGTCCCTGAGAGGACCGAGAGGGACCCGACCTCGACCTGGACCTGGGAGTTGCGCTGCATGACCTGGCCGTAGACCTGGACGATATCCCCGAGGTTCGCCTCGGGATAGGCCCGGACACCCGCCTCGACGAAGGCGGCCGCGTTCTCGGTCCCGGTCTCGTCGACGAGCGTGAAGATGGTCGGGCCGCTGGTCTGCTTGACCTGGGCGATCTCGCCCATGACCGTGGTCGTCCGGCCGATCCGGTTGCCGAGGTCGGCGAGCTTGGTGGTGGTGACCTGCCTGGTCACGTCCTTTACTTCGTACGACGGCAGGATCACCTCCTCGAGGTCGATGTTGCCGTTCGGGCGGATCTGCTTGACCCGGACCAGGATCTCGTTGCCCTCTTCGTGGTTGGTTCGGACGTTGGACTTGTGGACGAGGCCCTTGAGGCGGTCGGAGATCTGGACAAAGGAGCCGAAGGTGGCGAACCCCTGAACGCGGCCCTGGTAGATGGTCCCGACCTCGACATCGGAGATGTCGCAGGCGGGACTGAGGCGATAGACGGTGACGTTGGCTAAACTCATATCGATCGTTCCGTAGTGGTATTGTCTCGTATCCGGCGTGTGCGCGGTGGATCACATTTGGACGGCTCAATATATAGATGCCGCAGAAACGGTTGAAGCTGGGATGCCGGACGCTGGCGCAGCGGTGCGGCGAAAGAGTGGTTCGAAAAAGGGGATTCAGGCCGCCGGGGCCTTGTACTCGATGACCGTGCGCGAAGGTGACGGGAGCTTGTACCCGCCGCTCTTTATCGCGACCTTTGCCTTGTCGATGTACTGCTCGGTGGTATAGACCGTGAAGATCTTCTGCTTCGGCGCGACCCGTGCGGCGGTGCCGACGGCCTTGCCGAAAGCGAGTCGCATCCCCTCTGAGACACGGTCCGCGCCGGCGCCAGTGGCCTGCTTGTTCTCACGGAGGACGTGGTGGGGGAAGGTCCGGATCTTCAGGTGGAAGTTCTGCCGGCCGATCCCCGACATGAGCTTCCGGTTGATAGAGACACGGGCGGCCTCGAGGGCCGTGTGGCGGATCTGGCACTCCTCCTCGACCAGAAGAGAGATCTCGACCGGGAACTCGGCCGAGAGGTTGCCCATCTCGAACTGGACGATCTTGGAGCCAGGAACGCCCCCCATGTATTCGCGACGCGTGTATGCCTTCTTGGAAATGTTCCTGTACATTTTGCCGGGTTTTCTGACCATAACGTAAACTCCTCGTAAACTACCGTGCTCTATAAAATCGAGACGAAGCGTATTAAACCTTGCTTCAGGAACCCGCCCCTACTCGCTGATCAGATCCAGGACGTACCGCCGGATCGCGGCGCACCCATCGCAGGTGCGGTTCCGCGGGCGGGGCTCGCGGACCTCGATGATCTCACGAACACGGCCAGGACGGGGCGAGAGGACCACGATCCGGTCCGCAAGGAAGACCGCCTCGTCGACCGAGTGAGTGACAAAGAACACGGTCTTCCGGGTCTTGGTCCAGATCTCGAGGAGCTCGCGCTGCATCGTGTTCCTCGTCTGGGCGTCGAGCGCCCCGAAGGGCTCGTCCATCAGCACCACGGCAGGATCGGTCGCGAGTGCCCGGGCGACCGCGACACGCTGTCGCATCCCACCCGAGAGCTCGTACGGGAACGCGTTCGAGAAACCGGCGAGGCCCACCAGATCGAGGTACTCGCTGGCCCGGGCCAGGCGCTCAGTCTTCCCGACACCGGCGAGCTCAAGCCCGAATGCGATGTTGTCGATGACCCGCTGCCAGGGATAGAGCGAGTAGTCCTGGAAGATCATGCCGAGGCGCGGCGTCGGCCCGGCAACAGGGATGCCATCGACCCGCACCTCCCCCTCGGTCGAGCTCTCGAGCCCGGCGATAATCCGGAGGAGTGTCGTCTTGCCGCAGCCAGACGGGCCGAGAAGGCAGACGAATTCTCCCTCGTGGACGGTGAGCGAGACGTCGCAAAGGGCTGCCGTCCCCTCGCCCGCGTCGCCGCCAAACCACTTGGAGACGTGATCGACCTCGAGCTTCATCGTTCGAGTTCCCTCCAACGGAAGCGCCGCACCTCGACCTGCCGGAGGGCGAGGTCGATCCCGAGCCCGATCAGCCCGATGACGATCATGCCCGCGACAATCACCTGGACCTGGCTGAAGTTGTACGAATAGAGGATCAGGTACCCGAGACCCGAGTTGGTGCCCGGCATCATCTCCGCCGCGACCACGCACATCCAGGCGATCCCGAAACCGACCCGCATACCAGTCCAGATCGTCGGGAGCGCGCCCGGGAGGATCACGCGGGTCAGGAGCTGCCGCTCGTTCGCGCCAAGGGTCATGGCGGCCTCGACCCAGGTTCGCTTGACCGAGCGGACGCCGTCGAGCGTGTTGAGCAGAATCGGGAAGAATGCACCGAGAGCGATGATGAAGACCATGGAGGTCAGGCCGATCCGGAACCAGGCGAGGGCGAGCGGCACCCAGGCGAGGGGTGGGACGGGGCGGAAGATCTGGACCATCGGGTCCACGAGCTCGTCCACGAGCGGCCACCGGCCCATCGCGATCCCGAGCGGAATCGCGAGCACTGCACCGACGGCGAATCCGATCAGAACCCGCGCGAGCGAGACGGCCGCGTTCTCGATGAGGGAGCCCGTGCCCAGGATAGAGGTAAAGGGAGACGCCAGCACGGCCACTACGGACTCGATGGTGGGCAGAATGAACGGGTTGTCAATCAGGATCGCCGCGACTTCCCAGGCGACGAGAAAAAGGACGGGAAGGACGGCCCAGCGAAGGCTCCGGCCAACCCCGGATTCCCGGCACGTCTGGGCTGTCTCCTGCATTCTCCTCCCTTATCTCTCCGTGATCGTGAAGCCCGCGTCCCTGAGGGCGAAGCGGAGCATCACGTCCTGGATCGAGCCCTTCTGCGGGGCCGCGATCGTCAGGGGCTGCCCCTGGGCCGAGCGAGCCTTCGCCCACCCGGCAAAGGAGGCCCAGTCGTTCGCGGGCGAACCAGCGGTCACGACGAGGCCCGATCCCTCGTTATTGATGGGATGAAGCACCTTAATAGGGATTCCCCTGTCGATCGCTGCCATGGCGGGGGGCACCCCGGCGAACGTCATCTGGACGTTGCTGGTCGCGGCCATCTGCATCAGCTCGGGGCCGGCGCTCGCGGCGATGAGCCGGACTTCGGCCACGGTCTGGCCGTTCACGACCAGGTCGCAGACGTCGGGTGCGGACTGGGACGGGTCACGGGGCACGAGCGCGATCCCGTGGGTGTCGCGCATGTACTGGGCTTTTTTGATCCCCACGAGGAGGGCGGCCGAATGCATGTCGGCTTTGAGGTATCCGAGCGTGATCGGGCGCGACACCCTGACCGGCGTGACGAACTGCTTCGACGCGACCTGGGCCGACGCGGCCTCGTACGGCCCGAAATCGAAGATGATGTCGTCCATCTGTTCGCTACTCGCGTTCGCAAGCCGGCCCGTGACGAGCCCGAGGTCCTTCTGCGCGGTCACAAACTCCTTGGTGTTGGCAATCCAGTCGTCGGTCGGCTCGTTGGTGTACTTCACGGTCGGGATGGCGTCTTTCATCACTTCGACGGAGGCGACGGAGACGCTCCCGTAGGTGAAGTTAGACCGGCCGACAAACCAGTCGGCGAGGATGTCGGCGGCCTCACCAGGATGCTCGGCGATGTAGGTGCTGCCGAGCTGGGTGAGGGCCGAGATCGCGTTCACGAAGTCGGGGTTCGAGGCGAGGAGGTCCTCGCGGGCCGAGAGAACGCAGCACGGGTGGTTCTCCCACATGCCCGCTGGGGGAAGCTTCTGCGACGGTTCGACGAGCTGGGCGATCTTCGACTCGGTCGCGATCGAGACGAAGGGCTGCCAGGCGATATAGCCGTCGATCTGGCTCGTGGCGAGCAGGTTCGGCATGGGCCCGACTCCCTGGCTGTACAGGACATTTACCGTACCGTTCTGCGCGGTCTGGTTTCCGTCGGGGGTCGTGCACCCGGCGACGAGCAGGCCCGCGACGGCCGCGAGGGCCAGCACGAGCATCAACTTCCGTGATTCCATACGCGATCGGTGAGCGTGACGGGGTATTAAACATTGGTCTTTCACCGGGATTTATTATACTTCAAGGTCAGGATCTCCAGGAATATTTCTCTCTCTGTACAACAATGCCGCTCCTTTCGTCCAGGTATGCCCCCCGGGCTGCGCGTCAGGATCGCCGACACCCTCATGACGCTGTGTGCCGATCTTGTAGGGAACGGCATGGTGCAGGATGTGGTGCGGGGCGGGCGCCTCGAGGGAGAGCGGACGAGTGACGTGGCGCAGCTGCTGTCGTCTGCCCGGGGAGACCCCTGGATCGGCGAGGCGGACCTGCTCGTGGACCTCGCGCACGTGCTGATGCTCGAACGGCAGGGGATCGTGGAGGCGGCGCACGCCCGGGCTCTCCTCGGAGGGCTCCTGGCCCTCCTAAACGGGGGGCTCCCCGGATCGGTCTACGACCCCGCGTACGAGGACGTCCACGCCGGGATTGAGGCCCACCTCACGGCCATGGTCGGCGAGGAGGCCGGAGGCCGGCTCCACGTCGGCCGCTCGCGGAACGACGAGGTGGCGACCTGCCTCCGCCTCCGCCTCCGCGACGAGCTGCTCGCGCTCGCCGGCGAGGTCTGCGCGCTCCGCCGCGTCCTTCTTCGCGCGGCGGCAGGGCACGTCGAGACGGTCATGCCCGGCTTCACCCACCTCCAGCCGGCCCAGCCGACGACGCTCGCCCACCACCTGCTCGCGTACGCGGCGATCTACGAGCGCGACACGGCCCGCCTCCTCGACTGCTACCGCCGGACGAACAGCTCGCCCCTCGGCTCGGCCGCGTTCGCCTCGACCGGGTATCCGGTCGACCGTGAGTGGACGGCGGAACGGCTCGGGTTCTCCGGCGTCCTCGAAAATTCGATGGACGCGGTCTCGGGGAGGGACTTCGCGCTCGAGGCGCTCTCGGCCGCCGCCGTCCTAATGGCCGGGGCGAGCCGGCTCGCGGACGAGCTCGTGCTCTGGTCCTCGCCGCTCATCAGTTTCGTGGTCCTCGACGATGTGTACTGCTCGACCTCGTCGATCATGCCTCAGAAGAAGAACCCCGACACGATGGAACTGGTCCGGGCCAAGGCCTCCACGGTCGCGGGCGCATTGACTGCCGCCCTCGGCATAATGAAAGGCCTGCCGCAGGCGTACAACCGCGACCTGCAGGAACTCAGCCCGCAGCTCTGGCGCGGCGTCGAGGAGACGCGGCGGTCGGTCCGGGTTCTCGCGGGCGCGGTCGAGACGGCCCGGTTCCAGACGGAACGGATGGCCGCCGAGGCTGCCAGCGGCGGCTCGACCGCGACCGAGCTCGCGGACACGCTGGTCCGCGAGTTCGACCTCCCGTTCCGGACGGCGCACCACGTGGTCGCCCGGGCCGTCCGCGACGGCCGGCTCGACCTCGCCGGGATCGAGGAGGCGGCTGGTGCGACGGCAGGGATCTCGCTCGTCGAACGCGGCCTGGAACAGTCCCGGATCGACCGGGCCCTCGACCCGCTCGAGTCGGTTCGGGTCCGCACGGTTCAGGGCGGCCCGGCCCCGGATGCTGTCCGGGTCCAGCTCGCGGCCGCCGCCTCGCGCCTCTCCCGCGACCGGGCCTTTGTCGAGAGGGAGCAGGCCCGGGTGGCGGCCGCGATCGATGGTCTCCTCGGCGCGGCCCGGGAGGCGGTTTCGTGACAGCCCTCCTCTCAGGCGACCGGGTCGCCTGCACGGTCGGGCCCACGAACCTGACCGGGACCTACATCACGGACCGCGCCGGCATGCGTGTCGTCAAGCTCGACAACGGGTACAACATCGGCGTCGACCCCGCACGCGTCACCTTTTTGGAGCGCGTCCCCGCGGCCCCCTCCCCCGAGGTCCAGGCCGCGCAGGACCCCAACCTTCCCGAGCTCGCCATCGTCTCGACCGGCGGGACGATCGCGAGCCGGATCGACTACCGGACCGGGGCCGTGACCTCCCAGTTCACGGCCGCCGACATCCTCCGCGCGATCCCGGGCCTTGGTGAGATCGCCCGGTACCGGACGCAGGTGCTCGCGAGCATCCTCTCGGAGAATATGACTCCGGCCCTCTGGCAGGATCTCGCCCGCGCGGTCTATAGCGCGATCCGAAACGGCGCGGCAGGCGTGATCGTCACGCATGGCACGGACACCATGTCGTACTCGGCCGCGGCCCTCGCGTTCATGCTCTCGACACCAGTCCCGGTCGTCTTTGTCGGCTCGCAGCGCTCGGCCGACCGGCCCTCTTCAGACAACGTGATGAACGGCGTCTGCGCGGCAACGACCGCCGTCTCCGAGCTCGGCGAGGTCGTGGTCGTGATGCACGAGGGGCCCTCGGACGATCGCTGTGCGATCCACCGTGCAACCCGCGTCCGTAAGCTTCACACCTCGCGGCGGGACGCATTCGCCTCGGTCGGTTCGCCCCCGCTCGGGACGGTCGCGTACCCTGAGCGGATCGTCGAGCTCGGCACCGACGCGATCCGGCGGGGGACGCGCCCCCTCGCCCTGGACGACCGGCTCGAGCCCCACTGCGGCCAGGTCCAGTTTTACCCGGGCATGGAGCCGGCGCTGCTCGACGCGTTCGAGGGCTACGCCGGTCTCGTCGTGGCCGGCACGGGCCTCGGGCACGTCTCGACCCCCTGCATCAAGCGGCTCGGGGCTCTCATCGAGAACGGGACCACGGTCGTCATGACCTCGCAGTGCCTGTACGGCCGGGTCTGCGACCGGGTCTACGACACGGGCCGCGACCTGCTCGCCTGCGGCGTCATCGAGGGGGCGACCATGCTCCCCGAGGTCGCGCTGGTGAAGATGATGTGCGTGCTCGGCCGGACGCGGGACCCGGGCGAGGTCGCGCACCTGATGCAGGCGGACCTGGCCGGCGAGGTCCTCGGGAGGACACCGCATGGACTATGATGTGATTGGGCTCGTCTCGGGCCTCGAGATTCACCAGCAGCTCGATACGCGGACCAAGCTCTTCTGCGGCTGCCCGCCCGTGGTCCGGCCGGTGGAGGAGCACGACGGCGAGGTCTGCCGGTACCTCCGCGCGACCGCGTCCGAGCTCGGCGAGATCGACCGCGCGGCCGAGGAGGAGATGAAGCAGGTCCGGCGGTTCCGGTACCTGGCCTACGACACGACCTGTCTTGTCGAGAACGACGACGAGCCCCCGTCGCCCCTCAACGAGGAGGCGCTCGAGGTGACGCTCGAGGTGGCGCGGACCTTCGGCATGACCCCGATCGAACAGGTCCACGTGATGCGAAAGCTCGTGATCGACGGCTCGAACACGAGCGGATTTCAGCGAACCGCGCTCGTCGCGGTCGGCGGAGTCCTCCCGAACGGGGGTGTGGTCGAGTCGATCTGCCTGGAGGAGGAGGCGGCCCAGCGGGTCGTGGATAATTGCTTCTCGCTCGACCGGCTCGGCATCCCGCTCGTCGAGATCACGACCTCGCCCTGTCTCCACACCCCCGAGGATGTCCAGGAGACAGCCGCGTACATCGGGATGGTGCTCCGGTCGACCGGCCGGGTCAAACGCGGGATCGGGACGATCCGGCAGGACCTGAACGTCTCGATCCGGGACGGCGCCCGGGTGGAGATCAAGGGAGTCCAGGAACTCGACCTGATCGCCGAGGTGGTCCGGCGCGAGGTCGCGCGGCAGCAGGAGCTGCTCGCCATTCGGGGCGAGCTCCTTGCCCGCGGCGCCACGGTCGAGGACGAGGCCGTGGAGGTGACCAGCCTCTTCAAGGGCACGAAGTCTTCGGTGCTGAAGAAGGCGCCGGTCGTTCTCGCGCTCCGCCTCCGCGGGTTTGCGGGGCTTGTCGGGCGCGAGCTCCAGCCGGGTCGGCGGCTCGGCTCCGAGCTCTCGGACTACGCGAAGAAGTGCGGGGTCGGCGGGATATTCCACACGGACGAGCTGCCGGCCTACGGCGTGACCGTCGACGAGGTTGCGCGGCTTCGGCGGGAGATCGGCGCGGCCGACAAGGACTGCATTGTGCTGGTCGCGGCTCCGCGCCCGAAGGCCGAGTGTGCAGTCCGGCAGGTGGCCCGGCGCGCACGCCTGGCGTTCGAGGGCGTGCCCGAGGAGACCCGGAAGATGCTCGAGGGCGGGTCGAGCGCGTACATGCGCCCGCTCCCGGGCGCGGCCCGCATGTACCCCGAGACCGACGTGCTCCCCGTGGCCATCACGCCCGAGCGCTGGGCGACCGTCCGCGCGCCCGAGCTCCTGACCGAACGGGAGAAGCGGTATGCGGCTGAGTACGATCTCTCCGCCTCTACGGCGCACCAGCTCGCGTATTCCGAACGGCTCCCCCTCTTCGAGCGGGCCGTCGCCTGCGGCCTCCAGCCGGGCCTGGCCTCGCGAACCGTGCTCGCGACTCTCAAGGAGCTCTCCCGCGACGGGGTGGACGTCGGCCGGATCGCCGACGACCAGGTGATCGAGGCTCTCAGAGCGGTGGAGGTCGAGCGGGCCGCGAAGGAGGTCGTCCCCGATCTCCTCCGGGCCGTTGCGGACGGTGCCACCGTCGATGAGGCCCTCGCGTCCTGCGCTCCTGCCGTCACCGGGGAGGATCTTGCGGCCATCGTCGAACGGATCGTGATCGAACGCGCGGAGTTTGTGCGCGATCGGGGCATGGGCGCGCTCGGCCCGCTCATGGGAGTCGTGATGGCCGAGGTCCGCGGCTCGGCCGACGGCAAAAAGGTCGCCCAGCTCCTGAAGGACGCCATCGCCCGGGTGCTGGGATGACGGTATATTTATGGGCCGAGCACCACTATAGATAAAGGAGTTCGATTCATGGGAAAGACAGGCACGACCCAGTGGGTCCAGATCAAGGGGGCCAAAGGCCAGCTGCGGCTCGTCCCGGCCAAGGAGGGCGAGCTCAAGAAGCCCGGCCCGAACCAGCGGTACAAGGCCGGGATCACCGCCAAGAAGCTCGAAGCGTTTACCGAGGCGAACAGCCGCAACCCCAAGCGCCGCGGCGGGCGCGGGCGGGGCGGCTCCCGCGGACGCGGACGGCCCGGTGAGGTCGAGGAGAAGTTGACCCGGCACCGCGTTATGCGGGCCAAGGTATCGGTCGTCGGTGCCAAGCAGCGCTCGGGCCGGTAACCAACCTTTTTTGCGGATCGCGCCATCCTGATAGGCATGGACCTCAAACTCGCCCTCGTGGCGTATACCGCAGCAGAACACCTCAAGAACTCGCTGATCATGACCTCGCAGCTCCTGGCGGCGGTTCCGTCGTACCCCGAGGCCGACCGGCCGGGCGCGGGCCGGATGCTCGTCACCGTCCTCGAGGTTGTCCGCGGCGACGCCCAGCGCGCCGCTCAGCAGACCGGCGACCAGTCCTTCCAGCGCGCAGCCGATAACCTCTCCGGGGCGATCAGCCTGACCGAGAGCCGGTCGTTCGAACAGGCCGCGGAGCGGGTCGGAATGGCGGTCTCGCAGGTCACGACCGCGGCCCAGGGAGCGTGGGGGCAGCTCTCCGCCAATGGAATCGTCTGATCTCCTCGAGTTCCTCTCCAGCCGGTCCTCGATCCGCTCATACCGGGACGAGGACCCCGACGAGCAGGCCCTCGCCTACATTCTCTCCTGCGCCTCGACCGCGCCGAGCGCGGGCAACCTCGAGTCGTGGGACGTCGTGATCGTGACCGACTCCGAACAGCGGGCGGCGCTCGCTGAAGCCGCACTCGATCAGCCCCATGTCCGCGAGGCCCCCGTGATCCTCGTGGTCGCGGCGAACTACGTCCGCGCGATGTCCCGGTACGGCGACCGGGGGATCCTGTACGCGCTCTGCGACGCCTGCATCGCCGGGACGTACATGATGCTCGCGGCTCATGCGCTCGGGCTCGGATCCTGCTGGACGGGCACGTTCGACGATGAGGACGTCCGCACGGTCCTCGAGCTCCCACCCCACATCCGGCCTGTCGCGCTCCTCACGATCGGGCCGGGAGAGCAGACCAGCGGCATGACCCCGCGCCTGCCCATCGAGGAGCACGTCCACGTCGGTACGTGGTGAGATAAGCACATGACAGATTACCTGGTAACCATGGAATCGGCCTGGGTCGTCCGGGACGTCCGGACGGTCGACGACGCGGTCGGGATCGCGATCGGCGAGGCCGGCAAGAGGCTGAACCCGACCGCGAAGTATGTCGAGATCGAGGCCGGGCAGAGCGGCTGCCCGTACTGCGAGGAGTCCCTGAACTGCGGCCTCGTGGTCGCGAACACGGGCCTTGTCGGCCTCGTCCTCGAGATGAAGGTCTTCCGGGCGGAGACTGCGGAGCACGCCGAGAGGATTGCGAAGTCGGTCGTCGGCAAGGCGCTCGGAGACGTCCCCCTCAAGATCCTCGAGACGACCGTTATCGGGGAGTCGAAGGCTGAGCCCGCAGCACCAGCGCGGCCCGCACCATCGGACCGCCCCGCGGGACAGGCCCGGCCGACCGGGCGCGATGGCCCCCGCCCCCCGGGACGCAGGCCCTTCAAGAGGTGAGCGGGTGATCACGGTCGTCGGGCATACCGCCATCGATCACATCAGCCGCGTCTCCTCGCTTCCCGGCCCGAACGGCTCGACCACGATCACAGACCGCCGCATCTTCTTCGGCGGCGGCGCCGCGAACATCGCGGCTGGGATCGCGAAGCTCGGCGGCGAGGCCGAGCTCCTCTCGGCCGTCGGCGGGGACTTCGCAGGCTCGGCCTACGACGCCTGGCTCGACGGCCTCGGCGTCGGTAAGCGGTTCTACCGGGTTGAGGAGGCGAACACGGCGACTGCGTTCATGTTCACGGACGGCCCGGGGGACCAGATGACCTTCTTCGAGTGGGGGGCGTCGGTCGCGTTCTCGCGCGAGGATGCCCCGGCCCTCGACTTCGTCCATATGGCGACGGCCGACCCCCTCTTCAACCGGCGCGTGGCCGAGCGCGCGCGGTTCGCCTCGTTCGACCCGGGCCAGGACCTCCACCGGTACACGGCCGACGATCTCGAGGCGATCATTGACAGCATCGACATCCTCTTCGCGAACCAGCACGAGGTCGCGGGGATGTGCCGAACGCTCGGGCTCTCCCGCGGCGAGCTGATCGCCCGCGTGCCGATCGCGGTCTTCACCGCGGGCGGTGCGGGCTCCAGCCTCGCCGTCGGCGGCGAGGAGGTCCACATCCCGGCCATCCCGGTCACGATGATCGACCCAACCGGGGCTGGCGACGCCTACCGCGCCGGGTTTCTGACGGCCCTCCAGCGCGAGCTCCCGCTCGAGGTCTGCGCCCGGATCGGGACCGTGACCGCGTCGTTCGCGGTCGAGACCTGCGGGTGCCAGACGAACCTCCCGGATTGGGGGGCGATGCGGGCGCGGTACGAGCGGCACTTGGGTACGCTTATCCCGCCCCGCGCGTGATACTTCTCAGGTATTTCTGATGGTCTACGCCGCGCTCTCGTCGGGGGGCAAGGACTCGGTCCTCGCCTGCCAGAAGGCCCTCGACACCGGTCTCGCCGTCCGGTACATGGTCACAGTCCGGCCGGCGGACCCCGACTCCTACATGTTCCACTCGGCGAACCTGGATGCGGTCCGGGCGATCGCGGACGCGGCGGAGATGGAGTACGTCGAGATACCGAGCAGCGGCGAGAAGGAGGCCGAGCTCACCGACCTCGAGGCCGGGCTCGCGGCCCTCCCAATAGAGGGGATTGTGACGGGAGCGGTCAGCTCGACGTACCAGCGCGACCGGCTGGCCGCGATCGCGGGCCGGCTCGATCTTGAGCTCGTGGCCCCGCTCTGGGGCATGGACCCCGAGGCCCTCCTCCGCGAGGTGGCCGAGCGGCTCGACGCGATCATCGTGGTGACCGCTGCCGATGGCCTGGACGAGTCGTTTCTCGGGCAGCACTTCGACAAAGCCCTGATCGAGCGGCTGAAACGGGTCGCAGCCGCCCGGAAGATCCACCTCGCGGGCGAGGGGGGCGAGTACGAGTCACTGGCCCTCGACGCGCCCTTCTACCGCCGCCCCGTGACGTACGCCTCGACCGAGGTCCGCGTCGCCCCCGGGCGGAGCGAGCTCGTCCTGCGGGGCTTTGCCTGATGGACGACACGGCCGACGTACGCCTCGCCAATCTCTCGCGGTTCGTCTTCTCGGCGCCGTCCTGGCGGCGGTCGATGGTGATCGCGATCGTGCTCGGGCTCTTTGTTGACATCGGGCTCTACTCGTACGGCGGGCCAGGAAGGCTCTTTGGGAGCCTCACGTTCACCCTGCCCACGCTCGTCGCGTTCGTTTTAACGAAGCCGCTGGTCGAGCTCCTGGATCGGCCCCTGACATGGAACCGTTCGGCCCTGCTCGCAGCCGCGTCCATGATCTTCATGGTCCTGATCACGATGCCGGCCGTGGTCCTCGCGCGGGACCTTGTGCCGCTCGTCTACGCCAGCGCTATCGGGTTCGCCTTCGGCCTGCGCCTGCTCGTGCTGGTCGCGGTCTCGGACTACCGGGTGCTGCACATGGTCGTGCCGGCCTCGACGCAGGCCGTGGCCGGAGTGGCGGTCGGGACCACCATCTTCGGGACGACGTTCACCTCGCTCGCAATCCTGCTGATGGGCGTATTCCTGCTCGGCTTCACAACCCTGATCTGGCTGATCGAGCGGCCGCTCTACCGCGCCTTCGGGATCCACGGGCTCTCGTTTCTGAACGCGTTCATCGCGCACCTGACCGACGGCTCGCGGGCGATGGAGGAGTTCTTCCGCGAGATCGGGGAGTCCGTGACCGTGCCGGAGACAAGCTTCTTCTTCCGCCGCCAGGGCCGGCCGGACCTGGTCTTCACCATTCCGAATGTCCACCCGGGACCGCTGGGCGAGATCGGGGGCGGCAACATCCCGGTCCGGTTCGCAGCTGAATTCGAGGAATCGGTGATGGTCCCGCACGGATGCGCGACCCACGACTTCAACCTGGTCAGCGAGGACGAGATCATGAAGCTCACCGACGGGGTCCAGGCGACGAAGCCCGGGCTCGTCTTCAGTGACGGCGCGTCGCGGGCCGTGCGCAGGACCTCGGGCTCGGTGAATCTCCTCTGCCAGCGCTTCGGCGACGCGCTCCTGATCGTCTCGACGCGGGCGCCCCTGACGACCGAGGATCTGGACTTCTCATTCGCCCCGATCTTCGAAGCGGAGGGACGGGTGCGGTTCTCCCACCTGGGGTTCGTGGACGCCCACAACTGCATGGCCGAGATCTCAGGGCCGGTCCTGCCCGGGACCCCCCTCGGCGCGGAGTACCAGCGCGGGGTCCGTGAAGCCGTGAGCGCGATGCCGGACGAGCCGTGCGGCCCGTTCTCGATTGGGTACGGGCGCAAGCCCGTGCCGTTCTCGCGAGTGCAGGGCTTCGGCGACCTCGGCGTGCAGGTGCTCGCGGTCGAGGTCGGCGGACGACGGACAGCCTACGTGCTGCTCGACGGCAACAATATGATCCAGGGGGCTCGCGACGCTCTGGTCGAACGGTGCCTCGAGCTGGTCGACGAGGCCGAGATCATGACCACCGACTCGCACGTGGTGAACACGGTCACGGGCAAGAACCCGATCGGCCATGCCGTGCCGATCGCGGAGCTCGCGCCCATCCTCGAGCGGGTGCTCCGGGCCGCGCTCGCGGACCTCGCGCCGACCACGGTGGCGGCCTCGACGGCGTGGTGCGAAGGGGTAGTGGTCTTCGGCTCGACCCGGATCACCCAGCTTGCGTCGACGGTCAACGCGATGCTCGTCTTCGTGGCCCCGCTCTCGCTCGCGATCCTGCTGCTCGCGTTCGTCCTCTCCGTCGTGGCGTACCTGGTCCTGCTCTGACCTCTCCTGGAGGGCAGGGCAGATATCGCAGGGATCTTCCCGCGCCGGTGAAGATCGGAATCGGGGCGAGTGAGAACGCCTCTGTGGACCCGGGGCTGGCCGGGCCGCACGGATGAGCATCCCGCAGCGTCCACGTGGAGCGCCTCCCATCAAATGACGGGGTTCTGAGAATAGAGTGCCGTAATCGCTCGATTTTATCGACGATCCTGGTCTCCCGACTCGACCGGACCGTTCCGTCGCGGAGGCAGACACGAAAGGAAATTTTAAAAAGGAGGGAGATGCCGGATCGGCAGTTCCCGAATCGGATTAGAAGCGAGGCTTCCGGTGCTTCGGCAGGCAGTCGAAGCAGTAGACAGGGCGGCCCTCTGTCGGCTTGAACGGGACCTCGCAGTCTTTTCCGCAGTCCGAACAGACAACCTTGGTCATCTCTCTCGGGCCGCTGTTACCATAGTTTCTGGAACCGTCGCGCGGCCCACCAAATCTTCTGTTATCCATTGATGTTGCTCATGCAGATTGCTCTGCGTACTATTATACGCGAGCGGTGCGGTTAATCCTTCTCTTTGAACCATACGATGGGCTCTCACCACGACCGGGCCGTTCGGAGGGGCTAGGCGGATGGATTGGCGGCCGATCTCGATCTCCCGTGCATTCAGGCCATGCCTGTATCCGGGCGTACATCGATCGAGGCAAATCTTCGCTCGGTCCCTTGCCTCCCGGTTCCCGCATTGGTTCAAGCGGAAGTCTCACGGCCGTCTCCCGGGGCCGTTCTTCGCCACGACCGGTGAATTTAGGCACGATCGATTGAACTGGACGGAGACAGAGGAACTCGAGTCCATCCGGAGCGACATCGAGGTGATAACCGACCGGATGGCAGAAAATAACCAAATAAATAACCGGATTGGGGAACAAACAGAGTATTCGCGCGAAGGTATCCAAGCCCGGCCAACGGAGACGGACTTAAGA
>CAYWVY010000034.1:0-22678 GCA_964461885.1 uncultured Methanospirillum sp. | reverse complement strand
TCCGACGGGATCTTCGCAAATCCTCCGAAGATGACCGAGAAGATCACCATCGTGAAGAGCGGCTGGATCACGGCCCAGGCCACCCCGAGCCCCGTCTGCTTGTACCGGATCTTCACGTCGCGCCAGACAAAGAAGTAGAGCAGCTCGCGGTAGCTCCAGAGCTCGGAGAAGTCGATCGGGACCCACTTCCGCGGGGGCCGGATCACCAGCGTCGGCACCTGCGGGGGCGTCTCGAGCGTTGCGGCGGTCATGAGATCAGAAAGTTCACGATATAATTCGAGGGAGCGCCGTTTAAAAGTACGGTCCTTCCCTTGGGGAAACCGTCGGACGGGGCGAGGGCATTACCGGGCCGAGAAGAACGACTCGATCGCCCGGACAATCGCTCCGCTCGCCCGGCCGTCGCCGTAGACCGCCGGCCGCGGCCCGGCCGGAAGGGGCCGGCGGATCCCCTCGAGGATCGCGTCGCGGTCCGTTCCGGCCAGGACGTTCCAGCCGAGCGCGACCGTCTCGACCCACTCGGTCGTGTCGCGGAGCGTGACGCAGGGGACCCCGAGCACGTACGCCTCCTTCTGCATCCCGCCCGAGTCGGTCAGGAGCCGGTGGGCGGACCCGAGGAGCCGGAGCATGTCGAGGTACCCGAGCGGATCCACGGCCAGGACGTTTGCCGGGAGCTCGAGCCCGTGCGCCGCGATCGCGTGACGGGTCCGCGGGTGGACCGGGAAGACCACGGGGAGATCGGCCTCGCCGACGGCCCCGAGGATCGCGCCGAGCAGAACGGGATCGTCGGTGTTCGAGGCCCGGTGGACCGTCAGGACCAGGTAGTTGCCGGGAGAGAGCACGAGTCGGTCGAGCACGGTCGACTGCTCCGCGGCGACGACCCGGTTGAACTCGAGCGCGTCGACCATGACGTCGCCCGTGATATGAACTCCGTCGCGGATCCCCTCGCGCTCGAGGTTGGCCACCGCAGTCGCGGTCGGGCAGAAGAGAAGGCTCGAGAGGTGGTCGGTCAGCACGCGGTTCACCTCCTCGGGCATCGCGCGGTCGAACGAGCGGAGGCCCGCCTCGACGTGGGCGACCGGGATGTGGAGCTTCGCGGCCGCGAGCGCGCCGGCGAGCGTGGAGTTCGTGTCGCCGTAGACCAGCACCAGGTCCGGCGTCTCCCGGCGCAGCACCTCCTCGATCCGGACGAGCATGGCGCCAGTCTGCTCTGCGTGCGTCCCCGAACCGACGCCGAGGTGGTGATCGGGCCGGGGGATCCGGAGCTCCTCGAAGAAGACATCCGACATCCCCGAGTCGTAGTGCTGGCCGGTGTGGACCAGGACCTCGTCGAAGTGTCGCCGGATCTCCCGGGAGAGCGGCGCGCACTTGATGAACTGCGGCCGCGCCCCCACGACCGAGACCACCTTCACCTTGGGCACCCCTTCTCGGCTCGGCACATATGCATGCTGAAGTTATGCAAGGAGCCGGGAAAATGATTGGTTCTCCTGCGCGGGGGAGCCCCGCTCGAGACCGCGTTCCCCGGAAGACCGAGAGTGCCCATCCCGGAAGGGGAACCCCGGCTCAGGCCGAGTCACCGCCCTCGAGCCGCTCCATCAGCGCCGCCACCTCCGTCACGGGCCGGTCGCACGCGCGGCCCGTGCAGACGTACGCGGTCGCCTTCCCGTCGACCATCTCCATCTCTTCCGTGAACGGTGCGAGCCGCCGGGCCGCCTCGCCCTGCTCGTCGATCGAGACGAAGAACAGGGTCGCCGAGGGCAGGTACGCACGCTGCAGGGCCTCCAGCATCGCGGACGTGTCGGCCGTGCCGGGCGCCCCCACGACCACCACCTCCTGCGACGGCCCGACCGAGAGGTCCAGGCCCGAGAGGAAGAGCGTCGCGATCGTCGGCGAGGAGGTGAGCGGGGCTGCGTACAGCCGCGCAACAGCCGCGGCCCGCTCCTCGTACGCCGGGTCGCCGAGCAGCCGCGCGAGGCGGAGGAGGTCGAGGTACGCGGCCGAGTTCGCGGACGGGTACGCACCGTCGAAGACCTCCTTCTGCCGGACGAGCAGGTCGGTCGCCTCGGCCGTCGCCGAGAAGAACCCGCCGTTCTCCTCGTCCCAGAAGTCCGTGATCATCCGGTCCATGAGCGCCTTCGCGGTCGCGAGCCGGAAGGGGTCGAAGGTCGCCTCGTACACCTCGAGCAGGCCCCAGACCAGGTACGCGTAGTCCTCGGCCTGGCCGGCAATCCCGGCCTCGCCGTCACGGTAGCGATGGAGAAGCCGGTTGTCGGGCGTCCGGAGGCGAGCCAGGACGAACTCGAGCGCGCGCACGGCCGCCTCGACGTACGGCGCGTGGCCGAAGGCCCGGCCGGCCCTGGCAAGCGCGGCGATCGCGAGGCCGTTCCAGCCCGTGAGCACCTTGTCGTCGACGGCCGGCCGGACGCGCATCTCCCGGACCGTGAAGAGCCGTTCGCGCGCGGCCGAGACCAGGATCGCGACCTCGCGTGCGGGCCGGCTCAAGGCCGCCGCCGCGTCCTCGACCGTCATCGCCCGGTAGAGGATGTTCTCGCCCCGCTTCTCCGGGTGGACCGGGTCGACGAAGTTGCCGCCGGTCTTGACGCGGAAGACACGGTCGAAGACCTCGGCCTCCTCGGGCGGAAGCACGCGATCGATCTCGTCCTTCGTCCAGAGGTAGAACTTTCCCTCCTCGCCCTCGGTGTCGGCGTCCTGGGCCGAATAGAACGCCCCCTCGGGCGAGAGGAGTTCGCGGAGCATGTAGGTAATCGTCTCCTCCGCCGTGTGCCGGTACGTCGGCTTTCCGGTCGCCTGGAAGGCCTCGACGCAGGCAAGCGTCAGCATGGCCTGGTCGTAGAGCATCTTCTCGAAGTGCGGCACGAGCCAGCGGGCGTCCGTCGAGTACCGGTGGACCCCGTACCCGAGCTGATCGTAGACCCCGCCGCGCCTAATCGCTGCGAGCGTTTGCTCGACCATCTCGAGCGCACGCGGCTCGCCCGTGCGGCGCCAGCGCCGGAGCAGAAAGAGCAGGTGGTGCGGCGTCGGGAACTTGGGCGCGTTGCCGAACCCGCCGTGGACCGGGTCGAACTGGAAGATAAGGGCCTCGCAGGCCCGCTCGATCGCCAGGGGGTCCACCTCGCCCTCCGCCGGAGCGCCGGCCGCCTGCGCGAGCGAGGCCGTCACCTGCTCGGCCGCCTCGACGAGCGAGCCGCGCCGCTCGCGCCACATCTCCGCGATCCGCGGGACGAGCTCACGCATCCCTATCGCTCCGAACCGGCTTTCTTTCGGGAAGTAGGTCCCGGCGAAGAACGGGCGCCGGTCCGGGGTCAGGATCACCGTCAGGGGCCAGCCGCCCGAGCCCGTCAGGAGCTGGCAGACGGTCATGTAGACCTGGTCCACGTCGGGCCGCTCCTCGCGGTCGACCTTGACGCAGACGAACGCCTCGTTCAGGAGCCGCGCAATCTCCGGGTCCTCGAACGACTCGTGGGCCATCACGTGGCACCAGTGGCAGGTCGCGTACCCGATGGAGAGGAAGACCGGGCGGTCGAGCGCCTTCGCCCGCTCGAAGGCCTCATCTCCCCAGGGGTACCAGTCGACGGGCTGGTGGGCGTGGGCGAGCAGGTACGGGCTCTTCTCGTGGATCAGCCGATTGGGGGACGCGTCGTCGGTCATATCAACACCTCTCGGCCCGCAGTGGGGCACGCTGGTATTTAGGGGTAACTCAGGGAGCCGTGCAGAGGCGCGGGTCGCCGGTCGCGAGCGCCACGGCGCGGAGCGCGCTCGCCTCCTTGTCCTTGATCTCGAGCATCAGGTCGACGTCGCGGCCGGCGCTCGCGGCGAGGAAGCGGGCGAAGTCGGCGTCGTCGATCGATGATGCATGCGAGCCCCGGCGCCGCCCGGGCGCCTGTGAGGCGTAGTCGACCATCGGAAGGCCGTCGGCCGGCGACCAGGTCGCGGCGACGTCGTCGAGGAGGGGGCCGATCGACCGGCCGTCCCCGAAGACCGCGTGGTGGAAGACGTCGAGCACGACCGGGACGCCGCAGGCGCCCGAGACCGCCAGGCAGTCTCCGGCCGTGTACCGGTTATCGTCGTTCTCGATCACCAGCCGCCGGCGAAGGCGGGGGTCGAGCGTGCCGTACGTCGCCACGAAACGAGCCATCGAGTTCGCGCGGTCGCCGTAGACCCCGCCGACGTGGACCTGGATCTTCGCGTCCGGACCGAGCCCGAAGAGGTCGAGCACCTCCGCGTGGTACGCGAGCTCCGCGACTGTCCGCTCGACGATCGCGGGGTCCTGCGCGTTCAGGAGGTTGAACTGGTCGGGGTGCATCGAGATGCGGAGGGCGTGCCTCCGGGCGAACGCCCCGATCCCGGCGAACCGGTCGGCGAACCGCTCCCGCCACGGCGTCGTGCAGGCAGGGTGCGACGCGAACGGGACGAGCCCCGAGCCGATCCGGAACCCGAGGAGGCCGCGGGCGACGTTCCAGGAGAGGACCCGCGCGAGGCAGGCGAGGTTCGCGTCCACGGTGGCGAGCAGGCGCTCGTCCGAGTACGACGCGAGCCGAAAGGTATGGTTCGCCGTGCAGCCGATCGAGCGGTTGATGCACGGGTACCCGATCCGCATGCTCAAGCGAATGGCGCTCTGTGTATATATCTGCAGGGTTAATTGTGATCCTGCCCAACCCGTATGCGTGGACGACCAGACCACCCTCGCGGACGGGGCGGACGACCTGAAGGCGTTCCGCCGGCTTCTCGAGACCGAGGGTCCGACGGACCGGGTTATCGCGCTCTTTCGCCGGACCGTCCTCGACCACTACCACGCATTCGGCCGAAGCATGCCCTGGCGCGAGACGACCGACCCGTACCGGGTCCTCGTCTCGGAGGTGATGCTCCAGCAGACCCAGGTCGAACGGGTCCGGCCGAAGTACACGGCGTTCCTCAAGGCATTTCCCGATGTCACGTCGCTCGCCCGCGCCTCTCCGGCCGACGTGCTCCGCGCCTGGCAGGGGCTCGGGTACAACCGCCGCGCGCTCGCCCTGCAGGCGTCCGCAGCCCGCATCGTCACGGAGTTCGGGGGGCGGGTCCCCGACGACCCCGCCGTGCTCGAGACCCTCCCCGGGATCGGCCCGGCCACGGCTGCCGCGATCGCGGCCTACGCATTCAACAGGCCCACGGTCTACATCGAGACCAACGTCCGGCGGGTCTTCCTCCACTTCTTCTTCCGGGACCGGACCGGTGTGACCGACGCCGAGCTCCGACCGCTCGTCGAACAGGCCCTCGACCGCGAGCGCCCGCGGGAGTGGTACTGGGCGCTCATGGACTACGGCACCATGCTCGCGAGGACCACGCCGAACCCGAACCGGCGCTCGGCCCACCACGCGATCCAGTCCCGGTTCGAAGGATCGGCCCGGCAGCTCCGGGGCCGGGTATTGAAGGCGTTGCTCGGGTCCGGGCCGCTCGGGGCGGCCGAGCTCGCGGCCGAAACCGGGGCCGGGCAGGACCGGCTCAGGCCAGTCCTCGCCCAGCTCCGAAAAGAGGGGTTCGTCGCCGAGGACGGCCCGGTTTACCTTATTCAGGACGGGATCGTTACCGAACATTTGAAGTAGAAACACCCTCGTATCTATGGTGTGGACAAGAAACGGGTCAAGGACTACATGACCTACGACGTCGTCACGGTGGACGCCAAGGGGACAGTCCGGGACGTCTTCGAACGGATCAAGACCACCCACCACGACGGATTTCCGGTCGTCGACCGGGGCAACGAGGTCGTTGGTTACATCGCGGCCCGAGACCTCCTCTTCGCCCACCCGTCCACCCCCGTCTCGGAGGTGATGTCCAGCCACCTGATCGTGGCCGATCCCGAGATGAGCATCACCGACGCGGCCCGCGTCATCTTCCGCTCGGGCATCCAGAAGCTGCCGGTCGTCGACGAGAAGAACCGGCTCGTCGGCATCTTCTCGAACACGGACGTGATCCGCTCCCAGATCGAGCACGTCTCGCCCGAGAAGGTCTTCAACTTCATCACGACCCTCAAGAAACTCTACGGGATCGAGCCGGGCCTCCGGCGGGGCTCGGTCCCGATCCGCGGCCTGTTGCCGACGCAGTCGAAGATCTACGAGGACGAGCTCGAAGGAAGGATCTACGAGCTCAGGAAGGGGCTGGCCGAGCCCCTGATCGTGGTCAAGCGCCCGGGCCGGGATATCCTGGTCGACGGCCACCACCGCGCGATCGCGGCGAAACGGCTCGGGATCGAGCACCTGGACGCGTACATCATCGAAGTCGACGACGACATCGAACTCGGGATGGAGCGGACGGCCCGGTCCATGCATCTCGAATCGCTTGACGACATCCAGGTGCTCGACTACGCCCGCCACCCGCTCGTCGCCCTGACGCACCGGCTGGTAAAGAGGGTATAGGGCCGATCTCTTTTTCAGGAGCCTTCGCAGCGGCAGTCGAACTGGTCATTGAGGACGTGCTCCTTGACGATCGTCCCCTCGGGAATGAGCACCTCGGGCCAGAGCCGCGTCCGGGAGTGGATCACGACCCCGCGCTGGAGCATGGAGCGGGGCCCGATCACGGTGTCGTTCTCGATCGAGCAGCACTCCCGGATCACCGTGTCGTTGTCGATGATCGAGCCCGAGACCGTGCTGTTCGGGCCCACGACGATCCGGTTGTAAAGGGACGAGCTGAAGATCTTGGTGTTCGCCTTGATCGAACAGTTATCGCCGATCGAGGTGTACGGCCCGATCAGGGCGCTCTCCTCGATGATGGTGCCCGAGCCGATGGAGACGGGGCCGATGATCTTCGCGTTGTTGCCGACCGAGATCGAGTCGCCGAGCTGGACCGGCCCCAGGATCTGCGCCCCCTTCATGGAGAGGTTGCCGCTGATGTTCGTGACCGACATCCGCTGGAGCATCCAGCGCTCGGCCGATCGGAGCGATGAGGGGCTGCCGACATCGGTCCAGTTCCCGCGCGCGAGCCAGCCCTTCAGGCGCTCTCCGCACCCCATCAGCTTCGGGAAGAGGTCCTTTGCAAAGTCGAACTTCGTGTTGGGGGGGATGTGGTCGAAGATCGCGGGGTCACAGACGTACATCCCGGTCGAGGCGAGGTTGCTGAAGATCTCGCCGGGGGCCGGCTTCTCCTTAAAACGGAGCAGGTCGTAGTTGGCGTCGATCTCGGCGATGCCGTACTCGGACGGATCGTCGATCGAGATCAGCCCGATCGAGATGATGCCGTCCCCGCGCTGGTGTTCGCGGTAGAACTCGAGCACGTTGAGATCGGTCACGTGGTCGCCGCCGACCACGAGGAACGGCGAGCCATCGAGGTGGGCCTGCGCGTTCTTGACCGAGCCGGCCGTCCCCATCTTGAACTCCTCGCGGACGTAGGTGATGTCGACCCCGAAGAGGGATCCGTCCCCGAGCGCCTTCTCGATCTCCGACCCGAGGTACCCGAGCGTGATCACGACCTCGTTGAACCCCATGGTCGAGAGATGGGCCACGAGGTGCTCAATGGAGGGACGGTTCACGATCGGGATGCAGGGCTTCGGGCGCTCAAAGGTCAGAGGGCGGAGACGGGTGCCCTCGCCGCCGCACATGATGCAGACCTTCATTACCACGAAATAGGCGTTCATCGGGTTTAAGCGTGCTGAGCCCGGCGTCGATCGTCTCCGGGACCTCGCACTAAGGAAAAAAAGGTCTCACGGTTTCGGACCGGGACGCCGGCGAAAGAAAAATTTATGTCTGGCCGGCAGCCTTTAGATGCTGCACCGGGATGAAATAATGGAGAACAGACCATTATCCGGTTTCAAGACCCGTCATGTGTCGGAATGTCCGGAATACCCACAAATACCAAATATGTCAGGCTTTTAGACAGAAATCGGAATAATAAAAAACGCAATGTTTATGCTCATTCCCGGATTATAGTGTAAAGAGATAAAGTTATTGATAGGGCATTTGATGCAGAGTTCACAAAATCTTGTCGATCCGCTGATGAAGGCCGTCGAGGCAGAGGATCTCGCGAGTATCGGCGAGATCGTTCGAGGTTACTCGGGCATCCAGAAGCGAAAGGAGCGCGCCCTCCAGATCCGGCAGAGTAACCAAGTCCTCGAGGAGGTCGCCCTCGAGCGGGACGAGCCCGCGTACCTCGACTACCTCCAGGAACTCGAGAAGGATGAGGTCGACGCTCTCATCGTACGCCTGACCGAACACTACCTGGCCCACGAGGACGAGCGCTGGATCGACGCGATCCTGAAGGTCACGGGGCAGCTCGACCGAAAAAGCCACCAGTCCCGCGTCCTTTCCCAGGTGTCGCGGACCCTCGTCGACGCCGGCGTGCGGGAGCGACGGCCGGTCCTGATCGAGCGGGGCATGACCATCCTCTCCCAGATCAGCTTCAGGAAGTACCGTTCGGTCCTGCTGATCGAGCTGGTGCCCGCCCTGATCGCCTGGGGCATCACGACCCACGACATACAGTACCACCGCCGCGCGCTCGAACTCGTGCCCGAGATCAGCGATGTCTCGGAGCGGGCCGACCTGCACTGCGACATCGTCACGGCGATGGTCACCATCGGGATCGCCGAGCGGGATATCTCGATCGTGTACGAGGCCCTCAGGTCGGCGGGGGCGATCATGCAGAAGCTCCGCCGGATACACTGCACTCTCGCCATCATCGACATGACCTGGCGCTCGCCAATCTCCCGGGCGATCGCGGACATCCACACGTTCATGGGCGCCCTTGTGGACCAGCCCGAGCCCCGGCAGACCGAGATCTTCGAGTGCCTGGTCCAGGAGATGCTCGAGCGGATCCGGGACAAGTCCCATCTTTACTCGATCCTCCTCTCGCTCGAACGCGACGTGCCCGAGTCACGCCGTCACCTGGTCGTCCGCCTCCTCAAGAAGGCCGAAGCGACCGGTGACAACTGGTACATCAAGAAGGCTCTCGAGTTCAACGGCCGGATCGTGGACCCGGCCCAGATCCCGCTCAAGGAGATCATCCACTCGGGCATCCTGATCGCGGAGAAGACGCGGGATGCAGACGTTCTGATCGCGGTCCTGCCGCTCGTGGGGACGCTGTACGACCGGGAGGCCTCGACCCGCACGTACCTGCAGTTCACGAACACCCTACTCCGGATCGGCCAGTTCTACGAGGCTATCGAGACCTATGCGCGGGTCGAGATGCAGGACGTGGTCCACCGTCACCAGATCGACGAGACCGGCGTCCGCCTCCTCAAGGAGGCGATTCTCCGGGATGAGATCGACATGGTCGAGGCGCGGGTGCTCTCCGCGCTCGAACCCGCTCAGGCTGAGACGGCCGTGTACCGTGCCGTGTACGAGCTCTGCAAGGAGCACTCGTTCGCGGACACGATCGAGCACATCGGCGCGATCCGCTCGCTCGCCCGGCTCCATCCCCGCGCAGACCAGCTCCTCCTGGATTCGATCACCATCCTGATCGAACACGGCTTCCTGGTCGAGGGCGACCCGGAGGTGCTGATCGACCTCGCGGAGGGGATCGGCGAGATCGGGGTCCGCGAGAGCGCCATCGCATATATCATCCGGAACCTTACCGCGATCGGGGTCGAGAAGCGGAGCCGCGACTTTCTGCAGCGGGGGATCGGGCTTGCCTCGAACATCCAGGGGCAGCGCACGCGATCGGAGGCCCTCTTCGCCGTGATCGAGGCCGCGTCCCAGCTCGCTGTCAAGCAGTCGGACCTCGATCTCCTCCGGCGCATGCGGTCGTGGTCGACGTCCCTGCTCGAGAAGGAGTACGCGACCAGTGCGATCGGCAAGATCGTCCAGGGGATGATCCGCTACGCCCTGACCGAGAAGACGCCGTACGCGCTCGACGAAGCCGCCCGGCTCCTCGCGATGGTCGACGAGCCGGTGCTGCGGCAGCAGCTGATGGAGCAGGTGATAGAGGCCTACATCCGCGTCGGTTGTCTCCGTCTCGAGGAGTCGGTCGCCACCTACCAGTCGGAAGACTTCGCCGACGAGGCCCGACCGTTCCAGCAGGCGCTGGGGCTGATCCGCGAGCACACCAGCCCGAAACAGGTCTCCCTCAGGATCGCGGGCGCGATAGACATCGTTCTCCAGTACGCCGAGCGGTCGAGTGCGATCACCTTCTTCGTGCCGCTCACCCTCTTCTCGCTCGAGATCGACAACCCGCTCGAACGGGACGCGATGATTGCGAGGATCGCGTCAGGCCTCCGCGAGATCGTCGAACTGCTCGACTCGACCGACCCGTACGAAGTGCTGGCGTACCTGCTCATGCGGCTCGACCAGGCCGAGACCTCGACCCTGATCATGGACATGGCCTGCCAGCTCAACTCTCAGATCAAGGACCCGTACACGAGGCTCTCCGGGATGGCGACGCTGGCGGATCTCTTCATGCGCCGCGACAGGCGGGAAGGCGCCGACGATCTGATCAACGGGATCGTCGACGGGCTCGACTGTCTGCCGTACCGGTTCCAGCGGGTCCTGATCCTGGCCGACATCGCGACCCTGATCGTGGGTGCGGACGAGGCGCGGGCCTACGAGTGCCTGGAGCGGGCGTTCGCCCTTCTCCCCGAGGTTGAGCCCGACCGGGCCTCGTTCGTCCGAGTCCAGCTCGTTCTCTCGATCGTGAGCCTGCACGCGGTGAACCGGAGCCCCGAGAACATCTCGCGGGCCATGACCATCGCCGAGGGAATCGAGAAACCGGAGGACTATATCGAGGCCCTGATCGCGATCTCGAACATGGTCCGCGACGACCCGGGGGCCTGTCGCAACATTCTCCGCCTCGTCTCGCGCTCGATCGAGGCGATCCCGAGCCCATACGAGCGCGGGACCGCCCTCCTGAACGTGATCCCGATCGCCGAGGCCTGCGGCGAGCACAGCTACGTCGACGTCTTTCTCGCCGAGATCGACCGCGTCGTGGAGCGAATCAACATCCCGTTCATCGTTGCCGTGCTCAAGCGGGCGATGGTGCAGCGGCTGATCGCGATCGCCCAGCGGCGCGACGCCGAGTGGTTCACGACGAAGGCGATCGAGGTTGCCCAGGGGATCGAGGACGAGGACGTCCGGGCCGAAACCCTCCGCCGGCTCAACGTCGACCCCCAGCAGTCCATGGCCGACACTGTCCACGCGGGCGTGCTCGACGCGAAGCGGAAGATCCGCGGGGGGGAGTTCTCAAAGAACCTGATCGCCTCGATCGACCGGAGCCTGCACGCTGTCCCCGACCGCGCGCTCCAGGCGAGGTACTACACGGAGCTCTTTGTCGCGGCCAAAGAGTCGGGGCAGGAGAACCTGGCCGAGAAGCTCCTCCGCTCCGCGATCAACGCGGCCGAGATCATCCGCCCGCTCTCGCGCCGTGTCTACGTGCTCGGGGACATGGCGCTCAAGGTCTTCGCAGCGGGTGACGAGACCCGTTCGAGCGACATCATGGATATGGCCGGGGAGGCCGCGACGAACATCAGGGAGTTCCGGCAGCGCGACCAGATCTTCGACGAGCTCGCCATGGTGATCAAGGTCATGCAGGAACTGCGTGTATGAGGACCGTCGAGATCCTGATCGCGGGCCGCGTCCAGGGGGTCGGCTTTCGCGCCTGCGTGAAAAGGATCGCGGACAGTCTTATCGTCACGGGGGAGGTGATGAACCTGGAGGACGGCCGCGTGCGGATCATTGCCACGACCGAGGCGGTGATCCTCGAGAAGTTCGTCTCGATGCTCTACGGCTGCCCCCGGGCGATCGTCCGTGAGGTCCGCCTGAACGAGGCCGGGACCCGGGCATTCGCGGAGTTCACGGTCCGCAGGGGACTCTTCTAGACGATCGCGAACGGGAGTTCCTGTTCGAGGGCCCAGACGTACCGTTGCACCTGCCGGTCGATCTGCCCGCGATCGATCGACGCCCGGAGACGGGCCGTAACATCCCGCACGAGGCCGTCTGAGAGGCGGCATCGGTCCCCGGACGCGTCGAAGCCTGTCGCATCGAGACCCTCGCGGGCCAGGCCGAAGACCGTCCGGTCGACCATGTCGGTCTGGAAGCAGTCGGCGAGGTCCCGCACGAGCGCCCTGTCGCCGCCCGACAGGGGGCCCAACGATGGGTCGAGCCGGGCACCGATGCAGGCGCTCAGGACGGTGGCCGAGAGCAGGCCGTATGAGAGCGAGAGGAGGATGTTCACCGGGTCCCGGTGCGGCCGTTCGCCCCGCCGCCGGAAGCCGAGCGCGGGTGGAAAGGTCCGGGCCATGATCTCGTAATACATGTCCCCGATCATACGGTGGACGCGTCGGATCTCCTGGAGCCGGACCAGGTTGGGCATCTCCGCGAGCAGCCCCTGCACGAAGTCGAGCTCGCCCGTGTAGAACTCGGCGCCGGCCTCGTCGAGGAGGCCGAGCCGGGCGTGGGCCGAGTAGGCGACGATCGTGAACGCGACGGCGTGGCTCGGCATCGTTTCCTGCAGGCGCCGCCGCCGATCGTCCTCGCGGTCGCCGTAGGGCCGAACCACGCCCACGGGCTCGCCGTCGGGCTCGAGAAAGGTGACGCGGACCCCGCTCCGAACGAGCCGGTTCACGGTCGCCGTCTGGATCGTATGACGTCCCTGGAGCAGCAGGTGCGACAGGCCGGCCACAGCGTACTCGGTGACGAGTGAGCCCTGGTTCACGATCAGACGGTCGGGCTCCGAGCGGATATGGGCGCCGGAGCCCTGTACCACGAGCCAGTCCACGTCCTCGATCACGGTACTTCAGAAGTCGTGTCAGCGACAGAAGAAGGTTGTTGAAAGGGGGATCAGGAGGCGTCCGGCTGACTGAGCAGGACGTCCTGGACGTTGTGCTGGCGCATGGAGAGCTTCTTCGCCTTGAAGATGTTCTTGCCCTCCTTGCCGATCGCGATGCCGCGGTCCTCGTCATTTACGTCGACATGGGCGACGGGGCCGCGCTCCGCGTCCTCGAAGTCGACCGTGAGCACCTGGGCGGGCAGGAAGCAGTTCTTGACGAACTGCTCGGGGCTGTCCGAGTACTCGACGACCTCGATCCGCTTACCCATGGCGTCCGAGGCCTTCTTGATAGAAGCCCCCTTCTTGCCGATCGCGAGCCCCATCTCGCCGGGGTTGACCACGAAGATGATCCGGCTGTTCCGCTCATCGATCACGCAGTCGCGCGAGCTTGCGCCAGTCAGGGACTCGAACTCCGAGATCAGGCGCATGCAGTCCTCCGTCAGGACGAACTCTGTCATGGTCAAGCCCTCTTCAGACTGGTGATGTCGGACTCACCCGGGTCGACGATCGCGAGCGCGCTGACCATGTGCGGCTTGCCGCAGGCCTTCCCGAGCTGGACCGAGGAGCCGTCGAAGGTGTAGACAAAGACGCCCGACTCGTCGGCGAGCCGGGTACGGTAGGCCTCGGGGCAGTTCTTCGCGACGACGATCATGTTCGCGTCGCCGTTCGTGACGCACTGTTCGGTCTCGTTCTGACCGAGGACCACATTCCCTGTCTTGATGGCCTTTCGGAGGGATACGTTGAATTCCATTGAATTTCCTCTACGTTCTGGGCTTTGCGATCAGTTTGACGTCGCCCGTGCCGAGCTGGATCGGCTGGCCGACGATCACGTTCTCGGTCACGCCGTTGAGCTCATCGACCTCGTTCGCGACGGCCGCATCGAGCAGGTGGTTGACCGTCACCTCGAATGCAGCACGCGAGAGGACCGATTCCTTCTCGCCGGCGATCCCGTGCCGGCCTATCTGCTTGACCTCGCCGTCCATGCACATCATGTCGGCGACGAGCATAATGTGCCGCACGTCGACCTTGATCCCCTGCTCACCGAGGGTGGAGAGGGCTTCGGCCATGATACCGTTCCGGGCCGCCTCGATCCCGAGAACCTGGGCGATCTCGCTGATGTTGTTCGTCCGGGTCCGCGTAACATCGACACCGGCGACCTCGAAGACATCCTTTAGGTTGGAGCCTTCAGTATAAAGTATATACTCACCGCCCTCTTTCCGGACCACGACGCGCTCTATATCGTCGATTCCCTGCACGATCACGTTCCGAACGTGCTCGGCGAGCTGGAAGAGGTTCTGGTACTTCTCCTGGTCCTTCGGTGTGAAGAGGATGACGTGCTCGCCGGCGTTCACCTCTGCGTCGAAGTCGCGATAGTGGCGGCGTTCCCGGATCTTCTTCTGCGCCGTCTCGGCGATCATGTCTAGCGAGATCTTGCGCTTGGTGAGCACGGCCTCGTTGACCTGGACGATCACCTGCATGCTCTCCATGTCAGTGGTGATGTCGCCGAACTCGTGGAGGGGGGCCGCCTCGATCTGCCACGAGACCATCCGCGCCTGGTCCCGGTCGTTGTTGAACTCGGGCGAGAGATAGATGGTCATGGTCGGGGTCGAAGGCTCCTTCCGGGCGTCCATGATCTCGATCAGGCGCGGCAGGCCGAGCGTGACGTTGATCTCGGCCACGCCGGCGTAGTGGAAGGTCCGCATGGTCATCTGCGTGCCCGGCTCGCCGATGGACTGGGCCGCGATCACGCCGACTGCCTCGAGGGGCTGGATCCGGGTCGCCTTGAACTCTCTCAGAACCCGGCTCATGATCTCCTCGAACTGGGCATCGGAGACATCCTTGTCTTCGAGCGCGCTCAGGAGCTGCTGCTTGGTCAGCGTGGGGAGCGTGGTCCCATCGGGGAGCTGCGCCCCCTCGACCGCCGCGCGCATTGCATTGGTCAGCATCAGACCTCCACCTTCAGGATCGACTCGACAAGCCCCTTGACATCGACCGGGTCACCGAACGAGCCCTTCATCGGGTCCGTGCCGTCCTCGCCGTACTCGAACTGGATGATCCGGCCCATCGTGGTCCGGACCGTGCCGTCGTACTCGACCTTCAGGTCCTGGAGCGCGTTGATCAGGCGGCGCTGGAGGTACCCCGACTGCGATGTCCGGACGGCCGTATCGACCAGCCCCTCGCGCCCCCCGATGGCGTGGAAGAAGAACTCGGTCGGCGAGAGCCCGCTCTTGTAGGAGTGCATGATAAAGCCGTGGGCGTCAGCGCCGCGGTCGCCCCGCTGGTAGTGGGGCAGGGTCCGCTCCTCGTACCCACGCATGATCCGCTCGCCACGCACCGACTGCTGGCCGATGCAGCCCGCCATCTGGGTCAGGTTCAGCATCGAGCCGCGGGCGCCCGAGACGGCCATCAGCACGGCCGAGTTGCCGAGCCCGAGGTGGCGGCCCGCGATATCGCCCGTGCGGTCACGGGCCTTGCCGAGCACCTGCATGATCTGCATCTCAAGCGTCTCCTCGGGAGTCCGGCCGGGCATGGGCTCGAGCTGCCCCTCCTGGAAGATCCGGATCCGGCGGTTGACGTCGTCCTTGGCCCTGCTGAGTTCGTCATCGATCTGGCCGTACTCGGTCCGGGAGAGATCCTCGTCGTCGATCCCGAATGAGAACCCGTCGATCATGATCCCACGGATCGAGAGCCGGGTCATGTCGTCGATGAACTTGCTCGCCCGCTCCATCCCGTACTGCCGGATGATCCGGTTCAGGATCGCGCCGTCGAAGGCGCCGATCGACTTCTTGTCAATGGTGCCGTTCAGGAGCTGGCCGTCGATGATCCGGACGTACGCGTCCCGCTCGCAGTCCGCGTCCTTGCACTCGTCGCAGTTGACGCAGGACGAGGCGCGGAAGACCATGTTCAGGCCCGTGGGCAGGATCATGGAGAAGACCTGCTTGTTCGACCAGAGCTGCGTTCCGTCCTCCTCGACCTTCCCGGGCTCGGGCAGGTGCTCGAAGTCGAAGAACTTGAGAAGATACAGGATCTCGGACTTCGTGAACCAGCGGAGGTCGTGGGTCAGCATGAAGATCCCCGAGATGTGGTCGTGGATCCCGCCGATGATCGGGCCGCCGAAACGGGGCGAGAGGATGTTCTCCTGGACCGCGATCAGGATCGCGGCCTCGGCCCGGGCCTCTTCGGTCTGCGGGACGTGGAGATTCATCTCGTCGCCGTCGAAGTCGGCGTTGTAGGGTGGGCAGACCGCCGGGTTGAGCCGGAAGGTCTTGCCGTCCATCACCTTGATCCGGTGGGCCATGATCGACATCCGGTGGAGCGAGGGCTGCCGGTTGAAGAGCACGATGTCACCGTCACGGAGTTGCCGCTCGACCGTGTATCCGGGCTCGATCTGCTCGGCGATCGTCTCGAGGTTGTCGCCGCCGAGGCGCAGGCGCCGGTTATCGGGGCGGATCACGTAGTTCGCGCCGCAGGGCTTCTTGAGCGACTCTCGCTCGGGGCCGCGGAGCACGAGCTCACGCATCTCCTCGATGTTGTGGGCCGTCACCCGGACGGGCACGGTCATCTCGACCGCAATCGAGAGGGGTATACCGACCTCGGTCACCGAGAGGTTCGGGTTCGGGGATATCACCGTGCGGGCCGAGAAGTTCACGCGCTTCCCGGACAGCGAGCCGCGGAACCGGCCGTCCTTACCCTTGAGCCGCTGCGAAAGGGTCTTGAGCGGCCGGCCCGAGCGGTGCCGGGCGGGCGGGCAGCCAGCCACCTCGTTGTCCATGTAGGTGGTGACGTGGTACTGGAGCAGTTCCCAGAGGTCCTCGATGATCAGCTGGGGCGCGCCCGCGTCCTGGTTCTCCTTAAACCGCTGGTTGATGCGGATGATGTCCACGAGCTTGTGGGTCAGGTCGTCCTCGGACCGCTGGCCGTTCTCGAGGATGATCGACGGCCGCATCGTGACCGGCGGCACGGGCAGCACGGTCAGGATGGTCCACTCGGGCCGGGCCACGTCGGGATTGATCCCGAGCAGGCGCAGGTCAGAGTCCGGGATCCTCTCGAGCCGCGCCCGGATGTCGGCCGGGGTCAGCTTGTGCTCGATCTTTTTCCCGTCCTCGAGCAGCACCTCGGAGAAGGTGGTCGGCTTCTCGAAGTTCACCTTGAGCTGGAGCTCGTCGCAGTGGGGGCAGGCCCGCTCCTTCTTGATGTCCTTTTCGGTCAGCACGTCGCCGCCGAGCTCGTCCTCGGCCGTGACCGAGATCTTCTGGATCTCGTCGGGCGAGAGGAGCAGCCGGCCGCAGGAGCGGCACGTGACCCGGAGCAGTTTCCGGATCAGGCGCGTGTACCCGACGTGGGTGACGGGCTTGGCGAGCTCGATATGGCCGAAGTGGCCCGGGCAGTCGGCGGCCTTCTGGTCGCAGGTCTTGCAGCGGAGCCCGGGGTCGATGACCCCGAGCGCGAGGTCCATCAGTCCCTGGGGGTAGGGAAAACCGTCGTCGTCGTAGGTATCCGCCCAGATGATCTTCCGGACGGACATGGTCCGGATCTCCTTCGGGGAGAGGAGACCGAACTTGATCTTTCCAATGCGTTTAGGACTCGGCATGCGTCTCTTACACCTGGTCCTCGAGGACCATCCTCGGGGCGATCCCCATACTCTTCATCTCGTCCAGCAGCAGCTTGAACGCGTAGCTCATCTCGACGAGGTAGATGTCGGTCTCGGCGCCGCAGACAAGGCAGCGGGTCGTGTTCCGCTTCCGGTCGAGCATGGCGACCATGCCGCACTTGGCGCAGACGTACTGCTGAACCTTGTCGGACTCGTCGAGCAGCCGCTCCTTGAGGGCCATGGCGGCGCCGTGGCCTATCATCACGTCGCGCTCCATCTCGCCGAACCGGAGACCGCCCTCACGGGCACGCCCCTCGGTCGGCTGCCGGGTCAGGACCTGCACGGGCCCGCGGGACCGGGCGTGCATCTTGGACGAGACCATGTGATACAGTTTCTGGTAGTAGATCACGCCGACGTAGATGTCGGCTGCGAAGGGCTTGCCCGTGATCCCGTCGTACATCACCTCGCGCCCGGTGGGCGCGAAGCCGAACTTGAGGAGCGCGGCCCGGAGGTCGGCTTCGCGCTCTCCCGAGAACGCGGTCGCGTCGATCCGGCGCCCTTCGAGGGAGCCGACCTTGCCGCCGATCGTCTCGAGCATGTGTCCGATCGTCATCCGCGATGGGATGGCGTGCGGGTTGATCACGAGGTCCGGGACAACGCCGTTCTCAGTGAAGGGCAGGTCCTCGGGTGCCGAGATCAGTCCGATGACGCCCTTCTGCCCGTGGCGGGAGGCGAACTTGTCGCCGACCTCGGGGATGCGGAGGTCGCGCGTCCGCACCTTGACCAGGCGCGACGAGTTCTCGCCCTCGGTGATGATCACCGTGTCGACGACGCCGTGCTCGTTCGAACGCATCGTGACCGAGGTGTCGCGCCGCTTCTCGACGGTTATCAGGTCGCTGGTCGGCTCCTCGAGGAAGCGCGGGGGCGAGGTCTTGCCGATCAGCACGTCCTTCTCATCGACCGTCGTCTCGGGGTTGATGACGCCGTCGTCGTCGAGGTTGGTGTAGTACTCCTCGCCGTGGGCGCCGGTCACCTCCGAGTCGGGGATCTCGATCCGGTCGACCTGTCCTCCGGGATACCGCCGCTCCTCGCCCTCGTAGGTCCTGAAGAAGTGCGAGCGCCCGAGCCCGCGGTCGATCGAGGCACGGTTGAAGATGAGCGCATCTTCAATGTTGAACCCCTCGTAACTGAGGATGGCGACCACGAAGTTCTGGCCGGACGGACGGTCGTCCGAGCCGATCATCACGTTGGTCTGCGTGCGCACGAGCGGCTTCTGGACGTAGTGGAGCAGGTGGCCCCGCGTGTCCGGCCGGAGTTTCATGTTGGCCGAGCCGAAGCCGAGCGCCTGCTTGACCATGCCCGCGCCCATCGTGACACGGGGCGAGGCGTTGTGCTCGGGGAACGGCACGTGGGCCGCACCGAGCCCGAGGATCAGGGCCGGGTCGATCTCGAGGTGCGTGTGCGCAGGGGTCAGTTCATCCTCATTGATGGCGATGAAGAGATCCTCCTCCTCCTCGGCGTCGATGAACTCGACGAGCCCGCGCTGGATGAGGTCGGCAAAGTCGGTCTCCTTGCGCTCGAGCCCTTCGAGGTCCTCGTTGGTGAGGAGCGGCCGGCCGTTCTCGACCACGATCAGGGGACGGCGGGCCCGTCCGCGGTCCGTGTGCACGATCACGTCGCCGTTGTACGGCTTGTACGAGGTATTGATCTCGGTCGAGACGCCGCCGATCCGCCGCGTCCGGCGGATCTCCTGGACGAGCGAGGCAGGGTCCTCAACGAGCCCGATCAGGGCGCCGTCGATGAAGACCCGCGACTTCTTCATCGGATCGCCTCCCCCTTGAGCCCTTCGACACCCATCGAATAGAGGACGGTGAGGACCTCGTCATCGTCCCGGACTCCCTTCGAGATCTCTACGAGCTGGGCGAAGTTCTTGACGAGGCCACAGTTCGGCCCTTCGGGCGTCTCGGACGGGCAGATCCGGCCCCACTGGGTCGGGTGCAGGTCGCGGGCCTCGAAGTGCGGCTGAGACCGCGAGAGCGGCGAGATCACGCGCCGTAGATGCGAGAGCACGGCCATGTGGTCCACGCGGTCCAGGAGCTGGGAGACGCCGGTCCTGCCGCCGACCCAGTTGCCGGTCGCAAGCGGGTGGAGGAGCCGCTCGGTCAGCACGTCCGCACGGACGGCCGTCCCGATCGAGAGGTCGCGGTGCCGCATCGAGGCGCGCTCGAGCTGGTACTTGACGTCGCGGGTCAGGCGGTTGAGGGAGATCCGGAAGAGATCCTCCATCAGGTCCCCCGCGAGCTTGAGCCGCTTGTTCGAGTAGTGGTCCTTGTCATCGATATGCCGCTTGTCGAGCACGAGGTCGAAACAGGCCTCGGCCATTCGGCCCAGGAAGTGGGCCTTCGCGAGCCGGACGCCCTGGACCGTATCGTGGTACAGCGGATCCTCCTCGTTCATTCCGACGGGCATCAGGTAGTTCAGGTGCGGCAGGAGGTAGTTGTCCAGCACGAACTCGGCGCGCTTGCGCTGGTAGTCGCGCGTCTGGTTCGGCGCGAGCTTCTTGCCGACGTACATGATCCCGCAGTCAACGGCGCCCGTGCCCGTGGCACATGCGGACTCCTCGAGGTTCTGCATCATGAAGGTCAGGATGTCCTCCTCGGTCGAGACCGCCTCGACGATCGCCTGCTCGGTCTCGAGGCCGAGAGCAAACATCAGGTCCACGAACTTGAGGTGGCCGGCCACGGACGGGAACGAGACCTCGAGCAGGTTCTTCTTGTTTCGCTCGACCACGACGAGTGCACGGTATCCGCGGTACTGCGAGAAGACTTTCGCCACGTAGATCCGCTCGTTGTAGCGCTCCGTGAACTCGGTCATGATCTTGTTCGAGGCGAGGTCCTCGAGGGTCATCAGGACCCGCTCGGTCCCGTTCACCACGAAGTAGCCGCCCGGGTCGAGCGGGTCCTCGCCGTGCACGGTCCGCTCCGCGGGGCTCATGCTGGAAAGGTTGCACGCGGACGAGCCGATCATGATCGGCAGCAGGCCGATGGTCGTGACCACGGGCTCCTGCCGCTCGCCCCCCTGGACGAGGGTCATGTCGAGTTGCATCGGCGCCGCGTAGGTCAGGTTACGGAGCCGGGCCTCGCTCGGGAAGAGGTCGCCCTGTGAACCGTCAGCCTCGCGAACGAGCGGCTTCATGACGCGGACCTGGCCGAGCTCGACCCAGACCGGTTCGTTCGACTTGCCGCGGTTCTCGATGTCGGTCTCGATGACCCGCTGCTCAGCCACGACCTTCTGCAGGTTGTGGGCGAGGAAGTTGTTGAATGAGTCCAGCTGGTGCCGGGCTACGTGTTCGTGAGAGAAGTATGCTTTTGAGAGAATGGTACGGTTTAACAGAGAATCAGCCCCCGGAATTATTTCTTCGGCCGCCTGATCACGAGCCGGTAGGCCTCCGCGATCCCCGCGGTCTGGCTCTGCCGGACGACCTGGATGACGTCGCCGACCTTGCCGTTGATCTGCTTCACGGCCGCATCGTCGTGGTAGACTCTCGGCAGCTGTTCAAAGGTGATGGAATACCGGGCGAGGAGGGCCTTCACCTCGTCCTCGCTCATAACCTGATGATTAGGGACCATGTCGTGGTCCAGTACGTTTAGCCTGCTACTCATCTGCCCCTCCCGCCCTCGGGACGTCTGCGTGTTCGGTCTGCATCGCTCGCTCGAAAACCAGGGTCGCTACGGTGGAAACGGGCCCGGAGGGATTTGAACCCCCGACCACCTGGTTAAAAGCCAGGCGCTCTGCCGACTGAGCTACGAGCCCATCCGTCCCTGCGACACAGCATCATTATAATGAGAGAAAAGGATATAAATGTTCGCATCCCACCCTTAGGTTCCGCTCGTCGCGGGCGATCCGAGAATACCGAAATTCAGCCCTCAATTTATTCAGTGCGGCACGCAGAGCCCCGCGCGCAGGATCGGTCCCGGTTACCCGTCCGGGAGGGCGGAGGGGCGGCGCGGGCCGCAGAGCGGTGCACCCGGACAGGTGCGCCACGATCAACAAAGGACGGAGTGGAGGTCACGACGATTCCGGGCTGGTCAGGGGGACCTTCATCTGGCCCCGGATCTGGTTCAGGCGGTCCTCCTGGAAGGTGATGTTCATGTTCATCGACCTGATGGCCCGCGCGATCTCATCGCCGACGCGCGCCCGCTCGTCCGAGAGGTTATAGGTCGACTCGAGGATGGACATCAGGCGGCGGTTCACCTCGATGCTCTTCGAGACGCGGGCGTACTCGTCGATCACCTGCTGGTCAACCCCGGCGGCCCGCGCTGCTTCGACGTCCCGGCGGATGCGCGCTCGCCGGTTCAGGATGTACTCGATCACATCGTATAGCTCGCGGTGGGTGATCGGCTTGAGCACGTAGTCCTCGACGTAGATCGCGTACTCCTGGGCCTCGTCGGGGGCGAGCTGCTTGGCCGTGAGCATCATGACGGGAATGTCCTTCGTCTCGGGATTCGTCTTGATCCGCTCGAGGGTTTCGCGTCCGTCCATCGGCTCCATCATGATATCGAGAAGTATCAGGTCGGGCCGCTCGGTCTTGAGCAGGTCCAGGCATTCCTGGCCGCCGTAGGTCGCAAGCGTCCTGTATCCGCCTCTCTCGAGCATGGTCACGAAGACGTCGACGATAAACGCAGAGTCGTCGACGACCATGATCGTGTACATCAGAGCGCCTCACCGATCCGCCGGGCCAGCGGCTCGAGCTGCTCCACGACCCGATCGGCCTCCGCTTCGGCGCCGATCACGGCCACGACCAGCAGTTTATCGCCGGCATCGTGGAGCAGTATGCACCCGCCGGGAGCATCGATGCGGACGCGCACAGGCGGCACGACACCGATGATGCTGGCCGCCGACTCCGCCGATGCGAGAACCGAGGCGCTCATCGCGGCGAACCACTTCTCCGAGATCTCCCTCGGAAACGATCTGCCGATCATGATGCCGTCCTTGGTGACCAGCGCCGCGCCCTCGATGCCGTCGATGGCCCGAACCTCGTTGATAAAACCTGCAATACGTTCCTTCAACATGATATCTGCCTTTTGCCCGCGGTCAGGGAGAATAGTGTATAGAATGTCCAAACCATATATATCATTTCCGAAATCCCAGGTCACACCGAAAAGCTTCGTTCGGAGTAAATAGAGGGGATTCCCACGGGAACGGTCTTTTCCCGGCCCCTATGCCCGCGGTGCGGGAACGGCCCCGGCGTAGACAGATGAAAAGATAGATATGGATCCCGAGCCAACGTCATGGGTCGTGGGGCCATAGGGTAGCCTGGCCATCCTAGGAGACTGGGGGTCTTCTGAC
>CAYWVY010000033.1:0-22886 GCA_964461885.1 uncultured Methanospirillum sp. | reverse complement strand
CAGGCGGTAGACGAAGTAGACGAGAACGACGATCAGCACGCCGAGCAGGGCCGGCACGAGTCGGCCCACGAGGTCCGAGTCCCCGAAGATCCGGAACATCCCGGCCGTGATGTAGTAGAGGATCGGCCCGTGGTACATCGGGTCGTACGTGTACGTCCCCTTGGTCAGGAGCTCCCAGCTGAACCAGGCATGGATCGCCTCGTCGTGGTGATAGAGCTTCAGGTTCAGCAGGAAGAACCGGGTGAAGGCCGTGGCCAGTACGAGTAGGGCGAAAAGAGCTTCAAAAGAGAGATAACGCCGGATGGTCGCAGAGACCTCAGCGGCAGGCACGCCGTACCTCTCAGTTCTCCAGGACGATCTCGATGCCGATGTCCTTCGGCACCTGGATACGCATGAGCTGCCGGAGGGCGCGCTCGTCAGCATCCATGTCGATCAGCCGCTTGTGGACCCGCATCTGCCAGCGGTCCCACGTGGCTGTCCCCTCGCCGTCGGGGCTCTTCCGGATCGGGACGAGAAGTTTCTTCGTGGGGAGGGGGATCGGCCCGGCCAGGTTCACGCCCGTGCGCTCCGCGATCTCGCGGATGCGGTCACAGACCATCTCTACCTTTGCATAATCAGTGCCAGTCAGACGAATGCGTGCCTTCTGCATTTCCGTTCACCAAAAAATAGATTACCGGATCATCTGCTTGGGCTCGATCGCGATGCACATGCCGGCCGCGATAGTCGAGCCCATGTCTCGGATCGCGAACCGGCCGAGCTGGGGCAGGTCCTTGGCGATCTCGATCACCATCGGGCGGGACGGCTGGACCTTGACGATCGCTGCGTCGCCGGACTTCAGGAAGTCGGGGTTCTCCTCCTTGGTCTGGCCCGTGCGCGGGTCGAGCTTCTTCTGGAGCTCGATGAACGTGCAGGCGATCTGCGCCGTGTGGCAGTGGAAGACCGGGGTGTACCCGATCGTGATCGCGGACGGGTGCTGGAGCACGACGATCTGGGCCGTGAAGGTCTCGGCGACCGTGGGCGGAACGTCTGCGGGACCGCAGACATCGCCGCGCCGGATGTCGTTCTTGCCGACACCGCGGACGTTGAAGCCGATGTTGTCGCCCGGAAGCGCCTGGGGCTGCTCCTCGTGGTGCATCTCGATCGACTTGATCTCACCGTCCTTGTTGGCGGGCATGAAGGAGACCTTCATCCCCTTCTTCATGATCCCGGTCTCGACCCGGCCGACCGGCACGGTGCCGATGCCCGAGATCGTGTAGACGTCCTGGATCGGGACCCGGAGGGGCTTGTCCGTGGGCTTCTCGGGCTCCTTGAGCGTGTCGAGGGCCTCAAGAAGGGCGGGGCCCGTGTACCAGGGGGTCGCGGGGTCGTTCTTCTTGGAGATGTTGACGCCCTTGAACGATGATATCGGGATGAAGATCGTGTCTGCGGCCTTGTACCCGACCATGCCCATGAGCTGCGCGAGCTCCTTCTTGACCTCCTCGAAGCGCTTCTGGTCGTAGTTGACCGCATCCATCTTGTTGACGGCAACGATCAGCTGGCTGATCCCGAGCGTGCGTGCCAGGAAGACGTGCTCCTTGGTCTGCTCCATCACACCGTCAGGGGCTGCAACCACGAGCACGGCCGCATCGGCCTGCGAGGCGCCCGTGATCATGTTCTTGACGAAGTCGCGGTGGCCGGGGCAGTCCACGACCGTGAAGTAGTACTTCGCCGTGTCGAACCGCTTGTGGGCGATATCGATCGTGATACCCCGCTCGCGCTCCTCCTTGAGGCTATCCATGACCCACGCGAACTCGAAGGAGCCCTTGCCCTTGGACTCGGCCTCCTTGCGGTAGTTCTCAATGATGTGGGGCGGAACCGCACCGGTCTCGAACAGCAGGCGTCCGACCGTCGTCGACTTCCCGTGGTCGATGTGGCCGATGACGGCCAGGTTCATATGAGGCTTGTCAGCTGCCATTATAGTTGCTCCAGTCGTGAACGGTACAGCATCCTGCCCGGTGTCACGCGAGTATTACATATTCGAGACGCATCTATATAAAATCTGTCCAATGCGCCCGATTTGCAATTCTGCCCGGAATTTCCGAGCGGACGACAGAGTATTATCCATCGGCGGCGCCATACACTTGAACCATGAAGACGCTCGCGATGAATAAGGAATCGGGAGCCGATAAGGCCTCCGTCGACTGCGCCGGAACTGAACGGTCGGTCCACCGCTTCTGCGGGTACTGCCGCCACTGCACCGGAGTCCGGGTCGGCCGGCGCCTGATCCCGAACCCACAGGGACGCGCGGCCGACGAGATCCGGCGCGGCACGGCCCCCGACGAGAACCTGATGCAGGCCATGATGATGTTCAACACCTACGTGCGCGACGGCAGCGCGGTCGAGTGCGACGACGACGAGGGCGAGGGGTACGCCCCGCGCTACGGTCGTTCCTGAGCGGGTTCGGCTGCTCCGGCGCAGAACTCCTTTTCAACCCGTTCTTTGAGCGCATCGAAGCCCATCGCGTCGAGCTGGTCGCCAAGAAGCCGGCCCTCGCGGGCGGTCCGGTAGATCCAGTAGACCACCCGGTCGACGACCTCGACCACCTTCTCCGGCGTGTCGACCCGTATCAGCTCCCGACCGACCTTCGGGTGGCGACCGCTCATGCCGCCGACGAGGATGAGGTAGTGACGGTCCTCAGTGCGGATGAGGTGGTACGGACACGACTTGATGCACATGCCGCAGAGGCCGCACAGGTCCTCGTCGAGGAGGCAGATCCCGTTCTTGATCGTGACCGCCTTCTCGCGGCAGTAGGAGACGCAGGTGCCGCACCCCGTGCAGAGTCCGGGGGTGCGGACGGGCCTGGTCCGGCCGATGATCCCGATCTCGTTGAGGAGAGCGTTGTTGCAGCCGTTGGGGCAGCCGGCGATCGAGATCCGGACCCTGACGGGCATCTCCCTGCCGAAGAACCGCGCGTCGAGCTCGCGCGCAAGGTCAATGGTCTCGACATTCGCGAGCTTGCACCGGTCCGTGCCCGGGCAGGCCACGATGTTGACGACCTCGTTCTTCTCGGCCCCCACGGGCGTGCCGTTCGCCTCGAGGTCGCGCGCGATCTCCTCGAGCCGCGCGGGGTCGAGGTGCGGGATCTCGATCGTCTGTCGCGTGGTCAGGTGGAGGTGGTCCGCGCCGTACTTCTCGGCGATCTCGCCGAGCCCGCGGAGCTGGGCCAGGCTCAGGACGCCGGCCGGAAGGCGGGTCCGGACCGTGATCCGGTCGGGGTCCTCCTGGGTGATGACCCCGCCGCGCCCATGCACGCTCGTTTCCATCCGCTGCATTGTCTTCAGGTGAGCCCCCGGCCTACAAAACGATTCGCATCGGCTCGAACTTCAGGCGAGCAGGGCGACCGCGCAGAGGACGGCTGCGCGGCAGACCTCGTGGGACGCGCCCACAAGGTCGCCGTTGACCCCGCCGAAGAGGCGGCGGCCCAAAGCGAGCACAACGAGCGGGACGGCAACGGCGACGGCCGCGGCCCCGAGAAGGGCCGGGGCCGGCAGGGGCAGGAGCGCAAGGGGGAGGCAGAGGAGGGCCGCGGGCAGAACGAACCAGGAGCGTGCGTGCTCGTGCAGGTAGCTCTGGATCCCCTCGCGGAAGGGCCGGCCAACCACGGTCAGGAGGGCCATGCCGAACCGGCCGAGGACTTCGGCTGCGACCAGGGCCCAGAGAAGGGACGGAGCCGCGGCGAGGCCGGACCAGGCCAGGAGGAGGACGACCATGCCCAGGGCGAGGCCGCCCGCGCCGACCTGCCGGTCGAGAAGAGCGCGAACGCGGACCTCGCGCCCGCCGTGGGCCATCAGCCCGTCGCCGAGGTCGAGGAGGCCGTCGAGGTGGTGTGCGCCGGTCACGAGCAGGACTGCCCCGAGGCCGACGGCCGCGCCGATGGACGGGTTAGGGACGACGGCGGCCGCGAGCCCGGCGAGGCCGCCCGTGACGTAGCCCGAGAGGGGGTAGAGGTAGGACCGGCGCGCGAACGCGTCGAACTCGGCGGGACGGCCGAGGGGCAGGACCGTGCAGAACTGGAGGAGCGCGCGGACCGACTCGATCATCCCTGGACCTGCTCGGAGTAGAGGCGCGAGGTGCAGCCCGCGATCAGCCCAGCGGCCGCGTCGTCCAGGAACGGCCCGAGCGTGCCGAGGATGCCGGGCTTGGCCTTGTCGTAGCGCGTGAACTCGAAGCGGGCGTACGTCCCCGCTATCACCTCGGCGATCGCCATCCCGATGATCTCGTCTGCGACCAGGAAGACCGGGTCCGAGGCGAGCTCGGACTTCCGCCGCCGTTCGACGAGTTCCTCCTCGAGCAGGACCGCGCCGATCAAAAGGGCCGCGACGTTCGGGTCGCGGAGGTGCCGTTCGAGGAGGGCGTCGAGCCTTCCGCGGGCCGCCTCCTCCCCCATCCCGTGCGGGACGTACAGGGCCATCCCGGCCTCGACAAGCGCCTCACGCGTGATCCCCCTGGCGGCCAGCCGCTCCTCGACCTCGAACATGGTACCGGATCGTTTAACGCGGCAGGAAAAAAACCAGATCCCATGCCGTTCCTCTCGGAGACGCCCTCGATCCGGTTCGAGCGCCCGCTCTTTGCCGTAGTCCTCGGGAACACCCTCCTCTCGACCGTCCCGGGGGTCTCGGGGGCGGGCCCGTCACCAGAGAGCTCGCTCCTGGTCCCGGCCCTCGACGCCGAGCTCGTGACCACCGGCGCCATAACGAGCGCGGACGCCACGCCGAACACGGCGACGGGCTGCCCCACACCGGCCGCGGTCACGCGCGCGGTGACCGCGTTCGCGGATCTAGCCCCGCTCTTCATCAACGCGGGCCTGGCCGAAGCCCCGACCGTGCCCTGCCTGGACGTCTACGGCGCGCCCGGGCGGGACCCCCGGGATGGCCCGGCCGTGCCCGACGCGGAACGGCTCGTCAAGGCGGGGTGGACTATCGGCCGCCTCCTCTCTTCGCTCGCGGACCTCCTCGTCCTCGGCGAGTGCGTCCCCGGCGGCACCACGACCGCGCTCTGCGTGCTCCGCGCGCTCGGGCACCCGGCCCGGACCTCGTCGGCGTTCGCGGCGAACCCGACCGGGCTGAAGGAGGCCGTCGTCCGTGACGTGCTCGCGCGGCTCGCGCCACTCGGCCCGCTCTCGCCGATCGAGGTCCTCCGCGAGGCCGGCGACCCCATGCTCGCGGTGACCGTGGGAATCGCGGAGACGTATACGGGCACGCTCCTCCTCGCGGGCGGGACGCAGCAGCTCGCGGTCGCAGCCGTCCTCCACGAGCTCGGGAGGCCGGTTCCGCGGATCGTCACGACCGTGTACGTGCGCGACGACGCCTCCGCGAACTTCGCCGAGCTCGCGGCCCTGGTGGGGGCCGACCCCCTCTATGTCGACCCGGGCTTCGGCGAGCTCGGCCACGCCGGCCTCGCCCGGTACTGCCTGGGCGAGGTCAAGGAGGGAACAGGCGCGGGCGGCGCGCTCGCGCTCGCCGCGCTCCTCGGGCACCACCCCGACGCGATCCGGGAGGCCGTGCTGGCAACCGCGAGGGGCTACAGCTAAAGACCTATCTATTTATAAGGCGAACCTGATCCAGAATGCGACCCATCTACGTGGTCAACAACTTCGGGCAGTTCAACCACCTGATCCTCCGGATGCTCCGGGACCTCGGGATCGAGGCGCGGATGGTCCCGAACACGACCCTGCCGGACGAGGTCGCCACGGGGTGCCGGGGGGTCGTCCTCGGGGGGGGCCCCTCGATCGAGCGGACGGGCCGGTGCCCCGAGTACCTGGACCTGGACCTCCCCGTTCTCGGGATCTGCCTCGGACTCCACGTCATCGCCACCCGGTTCGGCGGCACGGTCGCCCCGGGAAAACTCGGGGGGTACGGCGCGGTCGAGGTCGAGATCCGCGAGCACGACCGGATCCTCGCGGGCTACCCCGGCCGGGTCGCGGTCTGGGCCTCGCACCAGGACGAGGTCGCGGCCCTCCCCGACGGCTTCGAGCTCCTCGCGACCTCGTCCATCTGCCCGGCAGAGGCGATCGCCCATCGCGACCGGCCCGTCTTCGGGGTCCAGTGGCACCCCGAGGTCAGCCATACCTTCGAGGGGCGGCGCGTGTACGAGAACTTCGACGCGGTCTGCCGCGGCGAGGCCTGACGCGGCGCCCATGACAGAGCTCGACGCGCTGGCGCGCGAGATCGAAACGATCGGCTTCGCCTGCACGGGCTGCGGCGACTGCTGCCGCGGTGTGGGCGAAGACGGCTCGCTCGTGATGGTCGGCCGGGCCGAGGGGCGGCGGGTCGCCGAGGCCGCGGATCTTCCCTTCGCCGACGCGGTCGTCCCGTTCCCCGGCGAGGTCGAGGTCCGCGGCCGCCCCTGCCGGCTGGGCTGGGCTCTCGTCCGCGACGAGGAGGGCGCCTGCCGCTTCCACGACGGCGCCCGGTGCACGGTCTACGAGGCGCGCCCCTGGATCTGCCGGACCTACCCGTTCATGCTCGACAACGAGAGGCTCGTCGTCGGCGAGTGCCCGGGGCTCGGCGCCCCGATCTCCGGCGAGGATGCCCGGGCCCTCGCAACCGACCTCCTCGCTCGGCGCGAGGCCGATGAGGCAGAGGCCGCGGGGATCCGCGACATGCTGGCCGCTTCCGATCTCCCCGCCCACGGCACCGTCGTGGTCGACGCCGAGGGGGTGACGCGGGCGTGAGCGAGGTCCGGCTGGTCGGCACGGCCCATGTCTCGGCCGAGTCCGTGGACGAGGTCCGGCGCGAGATCGACGAGTTCGTCCCGGACATCGTCGCGATCGAGCTCGACCCGGGGCGGTACCACGTCCTGAAGTACGGCGCCGAGGAGCCCGAGATCGCAGACATCCTGAAGAACGGGAACCTCTCCCAGTTCCTGCTCCAGTGGGGCCTTGCATACGTCCAGAAGAAGATCGGGATGGATGTCGGGGTCGAGCCCGGGGCCGAGATGAAGGTCGCGTACGAGGCGGCCGAGGAGCGGGGGATCCGGGTCGGCCTGATCGACCGCGATATCCGGATCACGCTCCAGCGCTTCCTGGGGCTGATGACCATCCGCGAGAAGCTCCGGATGGCCTGGGCCCTCCTGGCCTCGGTCCTCCACTTCGGGACCGGGGGCGAGGAGCTCGACATCGAGTCCCTCAAGCAGCAGGATGTGATCGACGCGGCCCTCGAGGAGTTCCGGACGTTCTCCCCGAACGGTGCGCGGGCCCTCATCGACGAGCGCGACGCGTACCTCGCGCACCAGCTCATCGGGCTCTCGCACGCGTACGAGCGGGTGCTGGCCGTGGTCGGAGCCGGCCACATCGCCGGGATCCGGCGGTACATGGCCGACCCGGCGAGCCTGCCGCCGCTCGGGGAGCTGACGGAGATCGCGAAGCCGTTCCCCTGGCTCAAGGCGATCGAGCTCGCGGTCGGGGCGGTCTTCATCGGGATCCTCGCCCTGATCGCGTTCTCGGGCGTGGGCGCGGGCGTGCTCCTCTGGGCCCTCCTCTACTGGGTCCTCCTCCACGGGGTGCTGACCGCGGTCTTCACCCTGCTCGCGGGGGGCCATCCGCTCTCGGCCCTGGCCGGCTTCGCCGTCTCCTGGCTCACGGCCATCCACCCGCTGCTGGCGGCAGGCTGGTTCTCCGCGATCGTCGAGGCGAAGATCCGCAAGCCCCGGAAGGGTGACGTGAAACGCCTCCTCGAGGCCGACTCCTTCGCCGAGATGCGCGAGAACCCGCTCTTCAGGGTCGTCTTCGTCGCGGCCCTCGCGAACGTCGGCTCGACCCTCGGCACGGTCGCCTACTTCATGCTCCTCTTCCCGGCCCTCGGGGTCGACCCGTCGGTCCTGCTCGGGCAGGGCGCGGAGAACATCTGGCACCTCATCGTCGGCGCAGGCTGAACCCCGCGCGGCGCCGGCGCTCTCGCCGGGCGATGGCGAAGAGGAGGCCCGCGCGTCCGCGCTCCGCACCGTCCTTTTCTCTGATCGCGGTGTCGCAGGGCGACGGGATTCGTCCAACCCCCGCCCGGCGCCGGGGCCGGGGCGGGGGGGAAGCCTCTATATGGTCCTCCCGTTGAAATGATGGCTGATGAGCACGGCCACCCTCCCCGCCCGACTCGAACCCGGACGGCGGAGGCGCGGGCAGCCCGGCCCCGGGGATCACGACCTGCGGCAGGGCTCGTCCCGGGTGGAAGATCCGCCCCCTCGGAAGACACCGGGGCCCCCCGGAGGACGGGCGCCGTCCAGCCCCACAAGGGGCCAATCCCCCGGGCGGAGCGGGAAGCGCCCTTCGGGCGAGGCGTGTGCCGCACCGGCCCGGCCCGGGGGCACCTGACCCATGGGGATCGAGCCCCTCCTCTTCGACCTGCTCATCACGCTCGGTCTCGCCCTGGTCGTCCTCTATATCGGGCTCCGCTTCCGGATCCCCGGTGTGGTGGCGTTCCTCCTGACCGGGGTCGTGGTCGGACCCAACGTGCTGGGGCTGATCCGGGACACCGCCGCGATCGAGCTGCTCGCCGAGATCGGGGTGATCCTCCTCCTCTTCACGATCGGGATGCAGTTCTCGTTCCGCACCCTGTTCTCGATGCGGCGGATCGTCTTCCTGGGCGGGGCACTTCAGGTCGGCCTGACCGTGGGAGCGGTCGCGGCCCTCGCCTGGCTCGGGGGCTACGCACCGGGCATCGCGATCTTCTTCGGCCTGCTCGTCTGCCACAGCAGCACCACCGTGGCCCTCCGCGTCTTCCAGGAGAGGGGCGAGGTGGACAGCCCCCACGGCCAGAGCACGCTCGGGATCTCGCTCTTCCAGGACGTCATGAGCGTGCCGATGCTGCTGATGCTGCCGCTCCTCGCGGGGCAGGAGGCCCGGCTCGGCGGGGCCCTTCTCACCATGGGCGTCTCGCTCGCCGTGCTCCTCCTCCTGGTCGCGTTTCTTGCGACGTACCTCGTGCCCCGGCTGATGAACCGGGTCACGGCAACCCGCTCTTCGGAGGTCTTCCTCATTGCCGTGGTCCTGATCTGCCTCGCCATCACCTGGTTCACCTCGAGCATCGGCCTCTCCCTGGCCCTCGGCGCCTTTCTCGCCGGCCTGACCCTGGCCGAGTCCGAGTACTTCCACCAGGCCTTCGTCACGGTCCTCCCGTTCCGCGACATCTTCACGAGTTTCTTCTTCATCTCGGTCGGGATGCTGCTCGACCCCGGGGCCATCGTGGCCCAGCCCCTCCTCGCCCTCGGCCTGATCGCCGGCGCACTCGTGCTGAAGGCGGTCGTCGCCGCGATTGCGGCGCTCGCGGTCGGGAACGCCCTGCAGACTGCGGCACGCGTCGGCAGCGGCCTTGCGAACATCGGTGAGTTCGGGCTCATCCTCGCCCTGGCCGGCGAACCCTTCGGGCTCTTTCCCGGCAGGAGCATGCCGCTCTTTCTCGTGGTCGCGGTCAGCACCATGGCCGTCGCCCCGTTCGCGATCATGGCCGGCCCGCGACTCGGCGACCAGGTCGTGCGCCTGCCCCTTCCCCGGTTCCTCCGGGCCGGCGAGGAGCCACCCGGCGAGGAGGACGCGCCCGGGCTCCGGGACCACCTGGTGATCGTCGGCTACGGCCAGAGCGGCCGGACCCTGGCCCGCGCGGCCGCGATCGGCGGGATCCCGTTCGTGGCGATCGACCTGAACCCCGAGACGGTCGCGCGGGAGCGGGCGGCCGGGACCTCGATCTTCTTCGGTGACGCCACGGCCCCGGCAATCCTCGAGCACGCCGGTATCGGGGAGGCCCGCGTCCTCGCGGTCGTGATCAGCGACAACCGGGCAATCCGGGCGATCACGACCCTCGCGCACCGGATGAACCCCGGGATCCGGATCATCGTCCGGACGCGCTTCATCAGCGATGTCGGGCAACTCCACGACCTCGGGGCGGACGAGGTGATCCCCGAGGAGTTCGAGACCTCGATCGAGGTCTTCACGCGGGTTCTCGCGACCTACCATGTGCCGAAAGACACGATCGAACGGTTCACGCGCGATGTCCGCGCCGCCCTCTACGAGCCGCTCCGGTCGACCGTGCCCCCTGCGGCCGACCTCCACGAGCTCGCCCGGCAGCTGCCGCAGCAGGAGCTGGCGACCCTGGACCTGGCCCCGACCTCTCCGGCCGCCGGCCAGTCCCTTGCCGACCTCGACCTCCGGCGGACGCTCGGAGTCTCGGCCCTGGCCGTGCTCCGCGGCGGCGAGAGTTATCCGAACCCGTCGGGGGAGCTCGTGCTCGCCCCCGGGGATCGCCTGATCGTTCTCGGAACCGCCGAGCAGATCCTCGAGGCCAACCGGCTCCTCGCCCCGGTGAGCGAGGAGCTTCCCTGACCCCCCGCTGCCGCCATGACGGAAGCAGGGCGCCCTGCCCGCCTGTATACCTCCATCTCGATGACCCTGGCCGGGACTGCGCCGGGGCCGTCCAACGGGCGGCGGTTGACGAACCACATGCTCTCCACATGGACGAACAGGGCGCAGAGAAGGCCCGTTCCCCCGACCCTGGAGATCCCCAACCCGTCCGCGCCCGGGCGATGAGCCCGACTTCGCCGTTGCGGGTACGCGGATACTCTGAAGCGACGCTTTCCCGGGGACGCACCTGCTCCCGCCCTTCACCGCGGGGTCGACGCGGGCCCGCCCTCTTCAACCGCGCCGGCCGGCGGAGCCCCGGCAGGCCCGGGGGACCGCAGGACCAGGACCGGCCGGTCGGCATCTCGCACGACGGTGATCGAGGTGCTCCCGAGAATGGCGTGGAGGATCCCGCGGATCCCTCCCGACTTGACGGCGATCAGGCCGACGTCCTTCTCCCCGGCGTACCCCAGGATCTCCGCAGCGGCGTCGCCCGCGCGAAGCGAGACGTGGACGGAAGCTCTCCCCCCGGAGACCGCTGCGGCCAGCTCCTCGAGCCGGGCCCGGGCCACGGCGCAGTGGTCGTGCACCTCCTCGAGCGATTCGCCGCTCTCGACCACGTGAAAGAGGGTGAGGGGCGCGCTATGCGGGAGGACTGCGGCGCAGGTCTCGGCGACCTCGGGGGCCGAGAAGTCCGAGCAGACCAGGACCCTGGAGAAGAGGTCCGGGTACCGGCCAACTCCTCCGTCGGCGCGACTCTCCGGCTGCGCCGGCGAATGGACGAGCAGGACGTCCTGCCGGCCGTACCGGAGGATCTCGGAAGCGGAGCTCCCGACGAGCAGGGTCTCGATGACCCCCAGGCCCCTCTTTCCCATCGCGACCAGGGAGACGCCCTCCTCGTCCGCAACCCGGTTTACCACCTCTGAGAACGGTGTGCCGGAGCGCATCTCGACCCGGCTCTCGACGAACCAGGGCGTCGGGCCGAGGCTCTTTCGGAACTGGTCGAGCCGGAACCGCGCGTACTCTGCCGCGTCCCCGGGTACGGCCGCTCTCATGCTGCCGATACGCCGATCGACGGTGACGTGGAGGAGGACCACTCGATCGAGGCCGGAGAACGTGCGCAGGCACTCCACGACGTAGCAGGCATCGGGAGAGAAGTCGAAGGGGACCAGGACACTCGTGTACATCGGCACCTCCCGGCGGATGATCGGAGGCCGGAGTCGGACAGGCGCGCGTTCGTATCGGCCTTTGCCGCCGGAAGGGTAATGGTGGCCCCGCGGGTGTATATACGTTGGCCGCAAACCGCCGCTCTTCTTTCGAACCCTCGCTCCGGCACGCCGCTTCGTGGTCAAGCACGTCGCAGTCCGGCCCAACTCGCCGTCTCCCCGTGAGCGGTGCATGCCCCGAGGTTTCACAGCGAGTCCGGACGAGGTCTGCGACGTCGTTGAACCGGTTATTCGTCGCCGACATCGGCCATCGGAGTAATGTTCGAAGCCGATCGAACGCCGCCGCCGGACCGCGGTCCCTTACAGCCGCCGGATCGTGCGATAGCCGTATCGTGCGGACGCCGGATCGTACATCATCCGCACAGGTGATGGCACATGAACCGGACGCTTCTCCTGATCGCGATCGCCGCCGTCGTGGCGGTCGGCATCGCAGTCGGCATTTCTCTCTCCGGGGCCGGGCCTGGGACCGCTCACCTGGGAGATCGGGCCCGCCCCCACCAACCAGACCCTGAACGTGTCGGAGTGCTTCTCGGACAGCACGGCCCGGTCTGTCACCTACGCGTCCTCGGGGTACCTCTGCTCCAAAAATGCCCCCGTGCCGGGCCGTACGGCCTGGCTCGAGTGGTCCAGGTGTGACGTCGGGCAATGTGTCACGGTTCCCTCCCAGGAGTCCGCGGTGTGGGCCCTCAACGTCAACCGGCGCGCCGACGCATGGGCGTGATCCTGGCTGCTTCCCCGTCGCCCACGGTCCAGTCGTACCGGGCGCGGATCGTCGGCGGGAGATCGGATTCGTGGATCGGCGCGAAGCCGAAGCCGGCATAAAACGGCTCGAGCCCCGCGACCGCGTACATGAAGAGGTCTTCGTTGCAGCAGCCCTCCACGAGTTCGGCCACGACGCGGCGGGCGTACCCCCTCCGCCGGAACCGTGCGGGCGTGAAGACGGCATCGACCTCGCAGCCGTCGGGGTGGCGCCGGCACATGGCGAGCGCGCTGAGGGTCCGATCAGCGAAGAGCCCGAAGACCCTATCGATGGCCGGGTTGCCCCAGGTCCCGTAGTAGTCGCGCCAGACCTCGGTGGCGCGCGGAAACTCGGCCCAACCGAGCTCGCGGACCGCGAGCCGGGCCTGTTTGGGGATCAGAGGCGCGTGACCTCGTACTGGTTGTTCGCCCCTGCCTGGTTGATGGCTGGCAGGCTCCCGTCGGCCGCGATCTCGAACCGGGAGCTGGTCACGGGCTTCTCGTACGCGGGGTTCCCGTAGTACCACCCGAGCATGGACTGGTACCCGTCCTTCCCCCTGACGCCCCGCTGCTCGAACCCGTCGAGGACCAGCCGATTGGCGTCCGCGGCCCAGAGCCCCCACTCCAGGTTGCCCGCGGTTCTGCAGCCCTCCAGGGTGACGTCGTGCGAGTCCTTGACGACCTTCCACCCGTACGTCGAGCCGACATCCGAGCAGTTCTCGAAGGTGACAGTCCGGCCGCCGTGGACGAAGAAGCCCGCGTTCCGGTTCTTCTCGGAGGTACAGTTGACCAGCACAGCGTCGTTGTGGACGTAATACCCCGACTGGAAGGTGTCCGTGTACGGGTATCCCTTGGTGTTCCGCTGACCGTTGCCGATGCTGACGCAGTCCTCCATCCGGATCTTCTCGGCCACCGTCTTCGGCGTGACATGGCCGCCGGGCTCGAAGTGGAAGCCCGACTCCCAGTTGTCCTCGGCCCGGCAGCGGATCACCGTGATGCCGTAGAGGTCGTTCGTCTCGTGGAAGTCGAACCCGGTCGCCCAGATGGCGCGCGAGTCCGCGTTGCCGCAGCGGATGGCCGCGCAGTCGATGTACCGGAGGTCCCGCGTCTCCTTGGGCGAGCCGTCACCGTTGACGTTGAACCCGTGGATCCCGCAGTCGATCGCGGTGCAGTTCCGGAACTCGACGTCCTGGATGACGGAGTCCTTGGCGAAGACAAAGAACGCTCCGTTCGCCTCGACCTTGCCCTTCTGCATGGTCGTGATCTCGACGTTCTCGACCAGCACGTGGCTGGCGCGGACCAGGACGAACCCTCGCCCCGTGATCTTGAAGCCCTGCAGCACGACCGAGTCCTGGAGGAGTTCGATCGGCTTGTAGTAGCCCTGGACGTCCAGGGTCGTTTGGCCGGGCCCGAGGCCCATGAGGGTTGTGCCCGTCCGCGGGTTCAGTTTGTCCGTGCACCGGAACGTCCCGTCGAGCAGGACCACGGTCCCGCCGTTCGCGCCGGCCTCGTCGAGGGCCCGCTGTATCTCGACCTGGTCGTCGGTGCCGTCGCAGCGGTGGGCCGCGCCTCTCGCACCCGGGTCTGCGCTGTTCGCGGCCGCGACCAGGATCGCGCCCTGCGGCCAGGCCGGCGTAGGCGTCGGGACGACTGTCGTGTCCCCTCCGTCGGCAGGGCCGCGGGCCAGCATGGCCCCGATCGCGAGCGCGGCCACGAGCACGACCGCGACTGCGACCGCGATCGCCCCCAGGGTCCACCGGCCACCCCGGGCCTCGCGGGGCTGCGGGGACGGGCGCGGGGTGGCCTTCTCCGTCTGCCCCGGGACGCCGGGCGGCCCTCCGGCGGTCGCGGGCACCGTCTCGCCGGGCATCGATGTGTCCGGCCCGGGCACAGCTGCGTCGGTCTCGTCTCGTCTGGTATCGTCCTGCGACAGGTCCGCCATCCTCTCTCCTCGTCGGGCCCCGCGGTCGGGGGCCGATAGTCCAGTAACGTTGCACCCCCCCGCTCTTAACACTCCCCAAAGGCGATCCCTCCCCCGCGCCGGTCGCGAAATCACGGAGTATGGAAACGTTTTTCCCCTTTGCCCGCGATAATGCTCCAGAATGGTGAACGGTATCGTCTTACCCATCAAGAAAGTCTTCTCGCTCGTGGACTCCAGGATCACGGTCGAGATCAAGGACGAGGGGCGCCAGCTCCAGGGCCGTCTCGTGGCCGTGGACGAGTACCTCAACATCCACATGGACGAGACCGTCGAAACGAATCGCGGCACGCGCCGCAACCTCGGGACGGTCGTGATCCGGGGCAACAATATACTGACTATCGCGCCGACGGCATGACGGTATGACGGCGGAGACCGAAGACGACGCCTTCGAGGCGATCCGGGCCCACCCCGGCGGGGTGCTCCAGAGCGAACTCTGGAAGGAACTCGGGGTTGACAGCCGCAAGTGCTCGCGCCTCGTGAAGAAGCTTCTCGACGACGGGCGAGTCGAGCGGGTCGAGTACCGGAAGGAAGGGATCAAGTCCTATTTGCTCCGCGCGGCAAAGCAGCCGGCCGAACCGAACCTGCTGCTCGCGGGCTCGGATCTGATCCCATGCGTGGCCTGCGAACTCGAGTGCGTGGTCAACGAGTGCCCACTCCTGATGGACTGGATGTACCAGCTCGCGATCGAGGAGTTCAACGAGGAGGCCTGAACTTCCTCGCAGACGCATCGACGCCGGAAGCCCCGTAATCATTCAATCCGGCCCCCGGCGGGCCCGCAGGACTCCGGCATCCGGCACGGGACCCCTCGTCGCCCGCATAACTCTTTCGTACCCTTTCGGACACGTAGTGCGACTGGGGCGCGATCCACTCCGCACCCGCGCGGACTCCTCCGGGACGGGTTCCGAACAGATACCGGCAGGTTTACTAAAGTGCAACGAGAAGTTATTTTCACGTCATCTGGGGTGTCCGCAGCGAAAGCGACTGTCGACCAGACCTTTAGACGAACGGTGAAGTACCATGAGATTGGCACACGGCATCTGCGCTATCGCGGCGCTCCTCTGCCTGCTCTGTCTGGGAGCGGGCGCAGTCAGCGTGATCGAGAACAAGCACGACTTCGTCTCGAACGAGACGATCACCTACACAGTCACGAACATGACCGACGGCGTCAACTACTCGCAGAAGACGACCGTCTACCAGTACCTCAAGCCCGGGAACGGGAGCGAGTTCGGCAACAACAACCTCACGTGGCCGTTCGCGCACAAGAATGACATGTTCAACATGACGAACATCAACACGACCTACAACACAGTCGTGATCGGCCACTGGTGGCCCCCGGCACAAGGAGGCAGCTACGAGGAGGCCACGTGGAACGGCTACTCTACTGACATCGTCACGCCCGACGGGTCGGTCATAAAGAACACGTGGAACGAGTCGTTCAGCTACGAGTACGACCAGACAGGGACGTACGTCTCGCACTGGAAGGCCACGCCCGCCCCGGGCGCGACGATCGTGACCTCGATCTTCTGGATCAACGGCACCAAGATCTCGGGCCCGAGCGACTTCACCCAGAACACCTCGGTCTGGTCGATGAACCCGGCCCTGGTCCACGTCGACTGGTACGAGAACAACACCCTGACCTCCCAGGACTGGTTCACGCTCGATATCGACAGGGCGGCGATCCCGACGTACGTGCCGGGCAGCGGCAGCGGCAGCGAGTCGTACACCGGCTCGGGCTCCGGCAGCGGCGCGATCCCGACCGGCTCCGGATCGGGATCCGGCTCGGACTCCGGCTCCGGTAGCGGCGCGACCACGACCACGACCACGGTCGCTCCGAGCGGCACGGGCGACGTGACTCCGTCCGCGACGGAGACCGCCGACGCGGCCGAAGCCGTGACCACCACGCCGGCTCCGGCAGGCTCGCCGTTCGCGTTCGCCGCGCTCGGGGCTCTCGGAGTCGCAGGCCTTCTGCTCGCCGGCCGCGTCCGCCGCTGATCCCCCGGCCCCCTCTTTTTCCACTCGTTTCCGGCCGCGCGCCGCAGACTCCTTTATCCCCGTTCGCGCGAGAACTCTCTGAGATGGCCATGCACCGACGCTATCTCACGTTCCTGGCCCTCCTCGCCCTCGCCGCCCTCCTTGCCGCTCCTACGGGCGCGGTGGGCGTCGAGGTCCGGCCCGACCGGGTCCTCGACGGGGACACGGTCACGATCGCGCTCGCCGACCTTTCGAACGGCACGGTCTTCTCGCTCCGGCTCGACGGGGTCGTGGCGCCCCGGGCGGACGGCACCTTCGGCTTCACCACGACCGATCTTGTGATGCCGTTCTCCCTCGAGCAGGGCCAGGTCCAGGCCTCGCTCGAGAAGACGGAGACGAACGAACTCGTCGTCCGGAAAGGCGACACCCAGGCGAGGATGTCCGGGGCGTCACAGGGCGGCCGGTACGAGACCGAGCGGAAGATCGCCATCGGGGCCGGCACCTACGACGAGATCGGCCTCTCGGGCACGGCCGCGCCCGGTGCGACCACGGTCCGCACCACGCTCTCCCTGACCGGGGTCAAGCGCGGCCCGGCGGACGGGACCATCTCGTTCACGGTCCGCGGCGTCACGAGCGGGACCATGACCGTCTCGGTCTACGCGAACGCGGAGAAGGTCTACGGAAAAGAGCTCGCGCTCGGCCCGGCATCGACCCCGACTGCAACGCAGCAGGCCGGCTCCAGGGCGGGCGCGCTCGCGCTCGCGATCGGGCTCGGCGCGGTGCTCGCCGCCGGGCGGGAACGCCGCCGGTAGGGCAGGCCGTGGGCGGACTTCCCGGACCGGGCGGAGATCCCGGCAACCACGGCACCGGGCACCCTCTCCGGACCATCTACTTCCACCTGACGTCCGAGTGCAACCTGGCCTGCCGGCACTGCTGGGTCGCCCCGCGGCTCCAGCGTGCCGCCACGGCCTCCGAATTCCTCTCCCTGCCCCTGCTCCGCTCAATCGTTGAGCAGGCGCTCCCCCTGGGCCTGGCGTCCGTCAAGCTCACGGGCGGGGAACCCCTTCTCCACCCCGATTTTTCGGGCGTCCTGGCCGTCGCCCGGGAGCACGACCTCGGGGTCGCGGTCGAGACGAACGGCACCCTGGTCACGCGCGACCATGCGGAGGCGCTTGCGGCATGCCGCGACCCGTTCGTCTCGGTCAGCCTGGACGGCGCGGACGCGGACACCCACGAATGGGTGCGCGGCGTCCCGGGCTGCTTCGGCGCGGCCTGTCGCGGCATCGGGCACCTCGTCGACGCCGGGCTGCGGCCGCAGCTGATCATGAGCCTCTTCCGGCGGAACGCGGACCAGGTCGAGGCCCTAGTGGAGACGGCCGTCGCGATGGGCGCAGGCTCGGTGAAGTTCAACATCGTCCAGCCGAACGCCCGCGGGGCCCGCGTCCACGCCGATGGCGAGGCCCTGACCGTCGCGGAGGTCCTCCGGATCGGCGCCCGGGTCGATAACGAACTCGCGCCCCGTTCCGGGGTTCCCCTGGTCTTCTCCACGCCCCCCGCCTTCTCACCCCTGGGACGGCTCTTCGGGGATGGGGGCTGCGGGTGCGGGCGGTGCGGCATCCGCGAAGTGCTCGGCGTCCTCGGTGACGGCTCGTACGCGCTCTGCGGTATCGGCGAGACGATCCCCGCGCTCGTCTTCGGCCACGCGGCCCGCGACCGGCTCGCGAAGGTCTGGCGCGGCCACCCGGTCCTCGAAGAGATCCGGGCCGGGCTGCCGCGGCGGCTCGACGGGGTCTGCCGGGCCTGTGCCATGCGCGGGGCCTGCCTCGGCGGCTGCCTGGCCCAGAACGTCGCCCAGGCGGGGAGCCTCTGGGGGCCGTACTGGTTCTGCAGCGCGGCCGAAGAAGCGGGCCTGTTCCCGCAGTCCCGGCTCCTGGAGCGGCGCGAGTAGGTTCCGGCTCACCCGGCCCGGAGGTGCTCCCAGAACCGGCCGTCGCGCGTGGCCTGCAGCACTCCGCACGGCGTTTCCTCGACAATCCGCGTCGCGTGCGCGAAGACGTCCCCCCTGAGGCGGACACGGTCCTCGATGGCGAAGCCGCTCCAGTAGTGCCCGTACAGCGTGATGGCGCTGTTCACGAGACGCTGCACGGCCCCGGTGCGCGACAGGGGGGCGGTACCATCGGCCGCCGACTGCTCGAGAAACCAGACGCCGGCAGGGACGTAGGCCCGGCCCGTTTCGACGCCGTGCACCGCGGCCGGGTCGCGGTCGAAGACGCTCCACGTCGGGAGGGGCATCAGGGCGTAGCCGTCTTCTGTCGCGACGACGGCGAGCATGTCGTCGGCCACCCCCCGCCACGGGGGCGGCACGCGCGCGGCGGCCGTGGACTTGCCGGCCCCGCTCGGCCCGGCGAGGACGTGCCCCGCGTCGCCGTTCGCGATCAGGGCCGCGTGGAGCAGGAGGAGCCGGTCCGAGAGCAGGGTCAGCAGGCCGCCCGCGATGAACGAGGCGAGGTGCCATTGCACCTGAGCCGTCGGGTACCGATCGGGGTACCCCGGGACGCCGCAGAGATACGTACGCCGCGACGGGCTCTCGCGGACGACCACCCGGTCCCGGACGCAGTACGCCTTCCAGGAGGCCGGCGGCCCCTCGTCGTCGAAGAGGCCGTCGACCGGCGGCGGGGCGGCCGACGCGTGCACGAACACGCCGATGCCGCCCGCGGAGCCCCGGGGTTCGGCCCGCATGACCCGGGCGAGCATGGCCACGATGTCCGCGGTCCCCTCCAGCGCACAGATGCGAACGCAGAGCGACGGGACGTCCAGAAGGGGGTGGGGGCTGGCCGTGATCATGCCCGGCTCGCTATACTCACGTCAGGGGGCGGGGGTTGCCGGAGGCCCCGGTATCGCACCAGTTGCCGGCCGAGCTCCCGGCTTTGCACCCGGTGGCCGCCCGGTTCCCGGTCGGGTTGCACCCGAAGCTCGCGTTCGAGCCGAAGGTCGCGCACGTGGCGCCGTAGCCGACGGCCGATTCGTTGAGGTCGATCAGGTCCGGCGTCTCGTATCGCACCATGATCCAGAATGGCAATCGTGATGATAAGAACTTTGATATTTGTTACGGGGGGACTGCGTCACGCCCCCGGCACCCGGCCGCCGGCCGCGAGGAACCGGCGGAGGCAGGTCTCGGCGCAGGGCTCGAACGCGGAGTCCGTGGCCGCTGCAGCGACGCCGGGGCACCCCCCGCGGCAGCCCGCGAGGAACGGGCATCCCCGGCACCCGAAGAACGCCTCGAGGGAAATGCCGGACCGTTCCCTTAGGCGTGCGAGCTCGGGGTGGCGGCGCCAGACCCCTTCCAGCGGGTCGCGGTTGATCCGGCCGAGCTCGATCATCGGGAGGAGGGTGCACGGCACGTACACGCCGTCGGCCCGGACCGCGAGGGCGCTCCAGACGCCGCCGCACGAGGAGAGGACGCCCCCGTCGCCGCCTCCGCGGAGCATCTCCCCCCACATCCTCGCCTCGGCCAGCGGCCCGGCCTGGGCCGTGATCCGCCCCCCGTAGCGTTCGGCCAATCCCGCCAGGGTCGCCATGGCCCGGGTCCGGTCCTCCACCGTGAGCGAGACGCCGTCGGCGTGCCCACGGGCGAGGCCGAGCCCGGCAGCCGCGTTGGTGGAGAAGGACAAAAGGCCGAGGTCCTCGAGCAGGAACCGGGCGGCCGCTTCGAGATCATCGATATTCCGCCGGTGGACGGTCAGGCGGACGGCGACCGGCACCCCGTGCTCCCGGAGCCGGCTGACGGCCGCGACGGCCGGCCCGAAGGTGCCCGCACCGCGGCAGGTCTCGTGGACGGCGGCGCACGACCCGTCGATCGAGACCTGCACGGCATTGCACCGGCCCGTGCTGGCAAGCATCGCTGCCGTGTCGTCGTCGATCAGGGTGCCGTTCGAGAGGATCGAGAAGCGCATGCGGTTCGCGACGATCCCCTCGAGCAGGGCCGCGAGGTCCGGCCGGAGGAACGGCTCGCCCCCGGCCAGGGTGACGTCCATGACCCGGTTGTCCCCGAGCTCGTCAAAGAAGGAGAGCCACTCCCCCGTCGGCAGGTCGGCCGGGACGTCCCCCCGGCTCGAGAAGTGGTAGCAGTAGCTGCAACGGAGGTTGCACCGGCCGGTGATGTCGATGTCGACGTGGCGCGGGGTGCGCATCACCCCGGCCGGCGTCACCGCACCCCGGTCCCGACGAATCCCCGCGACCGCAGTTTCTCGACGAACGCGAGGGTCTCGGCCTCGACGGTCTGGGGCGCGTCCCCGAACGAGGCCCGCACGAGCGCGGCGATCTCCCGCACGGAGCGGCGGCCGTTCACCTGCCGCCAGATGAACGCGGCCACCGGGTTGAGGCCGTACACCTCGCCCGAGTCGGGGTCGTAGAGGAGGGCCCAGTCGTCGAACTCCTCGCGGCAGACGGCGTTCGGGACGGCGACCGGGACGTCGGCGGAGTCCATGAGAAGAGATGCAGGGTGACGAGTGATAATGGTTTTCAGGCGCGCGGACCGGCACCGTTATGCCCCGCGTGGCGATCACGGTACTCGATACGTCCATGCCGCCCCCGGACCGTGACGACCCTGCCGTGCCACCGGGCCTGGTCTACGTTGGCGCGAGCATGCACCCCACGTTCCGGGACCTGGACCTGCTCGGCGTCCGGAAGGAACCGGCGGTCCGGGTTGGTGACGTCATCGCCTTCCGGTTACCCGGAGATGGCCGGACCGTCGTCCACCGCGTGACGGGGGTGGCCGACGGGTGTTACGTCACCCGCGGCGACGGCAACCGCCGCGGGGACCCGGCCCCGGTCCCGCCGTGCGCGGTGCTGGGCCTCGTCGCGACGCGCACCCGGAACGGGCGCGAGCACACAGTCCTCCGGGGCCCGGTTGGCCTGGCCGTCGTGACGGCCCGCCGCGCCGCGCATTTCGCCTCCCAGGGAGTCGGCGCGGTCGTCCTCTGCTCTGCCCGTGCGGCCGCAGAGAGGCTCGTGGCCCCCCGGACCACGCGGCTCTTCAGGCTGGACCTGGTGGCGGTGGCCCGCCCGGAGGGGACCGCTTACCTCGTGCGGCACCGCGGCCGGGTGATCGGGGTCCGCGGGGCGGGGACCGGGCAGTGGCGCCTGACCTGGCCCTACGCGCTCTTCGTCGACCCTGACCGGGTGCAGCCCGTGCTCCCGTCCGGGCCCACGGCCCCGCCGGACAAGTGAGCCAACCGGGTGCACCGCGAGCACCCTGCCTCCATCACCTCACCCGCGCCGGCGGAGCCCGGCCCAGGCCGCGAGAAGGGCGAGCGCGGCCGCCGGGAGGAAGGGGGCAGGCCCGCTCTCCTGCGTCCCGGCCGGGACCACGAGCTGGAGCGGGGTCGTCGGGACCGCGGTCGCCGAACGCGTGGCGGTCTCGCTCGGAGTCCCCGCAGCACCGGCCGTGCCCGTCGCGGTCGGCTTCGACGTGCTCGTGCCCGTGGCCTTCGGCGTGGCCCTGGCCGAGGCAGGCTTCACGCCCGTATCGAAGGCGTACGCGGTCCCCTCGTCGCAGCCGACCGCCACGGTCGTCCCGTCGGCCGAGAGCGCGAGCGAGCGCGGCTCGCCCAGGAGCGGCGCCTCCCAGAGCGGCGTCCCGTTCCCGGCGAGGACGTGGAGCCGGCGGTCGGACACGGCTACCGCGACCACGGCGCCGCTTCCCGAGACCGCGACCCGGTGCACCCTGGCGCCGACCGAGAGGTTCCAGAGGAGGGCGCCGTCCGGAGCGAGGGCCGCGACGGTCCCGTCCTCGACGCCGGCCACGGTCAGGTTCGCGGACGGGGTCATGGCGAGGGACCGGACCCGCCCGACGGTCGCGAAGCGGCCCACCCGTTCGCCCGTGAGATTGTAGAACTTGACCGATCCGCCGTCTCCGACCGCGACCAGGTCGCCGTCCGCGTTCAGGGCGAGCGCGCCCGGGTTCGCGAGATCGACGGACCACCGCTTTGCCATCTTCCGCGTGAACGCCCGGACGCCGCCCCCGTCGATCGAGACGATTACCGAGCCGTTCTTCGAGACCGCGGCCTCGCGGACGGACCCGATCGCCCCCGTGTCGGCCGCGCCGATTCGGGTGCCCTTTGCGGAGAAGGTCGAGAGGAGCCCGCCCCGGCCGAACGCCGCGACGGTCCCGCCGTCCCCTGAGAGCGCGACGGCCGAGGTCGCGTTCGGGCTCGACCAGGCTTCACTCCCGTTCTTCAGGACGCCGCGGACCGCGCTGTCGGTCGCCGCGACGAGCAGGGAGCCGCCAGGATTGAGGGCGATGTCGTTCGCCCGCCAGGTGGTCAGGATCAGGTCGCCCTTCCGTTCGAAGAGGTGGACGAGGTCGGACGAGACGGCGACGACCTTCCCGTCGATCGAGACTTCGCAGTCGGTGACGGGTTCGGTCCCGTCGTGGGTCCAGAGCGGGTCAGCGGCCAGGGCCGGGGCGAGCAGGGCGAGGCAGACGACGGCGACCAGGGCGTATCGGTTCATGTCTCTCGGAGAGGGTTAGGGGCGAAGAGTAATTAGAGCCTGCCCGCCCGGAGGCCAGCCCGGCCCGCGCGGCCCCGACCGTCCGCAGACGAAC
>CAYWVY010000032.1:0-23725 GCA_964461885.1 uncultured Methanospirillum sp. | reverse complement strand
GCATCTTGATGAAGTCGCGGGCCTCGGCCTGCTCGGGGATCACCTTGAACTCGAGCGCGTTGACGCGCCGCTTGGTCTTCTCGATCTCCTCGAGAAGCCGCTTCATCGTGATCTCGATCTCGGCCGACCGGATGATCTGCTCGACCAGGTCCTCGAAGGCGGCCGCCGTCTCGTCGATCGTGGACGAGGTGCCGAGCACCCCGTACCCCCGGTCCACGAGCGATTTCGTCACGGACGACCCCTGGATCTCGGGGACCACGACGCCCATGATGTTCTTCTGGCGGACCCCGATCTGGGGCACCTCTTTGACCGAGAACGCGGCCGACTTGACGCCGATGGCGCCCTCGACCGTGTTCGCAACGGCCATCATCTCTTCGGCCCGGGCATGGGCCGCGTTGAGGGCCCCCCGCGAGTCCTTGGCCTGGGCGAGGACCTTGAAGAACTCCAGGATCAGCCCGTCCCGCTTCATCTTCAGGATCTTATACCCCCGCTCCGAGAGCTGGATCCGACGCTTGAGGCTGATCAGCTCCGACCGGGTGGGCTTGATGTCGCGGAGTGCCATGATCCCCTCACTTCGCCCTGAACTTCGGGTGGTACTTCTCGATCAGCTCGCGGTCGATGCGACTGAGCTGCTCGACCGGCAGCGTTGCGAGGAGGTCCCAGCCGAGATCGAGCGTGCCCTCGCCGATCGGGCGGTCCTCATCGACTCCCTGGCGGACGAACCGGCCCTCGAAGAGGTCCGCGAACTCGAGGAACGTCCGGTCGCGCTCGGAGAGCGCGTCCTTGCCGACGATCGCGACGAGGCCGCGGAGGTCGTTGCCCTCGGCGTATGCCGCGTAGAGCTGGTCCGAGACCTTCTTGTGATCCTCGCGGGTCTTGCCCGAACCGATTCCGAGGTTCATGAGCCGCGAGAGTGAGGGCAGCACGTTGATCGGCGGGTAGATACCTTTCCGGTGGAGCTCACGCGAGACCACGATCTGCCCCTCGGTGATGTACCCCGTGAGGTCCGGGATCGGGTGCGTGATGTCGTCGCCGGGCATGGTCAGGATCGGGATCTGCGTCACCGAGCCCTTGCGGCCCTTGATCATCCCTGCCCGCTCGTAGATCGAGGCGAGGTCCGTGTACATGTACCCGGGGTAGCCACGTCGGCCCGGCACCTCTTCGCGGGCCGCACCGATCTGGCGGAGGGCCTCGCAGTAGTTGGTCATGTCCGTCAGGATGACGAGCACGTGCATCCCAAGTTCGAACGCGAGGTACTCGGCCGTCGTCAGGGCCAGGCGCGGCGTGATGATCCGCTCCACGGCCGGGTCGTCGGCGAGGTTCAGGAAGACGACGGCGCGTTCGAGAGCACCCGTGCGCTCGAAGTCCTGCATGAACGCGTTCGCCTCCTCCTTTGTGATTCCCATGCCTGCGAAGACCACGGCGAACTCCTCGACCGAGCCCGGCACCTTTGCCTGGCGGGCGATCTGGAGTGCGACGTTGTTGTGGGGCAGGCCCGCGGCGCTGAAGATCGGGAGCTTCTGGCCGCGCACGAGCGTGTTCGTGCCGTCGATGGTCGAGATCCCGGTCTGGATGAAGTCGGCGGGCATTCCCCGGGCGAAGGGGTTGATCGCGGCGCCCGTGATGTCGATCCGCTTCTCGGGCACGATCTCGGGTCCCCCGTCGATCGGCTTGCCGCCTCCCGAGAGGATCCGGCCGAGCATCTCGTGGCCCACCGGCATCTTGATCGCCTCGCCCGTGAACCGGACCCCCGAGTCGCGGCCGAGCCCGGCCGTCGACTCGAAGACCTGCACGACCACGATCTCGTCCGAGGTGTCGAGCACCTGGCCGCGCTTGGTCGAGCCGTCAGCGAGCGTGATGTTCACGAGTTCGCCGTACCCGATCGGCTCCGTCTTCTGGACGAAGATCAGGGGGCCGGCAATCTTACTGATGGTCCGATATTCCTTCATGCGCTCGACCTCAGCTGGGTGAATTCGGTCTCCATCGCCTTCATTATCCCGTCGAGCATGGGCTCGTAGTCCTTTGTGAACTTGATCTGGGGCAGGTCGTTCTTGGCCTTGATCGTGATGATCTGCGTCGGCGTCACGCCGGCTGCCTGGGCCGCATAGGCCTGGTCCGCGTAGCTCCGGATCGCCTTCATCATGTCGTACTGCTTGCCCATCGAGCAGAACGTGTCCACGGGGTCGTAGGCGTTCTGCTGGAGGAAGACCTCCCGAATCAGCCGGGCCACCTCGATCGTGATCTGCTCGGCCTCGGGGAGCGCGTCGGAGCCGACGAGCTGGACGATCTCCTGGAGCTCGGCCTCCTTCTGCAGGACCTCCATGGCCCAGCCACGGAGGATGTTCCACTCGGGCGAGACCTCGCGGTCGTACCAGTCGCCGAGCGATTCGAGGTAGAGCGAGTACGAGTTGAGCCAGTTGATCGACGGGAAGTGCCGGCGCTGCGAGAGCTTCGCGTCGAGGGCCCAGAAGACCTTGACGATGCGGAGCGTGTTCTGCGTAACCGGCTCGGAGAAGTCGCCGCCGGGCGGTGAGACCGCGCCGATGACCGAGACCGAGCCCGTGTCACCGTTGAGCGTGGTCACGAGGCCGGAGCGCTCGTAGAACTCGGCAAGCCGGGCCGCGAGGTACGCGGGGTATCCCTCTTCGCCGGGCATCTCCTCGAGCCGGCTCGAGATCTCGCGCATGGCCTCGGCCCAGCGTGAGGTCGAGTCGGCCATCAGCGAGACGTCGTAGCCCATGTCGCGGAAGTACTCGGCGATCGTGATCCCGGTGTAGACCGAGGCCTCGCGAGCCGCGACGGGCATGTTCGAGGTGTTCGCGATCAGGATCGTCCGCTCCATGAGCGGCTTGCCCGACTTCGGGTCCTGGAGCTCGGGGAACTCGGTCAGTACCTCCGTCATCTCATTGCCGCGTTCGCCGCAGCCGATGTAGACCACGATCTCGGCGTCGGACCACTTCGCGAGCTGCTGCTGCGTGACCGTCTTGCCCGAGCCGAACGGCCCGGGGATGGCGGCCGTCCCGCCCTTTGCGATTGGGAAGAGGCCGTCGAGGATCCGCTGGCCCGTGATCAGCGGGATCGTCGGGTTCTTCTTCTCGCGGACGGGCCGCGGGACGCGGACGGGCCACCGCTGCATCATCCGGAGCTCGGTCCCGTCCTCGAGGGTCGCGATCGTCTCCTCGACCGTGTAGCTGCCGCCCTGGATGGACTTCAGCTTCCCGCCCTTCACGTTCGGCGGTACCATGATCCGGTGGACGATGTTCGTCTCCTGGACCTCGCCGATGATCGACCCGGGGACGACCTCGTCGCCGGCCTTTGCCAGCGGCTTGAACTCCCACTTCTTGTCCCGGGGGATGCCGGGGGCCGAGACGCCGCGCTCGATGAACGAGCCCATCTTATCGACGAGCACCTCGAGCGGGCGCTGGATCCCGTCGTAGATCGAGGTCAGGAGGCCCGGGCCGAGATCGACCGCGAGCGAGAGTCCCGTGTTCGAGACCGGCTCGCCGGGTCTGAGGCCCGTCGTGTCCTCATAGACCTGGATGATGATCGCATCGCCGTCGACCTTGATCACCTCCCCCATCAGTTCCTCAGTGCCGACCTTCACGACGTCGTACATGTGGGCGTCGAGCCCGACGGCCGTGACGACCGGCCCGGCGATGCGTTTGAGCATGCCGCCAGTTTTTTGCTGTCCTTCCATTACTTCCACAGATCAACACCCACTGAACGCTTTATCTTCTCTCTGAGGGACAGGCCCCCCTCGTCGCCGCCGATCGCGATCACGGTCGGCCGGACTGACTCCTCGAGCTGCGTGCGGAGACGCCGTGGAACGCGCTCCATGTCGCTCGCGGAGAGGACGAGGATGCCGACCTCGGGGTCGGCGACCGCCTGATTGACCGCGTCAACCAGGTGCGGTTCGTTGTCGACCGCGTAGATTTTGTGGATCCCGGCAAGCCGGAATCCGAGGATGAACTCGCTCGTGCCGATGACTGCGATCTCCATTAGATCACCAGGTACTCCTGAATCCGCTCAGGCGCGAGGTTCGCAGCCTTGCCGCGGGCGATCGCCCGGAGGTTGTAGACCTCGTAACGCTTGCGCTCGAGGTAGACGAGCACGGGCGAGATCGAGAACGGGTACCGCCGGCTCATCCGGTCCATCTGTTCGAGCTTGAACCGGGTCAGGCGGCTCTCGATCTGCCGGACCGAACAGCCGCAGCGGAGCTCCTCGATCGCGTCCTGCAGGGGCGCGAGGTTGGCCCGCTTCTTGAGACTGTCAACGATCTCGTCAACAGAGTCGATCGTTGCGAGCCGGTCGAGCTCGCCCACGGGGATCCTACCGCCCTCGATCATGAAGTCGCGGACGTTCTCTGCCGCGCCCCCGGCGCGCAGGCGCCAGAGGTTCTGCATGTTCGTGATGTCGATCTCGAGCTGGATATACTGCAGGAACTCGTTCCCGCCCTTGATCCCGGAGCGGGCCACCTTGATCAAATTCGCGTAGTACTGCTTGTAGAGCTCGTTCTCGAATCGGGCGAACGACCCCGACTCGAGTGCCCCGGGTAACTCGCGGACGACCACCGGGTAGAGGTTGGTGCCGCGAAGCCCCTCGACGATCCGCTCGGGGGACTCCTCGGACAAGAGCCGATCGAGGGCGACCCGATCGAGGCTGCCCGCCGGGATCAGGATCTCCTTGATCTTGCCGGGCCTGAACCCCTGGGTCCGGCCCCGGAGGATCGTCAGCACGTTCGCGATATCCCACCGGCGCAGGTACGCGGCCGTGAAGGCGGCCATCGTGCCAGGCGCCAGCACGAGCACGTTCTGGTACTCCTTGGCGAGGTTCCAGGAGAGTGCGACCTCGACGAGGTCCACGCCCGAAAACGAGGGCGAGAGCTCGTCGATCTCTGTCTTGTACTCGAGCTCCCCAATGTATCGCGTGATCTCGGGCAGGCTCATGTTGAGCATGCGGAGGTACTCCTCGGGGTGCAGGAGCTTCGCCTTCCGGACGCGGAGGCGCGTGCTCACGTAGATGTAGGGGGCCGGTCCAGACGTCACCTCAGCCATGGCCGGTCCCCCTCACCCAAACAGGAGATCCGAGGCATTCTTCAAGGAGGACTCCCAGACGCGGTCCAGATAGGTGCGGTACGAGTGGTCGACCTGGAAGGCCCCGTCGAGCGACTCGGCAATGAGCCCGCCCTCGATCTCGGCCGGTGAACCGACCGTGAACGAGGCGAATTCGGGATCCCCGACGAGATTCTCAAGGATGGAGAGGTCGGCCCGGTTCACCCGGACGCGTCCTCCGCCGATCTCTTCCTTCGCGGTCGCGAGCAGGTTCCGGAGCGCGCGTTCGTGGAACGCCGGGGGCTCTTTCCGGATCGCTGCCAGCGCCGCCGTGTAGACCTGGTCCAGGAGCTCCTTCTCGGCGTTCAGGGTCGCGCGCTTCGTGACCAGGTTCGCCGACGAGGTCTCCTGGGCGAGCACGTGCTCGACCTGCCGGGTGACGTCCGCTTCGGCCTGCAGCTTGATCTCGTCCGAGCGCTGCTGCGCATCGCGCAGGATACGCTCGGACTCGATCACTCCTTCGTGCCGGATCCGGTCTGCCTCGGTCCGCCCCTTCTGCTGGATCTCCTGGACGACTGCTTCCAGTCCCATGATCCGCCCCTCTAGGAGAACAGGAGCAGCATCGCAACGACAAGCCCAAAGATGACGATCGTCTCGGGAATGACGGTGAAGATCAGGGACAGGCCGAAGAGGTCGCGGTCCTCGGCGGTCGCTCCGACGGCGGCCGCGCCGATGCTCATCTCGGCGATGCCGGTGCCGATGCCGGTCAACCCGACGGCGAGGCCCGCGCCGATGGCCTTGAGTCCTGCCTGCGATGCCTGAATCATTTCTACCGTCATAACGGCAGTAGTAACATCAACCATTTCTTTATTCCTCCGTAGTATACAGTCTCTTCATTCCGAATGGAATGTACTTTCTTCCTCCACCCTTGTAGAACTTGGTGAAGAACTCGACATAGTGAAGACGGATCGAGTGCAGCCCGCCGCCGAGAATGCCGAGAGCGGTGTTCAGCGCGTGGCCGAACAAAAACACGACAATGCCGACGGCGACCAGCACGATGCCGACCGGTGTCAGGTTTTCGAGCGCCGGTTCGATCATCATTCCGATTGAGATGTAGTTCACGACCATCGCGATCGCGACCGACGAGAGGCCGACCGCGACGAGACGGGCAAAACTGAGCACGTGCGAAATGACCGTGGGTGCCTCGACGAGCTCGAACGCGTTGTCCAGCCCGATCGCGACGAGTCCGTAGATGATCATCACGATACCGATGACGCCGAACGGGCGGAGGCCGATCAGGGGGACAACGTTGCCGATCGTGGTCAGGTCGACCATCCACGGGATAGGAAACATCGACCAGATAACGATCAGGAGGCCCCACATGAAGGCGAGCCAGCCCGTCTGGGCGATCATCGCCTTGGTCCGGTGGCTGCCGTGATCCATCCTTGAGTGATTTATAAACGAGATGATCCGCCCGAGCGTGATGTACAGAATGCCAATCCAGACCGAAACGATCAGCAGGGCCGCCGCATCGGGCCCGTGTCCGTGTTCGCCGCCGCCGATGTTCAGGTGGCGGGAGAAGACGAGCGGCTTCCAGGGGAGGGCGAACCCTAAGAACTCCGAGTAGATCACGCCGAAGATGATCGATGAGATCGAGGCGTTCCGCAGGTTGTTGAGCAGCAGCGTCCAGCCCTCGGTCTTGAGATACCTCCGCCCAAGTAGAGCGATCGTGAGCAGTATAATACCGTACCCGACATCCCCCAGTATGATACCGAAGAAGATCGGGAAGACGATCGCGACCATGAGCGTCGGGTCGATCTCCCGGTAGTCCGGACGCGAGTAGATGTCCATGAACATCTCGGCCGGATGCGCGAACGACGGATTGTTGAACTCGACCGGGACGCTGTCGTGCCCAAAGTCGATCGGGAGCTCCTCGACATGGATCTTTCCATTCGTTACCCGCTCGAGCGAGGCTGCGATCTCGGCAGCCTCGTCCTTCGGCACCCACCCCTCGGCCACGAACGCCTGGTCCGTCACCGCGAACCGGAGCGGGGCCTCGGTGCGTTCGACGTCGGTGCTCAGGAGTTCGTCGGCCGCGAGCAGAAACGAGGCATGGAGCTCTTTCAGCCCCTGTAGCTGCCGTTCGGTCCCCTCGAGCTCTTTGGTGATGGCCGCGAGCTCGTCGCGGTATCGCGCAATCGCATCCCCGGCCGTCCCGGCCTCGTTCGGGATCGCGACGGGCGAGAAGCCGGCGTCCTGCAGCTGCCGCTCGACCTCCTCGCGGTGCCCGAGCGGCGTGAAGACGACAAGAAAGCCGCCCTTCTTTCCGCCGGCATACTCCTTCTCGTGCGGCGCCGTGATGGCGACATCCACCGGGACGTGCCCGGCGAAGACCGCAAGGCTTTCGTACCCCTGATAGAGGTCCATCGGGACGGAGAGAGTGGCGAACGGCCCGAGTTCGGTGATGCGCGACTCGAGGTCGCGCGACCGGGTATCGAGGCGGGTGCGCCGCGCCGCAAGCTCGTCCGCCTGGGCATCGAGTTCGGGGAGCTCGGTCTGGATCTGCCGCCGGAGTTCGGTTGCGGAGACCCGGTGGGCCGCGGGAACCCCGTCGGACTCAACGCCGAATGCACTGGACGCCGCCCGGATCGTGAGGAGCTCGATCGAGGCCTCGGTGGCGCCGGGAAGCGGCGTGCCCAGTTTGAAGCCCGCATACTCCTCCTGGCCGACAAAATCCTCGATGTGGAAGACCCGGTGGCGGTAGAGCTCGGCGATCACGGGGCCCATCTGGTCTTTCGTGCCCGCGATCAGGAGCCGGCTCATATGCTCGGGCGAGAACATCAGGTCCGCTCCGTCTCAGGCACCGGCATCGAGGGCTCCCTTGAGCCGGGTGACGAGGAGCGCGACTGCGCCGTCCATGTTCCGGCGGCCCCGTTCCCGGAGCTCGGCCGCCCGGGCCTCGCCGTTCTTGATGATCTCGGCATGGTGGCGGTCCGCCTCGGCGTGGGCCTCGGCGAGCTTCTGCTTGCGGTACTCTTCGGCGTTCATGGTCGCCTTCGCGATCAGGTTGTCGGCCTCGAACTCGGCGTTCTGCACTCTCTTTCGCCGCTCGGCTTCGGCCTGGCTGATCGCGACCTTATACTCGTCCTCCGTCTTCTTAATGCCCTCTAACACCTCTATCTTCATCCAACCCTCCTTTCACAGTATAAGTTGGCGAAAAGCGTCATATTAAGTGTTTGTATTCTGAGTTCGGCCCGCAGGGCGGCCCGTTCAGACCTCGACCCGCAGACCCGGCAACGACCGTGTCCGGAGACCGGACGATCCGCCCTCGACCTCGACTCCACCCGGGACGCCCCTGAGGACGAGCCCGGCAAACTCCTCGGGCCCGCAGAGGACGTCCTGCTCGGGGTGCGTTCCCCGCTGGATCCCGCAGGCGATGCGGATCGCCGGCCCGGCCGAGACCACGATCGGGAGCCGGCGGGAGCCCGGGTGGCCTTTCGGGAGGACGACGAGCGGGAGGCCGTACCGGCGCACGAGCTCGATCAGCATCAGGGCCGGGGTGAGCGGCCCGCCGGCCAGGGCCGAGGCCGCGACCAGGTCGTCGGGTTCCAGGCCCTGCACGACCTCGCCCTCGAGGGTCTCGATGCAGAGCGGCAGGAGCCGGAGCGCCCGGGCCACCGCGAGAAACGAGGAGGCCCCCTCGATCACGAGAAAGCCGTCGTCGAGGGGATAGAACATCGGCGGAGGTCAGATCGCCTCGACCGAGTCCGACTGGCACGAGGGGCAGACCGGGTGTTTGCCCACCCCTTCGAAGGACTCACCACAGTCCCGGCAGCGGAACCGCTTGCCTTTGACGCGCTCGCTGTACTCGATATCCATGGGTCCGCCTGCGCTGCACATCTACTGGATCACCGTGCCAGCATCGGCCCTCCACCGGCATAAGGATATCGGGGTGGTCCTGTTGTCGGCCGCCGGCGTTCGGGAAGAGGTTAGGGGACCGTGTTCAGACGGGCAGGGGCGGCGATGCGACCGTATTGAACGCGATCAGCCCGACGAGGAGCATGATGCACGCGTGTTTGACCCCGGATTTGACCGACGACTCCCCCATCTGCCCGGCAATGAGCCCTGAGAAGAAGCCCATGATCAGGACGGCATGGTAGAGCATCACCTGGAGCAGGCCGAGCGGGAGGTCGCCGAGGCCGGAGAAGGATCCGCCGGCCTGCGCGGCCCCGGCCGTGTCGATCTTGGCGAGCTCGCTCAGGAACTGTGCGTTCAGGATCGCTATCACGAAGATGAAGACCAGGAACGAGAGGTAGATGATCGCGACGTAGATGAACATCTCTCCGAGCCGCTCCTTTTTGAGCACCTCCGACATCCGCGTGTCCGAGGATGCGATGTTCAGGACCTGGTTGATCATGGCCGAATACTCCGATGCCCTCGTGATCAGGACGACCATCCTCGCGATGATCGGGGTTTTGATCCGATCGCCGAAGTGGAGCAGGGCCTCGGAGAAATTCGAGCCCCAGTCCATGTCCCGGTTGATCCGCTTGATCTCGTGCGAGAGCACACCGAGGTTCGCGCTCTGCATGATCCCCAGCGCCTGCCCGACGGTCAGGCCGACCTGGTTGATCCCGGCCATCCGGTCGAGGAACTCCGGGATGGAGGCCTCGATCCCCGAGAGACGACGACGCCAGACCTCGTAGAAGATCGCGTACGGCAGGAGGATGATCAGCACGCCGATCACGATGTGGTCGTCGATCGCCCCGACATAGGCCTCGAGGTTGCCGATCCACTGGACCCGGGTGATCATGAAGATCAGGTACCCGACCCCGATCGGAGCCGTGAGAAAGAGGACGCGGACGGGCTTGGAGGTGAACGCCTTGAGCGGGTCCCGGAGGAACCGTCGGACCCCCGCCGACTGGTCGTACTTGACAAGCCGGGCAAAGAGCGTCTCCTCGCCGCCCACCGCGTTGATCGTGACGTCCGAGTACTCCTGCCAGCCCTTCTTCCGGGTCGACGTAGTGACGCCTTCGGTCTTGATCGAGACCAGGTCGATCATGACCATGAAGATCGTGGTCCCGACCGGGAGCATGAGATAGATCACGGCCACGAGCTGGCTCACGGCCGCACCCCCCATCATACCCATCACGACCATGATGATGATCAGGAAGAGCGGGCCCGCGACGAAGAGCGTGACGTACGACTCGGAGACCATCGCGAGGAACCCGAGGAAGTTCTTCTGCTCGTACCGCGCGTCCTCCTGGAAGAGGTGGACTCGCCCTTCGAGGAAGTTGGCCATATCGCCGCCGGACTCGATCACCGAGAGGAGGTCCTGCAGAAAGTCCTTGAGCTTGTTCGACGGGGTGGTCATGTGGAGCTGCCGGATCGCGGAGACCACGTCGAGCCCGAAGAAGTCGGCGTCCCGGACGATCTGGCGGAACTCGAGCGCGATCTCGCCGTAAATGTTCGCGTTCTCCGAGAGCGACCGGAAGATGACCAGGAGCTCGGCGCCCCCCTTGCGCATCGCGTACATGTACGCGACCGCGTTGTGGAGGGTCATGTTGATCTTGGAGGCACGCATCCCCTTGGTGATCGCGGGCCACTGCAGCGCGATCATGTAGGTGATTGCGGCCGCGAGCAGCGCGCCGATTGCAGCGCCGGCCACCTGCGTGATCAGGGACATCGGGATCGGCCCGACCATGTACGGCATGTGAACCGGGGTCGGGTTCGTGAACGAGGATCCCTTTGCCTGGGTGAAGGCGATGATGAATCCCGTCACGATGTACCCGACCACGAGGAAGACGAGCGCGACCACGCCCGAGGCCAGGATTGCATTCGAGAGGTACCGCTCGACCGTGATCCCGGACCGGGTCGAGATCAGGTCCGCATTCAGCCGCTGGAACCGCGTCGGGTCCTTCGCCACCCACGCCTGGACCTGCCGGCCGAAGATCACACGATCGCCTGCCGGAGGTCGTCGAGGTGATCCATCACGCTGGCCGCGTCGATGTAGTAACTCTGGAAGAGCCGGGATACCGATTTATAGTCGCGAATGCGCTGCTCGTGCATCGCGATCAGGAGGCGTTTCCTCACCTCGATCTCAGCATCGAGCTGCTCGCGGGTCCATCCGCGCTTCTCAGTAATCGAGGCGTAGACCTGGGAGCGGCCCGTGTAGTTGAGCAGGTCCCGGACCGGGTCGTAGGTGAAGACGTTGTTGACACGGAGGTTCCCGGTTGACGGGTCGATCCCGATCACCTCGACGATCTCCTGGCAGCGGCGGACCCGGGCTGTCCCCTGGTAGATCAGGGCCTGGATCGAGATGATGTTCAGGGCCTGGAGCATGTTCCGCGGGACGTTGAGCGGTTCGGATTCGAGCCGGTGGATCGCGGCATCGACCGAGCCCGCGTGCATGGTCGAGAAGGTCGTGTGCCCCGTGTTCATCGCCTGGAAGAGAGTCTGGGCCTCTTTGCCGCGGACCTCGCCGACCAGGATGTACTCGGGCCGCTGCCGCATCGCGGACTTCAGCAGCGCGAACATGTCGATCGTCGCGCCGGCTTCTGCCACGGACTCGCGCGTGACCGATGCGATCCAGTTGTCGTGGTAGAGCGTGACCTCGCGCGTGTCCTCGATCGAGATGACCTTCGCGAGCGGCGTGATGAAGAGCGAGACCGCGTTGAGGGAGGTCGTCTTGCCCGAGGCCGTGCCGCCGATGAAGATCAGGGACTTGTTGTTCTCGATTGCAAACCAGAAGTAGACAAGCGCCTCGGGGTTGAAGGTGTGGTGCTCCATCAGCTCGATCGGGGTGAAGGGCTCCTCGCGGAACTTGCGGATCGTGAACGAGGTGCCGCGGGTCGTCACCTCCTTGCCGAGCGTCAGCTGCAGGCGCGAGCCGTCTGGAAGGGTCGCGTCGATCATGGGGTTCCCGATCGAGACGTGCTTGCCGGATCGCTGGGCGAGCTTGATGGCAAGCGAGATGAGCGCCTCTTCGTCGAAGCGGATGTTCGTCCTGATGTTCCGGTATTTCCGATGGTACAGGAAGATCGGGACCTCGTTGCCGTCGCAGGAGATGTCCTCGATGTTCGGGTCCTTCATCAGCGGTTCGATGCGCGACCAGCCGATGAAGTTGCGAATCAGGAAGTACCGCAGTTTAAAGAGCGGGATCGGCTCGAGCTCGATCCCGTACTCCTCGAAGAGCCCTTCCATCTTCCGGAAGAGCAGGATCCGCTTGTCCTCGTCGATCTCGGCATCGGTCAGGATCAGGACGTCGCGCAGGTCCTCGAAGACACGCTCGATCAGTTCGTACTCGAACGGGGTGAGCGTCGGCTCGTAGAGAATGTACTCCTCCTGCTTGGTCCGACGGTTGAAGACGATGTTGACCTGGGAGCAGCCCTCATCGACCCAGTACTGCTGGATAAGGTCGTACTCCTCGGGAAGCACGCGGTCGACGAGCGAGCCGTGGATGGATGGGTCGTACTCGACGATCGGCGCCTCGGGCTTGGTCCGGGCGAGCAGTCGCCCCCGTTCCTTCGGGGCAGCCATGGGCCGGGCATCGGGCGGCGGTGTGAGGATGTGCGGCTCCTCCTGTCTCTTTTTTCTCAGAAACGGCAACTCCACCGTAGACCGACCTCCGACCGCCCGCGAGTGGTATCACGGGCGACAACTGTGTCAGGGGGAAATCTGTCCTTCGTGCTACATTAACCATCCGTTATGAATCCGCCGGAGCGGGAGAGAGGGGTGCATCTCATCTCCGGCAATGCCATCGCCATTCACAACCTTTATTGACGCTTCGGGTAACTATCATGGAGTGGAGCGCGTTGAGGCGGCCCCCCTGCGAATGCCTACCGGGATCGGATCGTTCGACCCCGTGATGGAAGGGGGCGTCCCCCCGGGCTCGATCATGCTCCTGCTCGGCGATATCGGTGCGGGCTCGTTCGAATTCGTCTATACCTCGATCATCAACCTCTCGATGCTCCAGCGTCGGGACGGGGAGAACCCGGCCCTGCCGTCGGAGATTCTGTACATCACGTTCACAAAGATGAAGGAGGACGTCCGGCGCGAGGTCGGGCTCTCGTTCGACCAGAGCCTGGCTTCGGAGCTCGAGTCGGGGTACGTCCAGTTCAGCGATCTCTCCGAACAGTACTTCGAGACCTCGTCCGTGCCGAACGAGTGGTACACGTCCGACGACCTGATCACGCGATTGAAGCGACGCTCGGAGCATGCATCGACGCTCGCGCAGCTCTCGTCCGTGCTCGAGACGGCGCCCCCCCGATCGCTGATCGTCCTCGACTCCCTGACCGAGCTCGCCGTCTCGTACTCGGATCCTGCCGACTGGAAGGAACTCGCCGCATACCTCCGCGGGCTTCAGCGGATCACGAAAAGGTGGAACTCGACTATCTACCTCCTGCTGACCCAGGGGATCATCGACCGGGCCCGCGTCCAGGAGATCGCGGACATCGCGGACTCGGTGATCCTCTTCCGGTGGGAGGAGTCGGTAGCTGCGCGGCGGCAGCGGGTGATGTTCTTCGAGAAGTTCCGGGGGGTCATGACCCACCTCGAGGAGAATGACCTGGTGAAGTTCTCAATCAAGATCTCGCCCACCCTCGGTTTCGAAGTGAACAATATCCGGCTCATCATCTGATATGACACTCACACCTGACGACGGTACACCGAGGATCAGCACGGGCGTGGCCGGGCTCGACGAGATGCTCTCGGGCGGTCTCGTCCACGGGTCCATTGCGGCGATTGTCGGGGCCTACGGCACGGGCAAGACCACGTTCGCGCTACAGTTCGTCTGGGAGGGCCTGATCAGGGGCGAGACCGTGATCTACATCTCGCCCGAGGAGTCCGAGGAGTCGGTCGTCCGGTACATGGCCATGAAGGGCTGGGAGATCGGGAAGTACCTGCAGACGTCGTTCTTCGTGCTCAAGCTCGACCCGACCAACTTCAACCTCTCGATCAACACCATCCGGAACGACCTGCCCCCCCTGATCAAGAAGTTCGGGGCCACGCGCCTGGTCTTTGACCCGATCTCACTCTTCGAGGACCTCTTCGAATCAGAGACATCCAGGCGGTACGAGATGTACCGGTTCATCGAACTGCTCCGCGCCCAGCACTGCACGATGGTGATGACCTCCGAGACCGCCCGCGACAACCCGCTCGCGAGCCGACACAACCTGATCGAGTACCTGGTCGATACGGTGATCCTGCTCCGGTACGTCCGGCCGGACGACCGGATGCGTGTCCACCTCGCTCTCGAAGTCGTCAAGATGCGGCTCTCGTCCCACTCGCGTGATATCCGCCCGTTCGAGATTGGAGCGGAGCGGGTCGAAGTCCTCGCCCCCGTGAGCGATCCCTAGAGATCCCCGGGGGAAGAGGTTGAGGCGTCTCCTTACCGCCACATGGGGTTGAAGTACCAGTACGCCGCGGTCAGGTACGCGGCGAACGTCGTCCAGGCAATGTACGGCACCAGCAGGAGGGCCGCGAGGGGCCGGACACGGTAGAACCGCTCGATCGTGCCGAGGATCGCGAGCCACAGCGCCGCCACGACGACAAATGCGAGCCCGAGGGTGTGGAACGCGAAGAAGACCCAGGACCAGAGGGCGTTGAGGGCGAGCTGGACGCCGAAGAGCACGAGCCCGGCCTTTGCGGCCGGGTGATCGCGCCGCTGCCAGACGAGGAACCCCGCCACCCCCATCAGGATGTAGAGCGTGGTCCAGACAGGGCCGAAGACCCAGCTCGGCGGGTTGAGCGGGGGGCGGACGAGAGTCGCGTACCATGTCGGGATGTTCGGCATGGTCGCGATCGATCCGATGAGGCCGGCCGCGAGACTGCCGAGCACAAAGACGGCGAGCGCAGCCCACTCGGCCGCACTCCGGGGGAGCGTCATGGAGAGGGAGTCGCGGGCCCGACGGCTAAATCTTTCGATCCTGGGACGTGGGGCGGAAGGGGGATCGGTATCAGAACGCGATCCCGAGGAAGTGAAGCACGACCACGATGATCACGCCCGCAATACCGCCGATCGCCGAGATCAGGATCGACCAGATGTTGATCACGACCGGGGGCGAGAGGAAGAGGTTCAGGATCACGAGGATGATGACCCCGATAACGGCGTTGCCGATCAGGGCCGGGATGTTTCGGGCCACCCTGAAGAGCACGATCACGATGATGATCGCGAGGATCAGGCCAAGGATTTCAGCTACAACCATGGAGGTTAGACTGACGTTCCTGCTATATATCCGCATCGGGCCGATTCGGCGTCAGATATGGAGCCCGAGCAGGTGAAGCCCGACGAGCGCGATCACGCCCGGGAGGCCGCCGAAGGCGCAGACGAGCACGGCCCCCAGGGTGATCGGTACGCCGGGTGAGAGGATGTGGAGCCAGTCGAGCGCGAAGAGGACGACCACGCCCACGACCGAGTTGAGGAGGAGCGTGGTCGAGTGCTTGAGCACGAAGTAGAGGACGGTCGCGACCGCGACCGCGGCGAGGATCGTGACCACGACCGCGAGCACGCCCGTCACCCGACCAGCCGCTGATCCTGGACCCGGAGCGCGGGCAGGATAAGCTCGCCGATGTTCCGGGTCTCCGCCGAGACGCCCTCAACCTGCGAGAGCAGGTCGAAGACGTTTCCGCCCCACATCGCGGTCCGGACGGGCGTCGTGAAGGCGCCGCCCTCGACGAACGAGGGGTTCGAGACCTCGACCGAGAAGTCACCCGTGATCGTGTTCGCCGTGTGCGCCCCGACCACGGAGCGGACGTAGATCGCCTTGTCGGCCATCACGTCCGCAACCGGGCCCTCGAGCACGAGCGTGTGAAAGCCGGTCGTGGGCGCGCCGCCGTACCCGCCGCGGACGGCGGACCCGGTCGTGGTAGCACCGTAGCGGTACGCGGTCCGGAGGTCGTAGGCGAAGCCCGCGAGCACCCCGTCCCGGATCAGGTCGAGCCGATGCGTCGGGACGCCCTCAGCGTCGAACCAGGCGGCGCCCGGCCCCATGGGACGGTGCGGGTCGTCGTAGAGCGAGAGGCGGGGGTCCAGGATTGTCTCGCCGACTCGTCCCGCGAGGCGCGAACGGCCCGCGTGGACGTTCCGGCCGACGAGCGCGGGCAGGAGCACGGCCTCGAGCAGCTCAGCCAGCGCGAGCGGCGAGAGGACAAGATCGTAGGTACCGGTCGGAAGCGGTTCCCCTCCGGCCCCGTGCGCGGCGAAGAACGCAGCCCGCTCCCCGACCCACGCGGGATCGAGGTCGAGCCGGTGGCTCGAGGCGAACTCAAAGCCGGTCGAGGTCCCGGCGATCGCCTCGACCGAGCAGGAGGCGTGGGTCTCTTCGTCGGTATACCGAAGACCGTGGGTGTTCGCGACCTCGACCGTCGAGCGCGAAAGCCCGGCCGACCCGGCCGTCACGGAGGCCGACGGGTGGCTCGCTGCGCCGGCTTTCATGGCGTCGAGCAGCTCCGACACTGTCGACGGTGCGAGCGTCACGGCCGGGTCGAACGCGAGAGGTGTCTCGGGCAGCGCCATCGGCCCGGGAAGGCCCTCCCACGGCTGCGGGTCTGCGAGACGCAGGGCTGCGAGCGCAGCCTCGAGGCAGGCCTCCCACTTCAACGGGTCGTTCGTGGACGAGGCCCCCACCCGGCCGTCGATGAATACCCGGATGCCCAGGCCGGTCGCATGGTTCGCCTGGCCGACCCGGACCCGGTCGCGCGAGAGCTCGGCACCGACCGACTCCGAGCGCGAGAGGTAAACCTCTACCTCGTCAGCGCGCCCTGCGGCCGTCTTCAGGATCGTCTCAATCGTGTCCACTGCCACCCACCACCGCGTTCGAGAGGAGGACGTGCGGAGCGCCGTCTCCGACGGGGACCGACTGCCCGCCCTTGCCGCAGTATCCCTGGTGCATCCGCCGGTCGTTCGCGATCAGCGCGACCTCGTGGAGCGTCCCCAGGATCTCGCCCGAGAGCGAGACGTCCCGGACCATCGCGCCGGGTTCGCCGTCCTCGATCAGGTAGCCGTACTCGGCGTTGAACTGGAACATCCCGCGGCCCGGGTCGACCTGGCCGCCGCGCGAGCCGATCAGCAGGATGCCCGTGCCGCACTCGGCCAGGCACTCGTCGTACGTCGCGTCGCCGTTCTCGATGAACGTGTTTGACATCCGGACGAGGGGGACCTCGCCCGGCATGGCCCGGGCGTGGCCCGCCAGGCCGTTTCCGACCGCCGCGAGGGTCTCGCGCGTGTGCAAAAACGCGTTGATCACGCCGTCCCGGACGAGTTCCGTCCGGGCGGTCGCCACGCCCTCCGCATCGACCGGGTCGAACCCGAACTCGGGGAGGGACGGGTCGTCCACGATCGTGAGTTCCGGCGCGCCGATCCGCTCGCCGATCTTACCGGCGAGGACCGAGTTTCCCTCGCGGACCAGGTCGCCCTCGGAGGCGTGGCCGACCGCCTCGTGGGCGAAGACGCCCGCGAGCTCGGGGTCGAGCACGACCCGCATGCGGCCGCCAATCGCGGCCCGTGCGTCGAGGAGGGCGAGGGCGGTCTCGCGGGCCTTCTCGCCGCAGGCCGCGCCGGTTCGGAGCGGAAAGCCGTTGATCGCGTGCCGGCGCTCGTACCCCATCTGGACCACGCCGTTCCTCTCGGCGACCGCGAGCACATTGTACCCCGACCGACCGAGCTCGTAGGCATATTCCACCCCTTCCGAGGATGCGAAACGGACCATCTCGTGCCGCTCCGTGTAGACCGCGCGAGTGTTCCGGATCTCCGGGCCTTTCGCGGCGGCCTCGACTCCGGCCAGGAGCCGGGTCTTCTCCTCGAGCCCGTACGACCTCGGATCGTCGGTGGGCGAGGGAAGGGGGAGCACCCGGTGCGGAGCGTCCGCCAGGTCGACCGACTCGCCCGTCAGCTCCGCGAGCACGAGCGCCTCGGCCACGAACCGGTCGAGATCGGCATCGCGGTAGTTATCGACCGAGACCACACCCCAGCCTGAGGGCCCGAGGACGCGGACTACGGCACGATCGAAGAGAGAGGTGGTCGCGGACTCCACGACCCCGTTGTCGATGTCGATGCTGGTCGACTCACCCACCACGTGGCGGACGTCAAAGTAGCGCTGCATCTCAGGCGGGGGTCGGCGCCGAGGGGCGCGGGTGGAGGGTCGCGGCCGACTGCTCGGTCATCTTCTTCACCTTCGTCAGGAAGCCCGCCTCGTCGCGTGGCACGAGCGCGTACTTGAGGACTTCCTCGATATGGGAGACCGGGATCACCCGAAGGCCGGCCCGGTACCGGTCCTCGATCATCACGTCGTCGAGGTTCGAGGTCGGGATCAGGACCGTCCGTATACCGGCCTTGGCCGCGGCCTCGATCTTGTAGGTGACGCCGCCGACCGGGAGCACATCACCGCGGACCGAGAGCGAGCCGGTCATTGCGACGTCCTGCCGGACCGGGATGTTCTCGATCGCCGAGATCACGGCCGTTGCGACCGAGATCGATGCCGAGTCCCCCTCGACGCCCTGGTAGGTCCCGATGAACTGGACGTGGACGTCGACGTTCCTGATATCCGTGCCCGTGAACTTCTTGATGATCGCCGAGACGTTCTTGATCGACTCCTGCGCGATCTCTTTCAGCATCCCGGTCGCGACCACGGTCCCGCCCGAGACCGACTGGGTCGGGGTCACTTCGGCCATGATCGGGAGGACGGAGCCCGAGTCGGCGCCGACAACGGCGAGGCCGTTGACCCGGCCGACGGCCGTGCCGGTCACGACCGAGAGGTCGTAGTCCCGCATCCGGCGGATGTAGTCGTCCGAGATCTGCTCCTCGACCGAGCGGGCCGTCTCCTTTGCCGCGATCACGTGCGCGGCCGTGGTCAGCTCGGCCCCCTCCTGCCGGGCGAGGTCGCCCGCGACCCGGATAAGGCCGCCCATGTCGCGGAGCTTGAGCGTCAGGTGACCCTTGCGCATCGAGCGCCGGCGGGCCTCGCGGAGCACCTCGCGAATGGCCGACTGGTCGAAGTGCGGGATCTTCCCGTCGTTCGTGACCTCCTGGGCGATGAACCGGATGAACTTCTGCCGGTTCTCGGGCGTGTCCTCCATGGTCTCGCGCATGTAGACCTCGTACCCGTAGCCCCGGATGCGCGAGCGAAGCGCCGGGTGCATCCCCTGCACCGCGTCCAGGTTGCCGGCCGCGATCATCACGAAGCGACAGGGGACGGGCTCGGTCCGCACCATCGCGCCGGACGAGCGCTCGGACTGGCCCGTGATCGGGAACTCGCCCTCCTGGAGCGCCGTGAGCAGGTTCTGCTGGGAGTGGGGTGTGAGGGTGTTGATCTCGTCGATGAAGAGGACGCCGCCGTGTGCCCGGTGGATCGCGCCCGACTCGACGCGGTCGTGGGCCGGCGTCTCGAGGCCTCCGGACTGGAACGGGTCGTGCCGGACGTCCCCGAGGAGCGAGCCGGCCTGGGCGCCCGTCGCGTCCACGAACGGCGCGACGGCCGTGGGGTCGTGGCTCACGAGCAGCTTCGGCACGAGCGCCTCCTCCTTCGGCGTCGAGTATCGGAGGGCCATGAAGACGAAGGCCGCCGCGATGATACCCATCAGCCACTGGAACGAGATGAAAGAGTACCCAATGATCCCGATCAGGAGCAGCATCAGGAGCGTGTTCCGGAACTGGATCTTCTTTCTCGCCTCGGCCTTGTGGGCCGCGACGATCTGCTTGGCCCGCCCGGAGGGGACGGTCCGGACAACCGGGTTGTTCGAGTCCTCGCCATTCGGGTAGACCATGATGTCCTGGATCTCCTCCTTCGGCAGGAGCTCGGCCATCGCCTTCGCGAGCATGGACTTGCCCGTTCCCGGGCTCCCGATCATCATGACGTGCCGCCGCTGGGTAGCGGCCTTCTTGATCACCTCGACTGCATGCTCCTGGCCGATCACCTGGTCGACCAGGCGCGAGGGGACCACGATCTCGGAGGACGTGTCCACGGCAACGTCGTCAAAGAGCGTGTCGTCCTGCGTGGAGATCGGTTCTATTGCTGTATCCATTGTGCTGGTGACCTCTCAACCCCGTGTTGATTTATATTTTTTCGGGCCGATCGTTTAAGTACTTTCAGCTCAGGGACGTGAAAGACAGATGAAGGTGGTGTGTACTCAGTCCTCGCAGGTACTCGGCGCCCGGCTTGCCGGCCGGCTCGGGGTAAAGACGATCGATGTGAAGTTCTCGCGGTTTCCGGACGGAGAGGCCTCCCTGGTCCGGGGCGAGACGGATGATGAAACGGTGATCGTGGGAACGGTCACGGATGCGGACGCGCTCGTCGAGCTGCTGCTGCTCATCGATGCCTGCGATGCGTCGGCGAACACGCTCGTCCTGCCGTACATGGCCTACGCGCGCCAGGACAAGCGTTTTCACCCCGGAGAGCCGCTCTCGGTCCGTGCGATCGCCCGGGCGCTCTCGACCGGCGTCGACCGGGTCCTGACCGTGAACATTCACGACCCGTCGGCGCTCGGCCACTTCCGCGTCCCGGCCGAGAACCTCTCGATCGCCCCGGAGATCGGCCGCTACCTGGTTGACGGCGGCAACGACCCGCTCGTGCTCTCGCCCGATGACGGTGCGGCGCAGTTTGCCGCGGAGGTCGCGGCCGTCGGCGGCTTCGCGACGGACTACCTGGACAAGACACGGCTCTCGGGCGAACGGGTCGAGATCCGGCCGAAGTCGCTCCCGGTGGACGGACGCGAGGTCGTGATCGTGGACGATATCATCTCGACCGGCGGCACGCTCGCGGCCGCGGCCCGGATGCTCCTGGACCAGGGGGCAACGGGCGTCCGCTCCGCGTGCGTCCACGGGGTCTTCGCCGGCGGGGCCCTCCTCCACCTCGCGGCCGCCGGCGTCGGGGAGGTCGTCTGCTCGGACACGATCGAGCGGGCGAACTCGTGCATCTCGGCCGCGGACGGGATTGCCGCCGCTCTCCGGTAATGCGCGAGATCGATGGCGCGCACCTTGAGGGCGGCGGGCAGCTCGTCCGAACCGCCGTCGCGCTCTCGGCCCTTGCGGGCGAAGACCTGACGATTGTTCGGGCCCGGGCGGGGCGGGAGACGCCCGGGCTCCGGCCACAGCACCTCGCGGCCGTCCGGGCCGTCGCGGGCTGCTGCGGTGCGGCGGTCGAGGGACTCGCGGTCGGATCGGACCGGCTCGTCTTCCGCCCCGGCCCGCTCCGGCGTGCCGACCAGCGGATCGAGGTCGGTACCGCGGGCGGCATCCCGCTCGTGCTCCAGGCCTGGCTCCCCGTCGCGCTCGAGGCCGGCGGCGCGATCACGGTCGTCGGTGGAACCGAGGTCCCCCTCGGCCCGACCGTCGACTTCATGGACCGCGTGCTCCTCCGCCTCCTCCGGGCCCACGGCGCACGAGCCACGTTCGAGATACGCCGCCGCGGGTACGTCCCGCAGGGCGGGGGCGAGGTCCGGGTCGTGGTCGAGCCGGGCCGGCTTGCTCCCATTGACGCGGCCCTCGTGGCCGGGGAGTCGGGCGCCGTCTCGGCGGCCGCGAACCTGCCCCGCCACGTCCCCGAACGGCAGCTCGAGGCGGCGAGGAAAGCGATCGAGTCCGTGACCAGCCCCCTCGGCGAGGCCGTGGTTGACCTTCGCGAAGGGCCGTCGACGGGCTCGTCGATCACCTGCTGGGCCGGGCTAAAGGCCGGGAGCGCCCTGGGGCGGCGCGGACTTCCGGCCGAACGGGTCGGGCGGGCGGCGGCCGACGCCCTGCTCGCCGAGCGCGTCCTGCCCGGCGAGGTCGACCGCCACCTCGCGGACCAGCTCCTCGTCTACCTCGCCCGGTACGGCGGTTCGTTCACGGCGACGGCCTGCACGCGCCACACGGAGACCGTGCGCTGGCTCCTCGGTGAGTTCGATCTCGCCGTCGAGCGGACGCCGACCCCCGGCGGAGGGGAGGTGTTCTCGGCATGACCTTCGTGCTCGACGCGTCGGCCTTCTTCGCCACGGGCGAGGCGGCCCTCGCGGGCTTCGGCCCGGGCGACCGCCTCCTGACGACCCCGTCGGTCCTCGCCGAGGTCCGGGACGCCGCGGCACGGTGCCGGCTCGAGCTCGCGCTCGAACGCGGCCTCGTCGTCCTCGACCCGTCGGCGGGCGCTCTCGGAGTCGTCGACGCCGGCGCCGTGTCGTCGGGTGACGCTGACCGGCTCTCGGCCACCGATCGCGACCTGCTCGCGCTCGCGCTCGAGCACGGCGGCATCCTCGTTACCGATGACTTCGCGCTCCAGAACGCCGCGATCCGGCTCCGGGTCGCGTGCCGACCGATCGCGCAGCGGCGGGCCGCGCCCCGCCGGCGGGGATACCGGTGCGCCGGGTGCGGCCGGTACGGCGACGGGCCTGGGGAGTGCCCCGTCTGCGGAGCGGCGATCACCCCGGTGCGGACCGGGCAGTCCCGGGGTCGGCGCTAGGTCACCTCGCGGCGACGCCACGCCGCCGGACAATACATAAATAGTCTGTAACGGACCTCTCTCCATGTCCTCGCTCGACGAGCTGATCGCGAAGGCCCGCCACCTCCTCTCCGAGGGCCATTCCCCCGGGCAGATCGCGGACGAACTCTCGCTCTCGCAGGAGACCGTGACCTGGCTTCTGACCCAGAAGAAGGGGGACGCCGCCCCCAAGGACGTCTCGATCGACTGGACCGTGGTCTCCGGCAACGCGCTCCTCCTCGACGACGTCGCGCGCCTCATGCTCGACCGGTACCACTGCGGGGCGCCGGCACAGGGCGAAAAGCCCGCGCTCGACTCTGTCGCGATCGTCGGCATCGCGCTCTCGGGCGTCCCGCTTGCCACCCTGATCGCGGCGAGCGAGCAGGCCCGGTTCGCCATCTACCATCCGGCCAAGCATTCGCCGGCCGAGAACCCGACGGGCTCGCTGTCCGGCAACTTCGCCAGCGTGGCAAACGAGCGCTGCATCATCGTCGACGACGTCATCACGAGCGGGAAGACCATGCACGAGGTCGTCGCGTATCTGCGGCGGCAGAAGGCGACCCCGGTCGCGATCTGGGTCCTCTTCGACAAGCGCGGCCTGAACGAGGTCGACGGCGTTCCCGTCTACTCGGTCTTCCGGGTCTCCCGGATCGATTGAATCGAGGCAAAGAATATATAGAACGACAAATCACATTTTTAGCACTCTTACCCGATAGGGAGGAATACCCGTGCTTTCAGGACAACAGGTCATCATTCTCAAGGACAACGTCGAGCGGACACGCGGCCAGGAGGCCCAGCGTTCGAACATCGCGGCGGCCAAGGCCATCGCGGCCGCAGTCAGGACCACGCTCGGTCCGCGCGGCATGGACAAGATGCTGGTTTCAGGGACCGGTGACATCGTGATCACCAACGACGGGGCCACCATCCTTCACGAGATGTCGGTCCAGCACCCCGGCGCCAAGATGGTGATCGAGGTCGCCGAGACGCAGGACGACGAAGTCGGCGACGGTACCACGACCGCCTGCATCCTCGTCGGCTCGCTCATGGAGCAGGCCGAGCTGATGCTCGCAAAGATGGTCCATCCGACCATAATCGCGAACGGCTACACCATGGGCATGGACAAGGCCCTCGAGATCGTCGCGGAGAACTCGATCCGTGTCGACCCGAAGGACCGCGACACGCTCGTCAAGATCGCCGACACCTCCATGACCGGCAAGTCGATCGAGCAGGTCA
>CAYWVY010000031.1:0-25108 GCA_964461885.1 uncultured Methanospirillum sp. | reverse complement strand
TCCGGAACATGACCGAGTCGCATATCAACAATTCGTTCCAGATGATCGATACCGGGCTCAAGCTCTACGACAACACCTACAACGACGCGATGGAGGACGGGTTCGTCCTCGTGATGGACGAGTACAGCCGGACAGGCGGCGATCCCTCGCGGATGGACCTCGGGGGGCTGAAGGGCCGGATCGGGGGCATGGACATCTACGTGATCAACGACCGCTCGGTTATCGAGTATACAACCAAGCCCGCCGATCTCGGGCTCGACTTCGAGGTCATCTACCCCGACTTTGTCGAGTATCTCAACAAGATCCGGAACACCTCGGGGTTCCACCCGGACCGGGTTGTCCAGGACTGGGCAACCGGGGATCTGACGAAGTTCAGCTATATGCCGACACCCGACCACCTGTATATCATCGAGATCGGGCTCACAACCAACCGGTTCGCCTACGAGCGGAATGCGCTCAATTACAAAGATGTCGTGGCCGAGGTCAAGGCCTTCAACCCGTACCTCGACGAGGTCCTCCTGTTCCAGAAACAGAAGCGGCTGCTCTACAACACCAGCTACGTCCCGACTCCGGAGGAGTCCACCATGCTCGATTATATCCTGTGGGAGAACCGGACCACCCAGGTGACACGGGATCTCGAGAATGGGAGGACAATCGTCTGGGAGTCCGTCGACCTCCGCGACCCGGATTATGCTGCGGACATGAGTATCTTCGCGAAGCTCACCTACAACGACGCCCTGCTCGCCGACGAGCAGAACGGGCTCGCCCTTCTCCACGTGTTCTCGGGCCTGCTCGTGCTCCTCACCGGCGGGCTCCTCGCCGTCACGGTCTCGCGACGGGTCTCCCGGCCGATCGAGCAGATCGCCGCGGACGTCGACGCCATCGCCGGCGGCGACCTCGACCACGCGATCAGGCCGGTCGGCGGGTACGAACTGTCACGATTGGCCGAGAAGACGGGGGTCATGGTCGACCAGCTCAGGGAGCAGATCCGGCAGCGCGAGGTGAGCGAGCAGCGGTTCTCGGACCTGGTACAGCTCCTCCCGCAGGCGGTCTTCGAGGCTGATCGTGACGGGAATATGACCTTCGCCAATCCCGTTGCCCTTGAGGCCATCGGGATCGGCCCCGGCGATCTCGAGCGCGGGTTCGACATCTTCACGGCGATCGCGCCCGAGGACCGCGTGCGGGCGAAGGAGGCGTTCAATGCGATCCTGGAGGGGGGGGAGACCGAGGGGTCCGAGTACACGGGGGTCCGCCAGGACGGGAGTGCCTTTTCCATGCTGGCCCATATTGCGGCGCGCTATGAGAACGGCGCCGTTGCGGGGACACGCGGGAGCTTCGTCGATATCAGCCGGCTCAAACAGATCGAGGGGGAGATGCGCCGGCTGAACTCCGAGCTGGAGGAGCGGGTGGCCCAGCGGACCCAGGAGCTCGAGGCGTTCACCCACTCGGTCTCCCATGACCTCAGGGCCCCGCTGCGGGCCATCGATGGCTACTCTGCGATCCTCTCGGAGACGGCCACTCCTCGCCTGGAGGCCCGGGAACAGCAGTACCTCGCGGAAGTTCGGGCGACCGTGCGGCAGATGAACGGCCTGATCGACGGCCTCCTCGCCCTCTCGAGGCTGGACCGGCAGGATCTGGTCCGCGAACCGGTCTCCCCGGCGCCGCTGGTGATGGAGGTCGTCGCGGTCGCACTGGAGCAGGACTCCGAACGGAAGATCACGATCACGGTCGGGGAACTGCCGCCGTGCTGCGCAGATCGTGCGATGCTCCAGCAGGTGTATGCCAACCTGATCGGCAACGCCGTGAAGTTCACCAGGGACGCCGCGGAGCCCATGATCGAGATCGGCGCCGTCAACAAAGGAGCGGAAACGGTGTATTACGTTCGGGACAACGGCGTGGGGTTCGACATGGCAGGGGCGGAGAAGATCTTCAAGCCGTTCCAGCGCCTGCACAGGACGGACCGGTATGAAGGGTTCGGGATCGGCCTCGCCACGGTGGACCGGATCATACAGCGGCACGGCGGCACGATCCGGGTTGAATCGGCGCCGGGCGAGGGCTCGACCTTCTTCTTCACCCTGCCGGCCGCCTGAGCCGGGCGGCCGGCCGTCGACGGTCTACGCAGCCGGCCCGTACGACCTCGAGCCACCGCGAGCGGATCGCCATGCTTTTTATAGCCCGCGCGCCCACGATATCGCGTATGTCCACCGACATAACAACTCCCAGAAGGGATCGTTTTCTTCGCCGATAGGCGGAGAGTGACTGTTTTCGACACCACCCTGCGGGATGGTGAGCAGACCCCCGGCGTATCGTTCCGCCAGGACCATAAGTTCGCAATCGCCCGCCAGCTCAGCGAGTGCGGCGTCCACGCCATCGAGGCCGGCTTTCCCTCGTCCTCTCCGGGCGAGTTCGAGTCCGTCAGGGCCATCGCGGCCATGGGCCTCGAAGCCGACATCTGCGGCCTGGCCAGGATGCTGAAGCCCGACGTCGACGCCTGCCTGGACGCGGGCGTCGATCTCGTCCACGTCTTCATCCCGACCTCCGAGATCCAGCTGACACACACGATCAGGAAGTCGCAGGCTGAGGTGATCGAGGCCGTCCGCGAGGTCGTGGGCTACGTCCGTGAGCATGTCGACGCCTGCATGTTCTCGCCCATGGACGCGACCCGGACCGAGCTTTCGTTCCTGATCGAGGTCTCGCGGGCCGCGGCCGAGGCCGGCGCCACCATCGTGAACGTCCCGGACACGGTCGGCGTCTACACCCCAACGAAGATGCTCGCGCTCTTCAACGCCCTCGTCCCCAGGATCGCGGCGCCGCTCGACGTCCACTGCCACAACGACTTCGGCCTCGCCGTCGCCAACACGATCGCGGCCGTCGAGGGCGGCGCGGCGCAGGTCCAGGTCACGGTCAACGGCATCGGCGAGCGGGCCGGCAACGCCGACCTCGCCCAGACCGTGATGGTCTGCGAGTCGATCCTCGGGGTCTCCACCGGGGTCGAGACGAAGAAGCTCGTCGAGACCTCGCGCCTCGTCTCGCGGTACTCGGGGATCGCCATCCTCCCGACCCAGCCCGTCGTCGGCGAGAACGCGTTCAGCCACGAGAGCGGGATCCACTCCCACGGCGTCATCGCCAACGCGGCCACCTTCGAGCCGGGGATCATGACCCCCGAGATGGTCGGCCACCGCCGGCGGCTCACCCTCGGCAAGCACGTCGGCCGCCACGCCGTCCGGCAGATGCTCACCGACGTCCAGCTCGAGCCCACCGACGCCGAGCTCGACCGGATCGTCGAGAAGGTCAAGGCCATCGCCAACCGCGGCAAACGCGTCACCGACGCCGACCTCTACGAGGTCGCCGAGAGCGTCCTGGGCCTCGAGACCGTCGGCCGGCGGATCGACCTCAAGGACATCGCGATCATGACCGGGACCCACGCCATCCCCACCGCGTCCGTCCGGGCCGTCGTGGACGGCACCGAGCGGATCGCAGCCTGCACGGGGAACGGCCCGGTCGACGCGGCCATCAGGGCCATCGGGAAGATCGTGCCCCTGCCCGTCACGCTCAAGGAGTACGGGATCGAAGCCATCTCAGGGGGCTCGGACGCTATCGCGCACGTCACGATCGCGGTCGAGGACGAGAAGGGCCGGATCTTCGACGCCTCCTCTTCGGGCGACGACGTCGTGCTCGCGTCGGCCGAGGCGATGGTGAACGCGATCAACCTGCTCAGCCGGGCCGGGCAGGGCTGAAAAAGGGGTTCAGGTGGCCTGGAGGGAGGGGCCGCCCTGGCCCCCGCCCTCGAGCGCCTGCTTGACCTGGGCCTGGAGCGTCTCGAACCGGCCCTGGAGCATCTGCTCCTGCCGCTCGAGCTGCTTGACCCGGAGCTCAAGCGTCTCGACCTTCTCCTTGAGCGATGCCGAGACGGCCTCTTTCGGCTTCTGCATCATCACGGTGCCGACCGACTGGAAGACCGTCGCGTCTGCGGAAAGGTCGGCGAGCTCCTCGTCGGCCCGGCGGGTCTCGCGGATCTCGATCTCGTACTGTGCCTTCTGCGAGAGGACCGTCTGGAGCTGCTGCTGGACCTGCTGCAGCTGCTGGATCTGGTTCTGGACCTTGGGGGACATCGAACTCATGGAATGACCTCGCTCACCGCGGTGACGGGTAGTATGCCTATCGGGTTGGGATCCCGCCCATATAAACATGCGGATGGGTCAGAGGTCGGCCACGTCCGCGTACCACGCATGGACCATGTGGTCCGGATGGTACCGGGTCTTTGCCTCGCGGAGGCCCGGGACGCCCATGTCCGACTCGCGGTTGATGTAGGGGACGGCGTCCCGGAGTTGGATGGCCGTCTCCTGGTTGATCGCCTTGTAGATCCCCTCGCAGTCGGGCAGGCCCTTCTCGAAGTGGACGAGCGCAGTCTGGGCGTTCAGCCGCTCGAAGATCACCATCGCGGCCACCTCGCCCTCGACCCGGATCGCGAGCCCCGCGAGGCCGAGCTCGGCGAAGTGGGCGATCGCGAACCGGACCGCCTCCCGTTCGGCCGCGAGGACCGGGTCGGAGTCGCAGTCCTTCCAGAGGCACCACCGGGTCAGGAAGACCCGGACGTCCTCGATGTTCGCAGGCCCGATCGGCTCGACCAGGCTCGGGCAGTTCCGGTGGAACCGGTTGATCTGCCGCCGGATGGTCAGGTACCCCTTGCCGGGGAGGTCCGCGAGGTCCGAGGAGCGGTAGACGTACTCGAAGAGATCGCGAGACGGGTGGAGCACGAGCCCGGGCCGGAGAGCCAAGAACCGGTCGCGGGCCCCGGGCTCGAGGACGAAGAGCTGCCCGCCCGGGGACTCAACGCGGGCCAGGGCGAAGAGCTCCTCGAGGAGCCCCGGGTCGTCCGGGCCGATCGGGGCGCGGAACCGGACCTGTCCGTCGATCGCCGAGTAGATCAGCAGGCTGCCGTGGACGAAGGCCCGGTGGTAGTGGGCGTAGTGGTTCCAGCAGACGATGTTCGTGAAGGTGTTGTCCGAGTGGACCTGCGGGTAGTGATCGTACTGGTGGCGGAAGAGCTCCCGGTCGGCCAGGGTGACCGGCGCGAAGTCGTCGAGGGTCAGCACGACTCACCCCTCCCCGCCGAGGCGCATGGGCACGTGACCCGCGAGGACGCCGAACCCGGCCCGCTCCCAGAACGCGACCGAGCCCGGCTCGGCAACGACCCCGACCCAGAGGATCCCGTCGGCCCGGCAGCGCTCGAGGAGGGCATCCACGATCCGCCGCCCGATCCCCCGTCCGCGGTACAGTGGCTCCACGATCACGTCCTGCACGTACGCGTCCGAGGCCCCGTCCGAGATGATGCGCCCCATGCCAACGGTCCCGCCGGTCGCGGGGTCGATAGCGACCGCGACCGCGTACGAGCCCGCGATCATCGGCGGGATGTGGGACGGGTCGTAGTGCTCGCGCCACCACCCGCCGGCCTCGTAAAGCCGGACGATCGGGTCCGTCGGGTAGTCGCGGACCACCCTGACCTCCACCTGCCCCGTCATCACCATGCGTCCCGGGGGGCCGCCCCGGGGTCTCTCTCCCGGAGGGAGCGTCAGTCCTTCATGTCGTTGACCCGGATCAGGTGATACCCGAACTGGGTCTTCACGGGGCCGACGACCTCGCCCTTCTTCGCGCCGAACGCGGCCTTCTCAAACTCGGGGACCATCTGCCCCTTGCGGAACCAGCCGAGGTCGCCGCAGTTCCGGCCAGAGGGGCAATCCGAGTGCTTCTTGGCGAGCTCGCCGAAGTCCTCGCCCGCCGCGATCCGCGCCTTGAGCGCCTCCGCCTCCTGCTCGGTCTTGACCAGTATGTGCGATGCCGATACCTGCCGTGGCATACCATCTTACGGGGCGGGATCGTATAAAAATGGTCCGAGGGCCCGGCCCCGGCGCGGAGAGACATGGAGTTCGGGGCCCTCTTCTACCAGGTGCTGACCCTCTTTTTGCTGATCCTGGTCGGCTGGGGGGTCCGCCGCGTTGGGATCTTCACGGACGAGGTGACCGCGGGCGTCTCGCGCTTCCTGGTCAACGTCGCCCTGCCCGCGCTCGTCATCGACTCCATGCAGATCCCGTTCGACCCGGCTCTCGCCCGCGAGGGCGCCGAGCTCGCCCTGGCCGCCAGCGCCTACTACGCGGGCGTGGTCCTCTTCGCGATCATCTTCCCCCGCCTGATCCGGGCCCGGCCGGACGAGCGCGCAGTCTTCTCGTTCCTCGTGGTCTTCGCGAACACGGGATTCATGGGTTACCCGGTCGTGCTGGCGATCTGGGGCGAGGAGGCCGTCTTCCTGGCCGCGATCTACAACCTCCTCTTCTCCCTCCTCGTCTTCACGGTCGGGATCCTGATCCTGACCGGGTCGAAAGAAGGCGGGAGGAGCATCAGCCCGCGCGTCCTGCTCTCGCCCGGGATCGTCTCGGTGGGGGTCGGCCTCGCGCTCTTCTTCCTCTCGGTGGACCTCCCCGAGGTGATCGGGGGGCCGATCGCGATGCTCGGCGGGCTGACGACCCCGCTCTCGATGATCGTCATCGGCGCGCTCCTCGCGCGCCTTGACCCCCGGACGATCTTCGGCAACCCCCGGGTCTATGTCTACGCGGGCGTCCGGCTCCTCCTGCTGCCGCTCACGACCCTCGTGCTGCTCCGGCCGTTCGTGACCGACCCGCTCGTCCTCGGCGTCTGCGTGGTCCTCGCGGCCATGCCGGGAGCCACGAACGCGGCTTTTTTCGCCGAGGAGTACGGCGTGAACCCCGAGCTCGCCAGCCAGTCGGTCTTCATCACGACCCTCTTCTGCATCGCAACGATTCCCTGGATCGCGGGCCTGGTCGCCTGACGGCGAAGAGCCGTTCGCGATGCGATTCAACATCTATTAATATCGATATACCAACTGTACTACCATGCGTACTGGATCCCTTTTGCTCGCGCTGCTGGCCCTGCTCGCGGCTGCGATGCTCGTCACGGCCGGGTGCACATCGACCCCGCCGACGAACCAGACGAACACGACCACGACCGCGCCTGCCGGCACGGGGACTCCGGACCTGACCCCGGGTGCGAATGTCACCGGCAACGTAACGCCCGCGAACACGTCCGTGACCAACACCACCGCGCCGGTGAACGTCACCGCGCCGTTCGTGAACTCGACCTGGCGCTGGATCGCACGCTCGGGTTCGGAGTCGATCCAGGTCCCCAGCCCAGACCGGTACACGATCGCGTTCGCTCCGAACGGGACCTACGCGATCAAGGCCGACTGCAACACCGGGAGCGGTAACTTCACCGTGAACGCCTCGAAGCTGACGGTCGCGCCCCCCGTCATGACGGAGGCCTACTGCGGCGACAACTCGCTCGACAAGAACCTCCTCCCGGCCCTGGCCAAGGTGACCGCGTACCAGACGGACGCGTCCGGTCGGCTGGTGCTGGTGATGGTCAACCCCAACGAGCGGCTCACCTTCGAGAAGGTCGTCGTCAAGTAGGCGTGCCCTGCCCGCCGCGACGGCGGGCGGTGCCGCCGACCTCCTTTTTTTCTCTCCGCCGACCTGTGACAGGCAGGTCCATCGCGAAGATTCGGCGGGTTTGCGGCGATGCGGTTCAGGATCTACTAATACTGGCGCGCCACTCGCATGCGCACTGGAACATCCCTGTCCGCCCTGCTGTCCCTGCTCGTGGCGGCGAGGATCGTCGCGGCCGGCTGTACGGCAGCACCGCCGGCGAACCAGACGAATACGACCACGGTGACGCCGACCGCCATCGAAACGCCGGTCATGACCCCGGTCGCGACGACGACTGTGAACGCGACGACGAACGTCACGGCCCCGTTCGCCCCGTTCACGGGCACGACGTGGAAGTGGACGGTCCTCGAGACAGGCGCGAACCGGACCGTGGTCGCCGACCCGGCGAAGTACACGATCGTCTTCACAGCGAACGGTACGCACGGGATCAACGCCGACTGCAACGTCGGCGGCGACTACACCCGTGACGGCAGCGCCCTGAACCCGGCGCCCCCGATCACGACCCTGATCTGGTGCGGAGACGGGTCGCAGGATCGGCTCTTCCTCGCCTCGCTCGCGAACGTCAGCTCGTACGCAGTCGAGGGAGACACCCGCCAGGTCCTGAACCTGATCGGGCCGGGCGAGCCGATGGCCTCTGTCGCTCCGGGCGGGTCCGTGATGCCGGGGAACGTGACCGCGCCGTTCGCGAACATGACCTGGCACTGGATCGCGCGCTCGGGCTCGGAGTCGATCCGGGTGCCGGGCCCCGACCGGTACACGATCGCATTCGCTCCGAACGAGACCTACGCGATCCGGGCCGACTGCAACACCGGAGCGGCGACTTCCCCGTGAACGGCACTAGGGTGACGGTCTCGTCGCCGCGCCTGACCCCGGCCTGTTGCGGCGACGACGACTCGCTCGACGGCCGGTTGCTGGAGGTGCTGGACCGGGTGACGGCGCATGAGGTGGACGCCGAAGGCCGGCTCGTGCTCGTGATGACGAGCCCCAGCGAGCGGCTCACCTTCGAGAAGGTCGGGTAGGCGGGCAAGACGACGGCCCCGCGCCGTTCAGATCAGCTTGATGACGCCGTTCTTCGGCTCCATCGCCTCGCCCGAGCGGAGCAGGTAGTCCATCTGCTTCTTGACGTCGTCGCGGCCGAAGCCCTGCTGGGCGAGGACGTCCATGATCTGCGCGATCTGCGCCCGGCCCGAGACGTCGGCATTCTCGCGGATCGACTCCTTGATCGCACGGATCAGGTCGCGCTTGCCCTTCGAAATCCCGGTCGTGACCTTGTCAATGTCGAAGGTCCCGGTCTTGGGGTCGTATGCGACCTGCCGGAGGCAGGTGTCCACGATCCGGACGACCCGCTCGGCGTCGTCCGCCGTGATCTTCTTCGCCAGCCGGACCCGGGCCGAGGCCTCGGCCAGCCGGACGAGGGCCTCGAGCTGCCGGGCCGTGACCGGCACGGGCTTGTTCGAGTCGGCGAGATCGCGCAGGCGCATGTAGTACCCGACGAGCACGTCCTTGGCCTCGGGTGAGAGAATCGGGAAGCAGGTGCGCTTCGCGTACGCCACGTACTTGCGGAGCATGGCCGGCTCGATCTCGGGGGTCACGGGCGCGAGCTCGCGCTGGATGTACTCGTCGTCGACCCCCTCAATCGGGTCGCGTGCGTGCTGGGCGATCAGCTCCCCGACCCCGTGCGCCTTGAGGATGTGCTCGGCGATCGCCTCGTCGCGCTTGTGGTCGGGCTTGTCGGCCAGGATGAAGATCAGGTCGAACCGGGAGAGGAGCGACGGCGGCATGTTGATCTGCTCGCCGATGTCCGCGTACTCGTCGAACCGGCCAAGCTTCGGGTTCGCCGCGCCGAGGAGGGCGCAGCGCGACTTGAGCGTGGCCGTGATCCCGGCTTTCGCCACCGAGATCGAGTTGCCGCACCAGACGGGGATGCCGTTCCGCCGGACGTAGACGACGTGGTTCGGCACCTCGACGCAGTAGACCCGGCCCCGGTACGGCCGGGCCTCGATCTGCCGCTGCCCGTTCGAGTTCACGTTCGCCTCGTTCTGGCCGTCGCGGATGAACGTGACCTGCCAGATGTCGTGGCTCACGGTCGCGGTCCCGCCGCGCGGGGTCGTGGTCGCGTCGCCGGCGGATCGGACGCGGTAGCGGTTCCCGGACCAGCCGGCCTTGAGGAGGAGTTCGGTCACGTCGTCGGCGAGCCGCGAGGACGAGGTCACGTAGACCGTGGTCCCCGTCACGGGGTCGACGTGCCCGTCGCCGAGCACGAGCGCCTCGAGAAGCACCCGGAGGTGGTCGGGCGCGAGCCCCTTCACGTAGTCCGGCACGAACTTCTCGTGACACTTCCCGAACGGGGAGAGGTGGACCGCGAGCTGCTTCGCGCTGATCGCGAAGTTGTGGCCGTCGTACGAGACGGCGAACGGCAGGCGCTCGAGGCAGGCGCCGATCGTGTCGGCCTTCTCCCCGGGCTTCTGCGTAACGTGGACGCGGTATGGCACCCCCGTCTCCGGGTGGTGCTGGACCGAGCCCTCCGAGAGGAAGTACCCGAGGAACTCGAGCCAGAGGTCCATCGGGATCGCGACCGGGCCGGTCTCGGTCTCGTTCCGGTGCTGGTTTCCGTACTTCGCGACCGACGGGATCTCGTAGGTAGCAACGCGCTCGCCGTTCCAGCGGGCACCCTTCTGGAAGCGCATGCGCCTGTAGAGGGGGAGCTCGTCCATGCGGCGGAGAGCGAACCCCTCCCACTCGTTCGCCCGCCGGTTTGGGTTGACCCAGACACGGTGGTTCGGCGTGACCGCGAGGTCGACCTGCCGCGACTTCACGTAGTAGAGGTCGCCGTCGTAGTCGTCCGCGAAGAACCGCGACGGGGTCGCGTACTCGAGTTGGCCGTCGGGCGAGAGGGTCGCGACGCGGTCGTCCGCCAGGAGGTCCGCGAACCGGAGCCAGCCCCGCTCGGCGAGGATCTCGGTCTCGTCGTCGTAGCACTGCTGTTCCATCGCCTCGTGGAGCGCGGACCGGTCGTCCTTCTGCATCTTGTCCATCTCGTCGACCGCGGCGATCCCCATGTCCGCGAGGACGAGCGCGCCGGCCTCGAGGGTCCAGCGGCCGTCGCCGAACTCGTCCTTGACTGCGGTTGCGGTCAATCCGGCCTGGGTCGAGGACTGGCCCGAGGTGTAGATACCGCGGGGCGAGAGCCGGACCACGTACCTGAGGATCTGTGACTTCGCGATCCCCGGGTCGCCGATCAGCAGGCAGTGGATGTCACCGCGGAGGTGGGAGCCGTCGGGCATGGACTTCATGATCCCGCCGAAGAGCTGGAGGGCGATCGCCTCCTTCACCTCCTCGTTGCCGTAGATCGTCGGCGCGATCGAGCGCATGATCTTCTTGTAGACCTCGGGGTCGTGCGAGAGGCGCTGGATCTCCTCTTCGTCCCTGTCGCTGATCGAGACCTCCTCGAACTCCTTCTCGCCGACCTCGATCGAGTTCGCCTCAAGGTGGATGTCGAAGAACGTGGACTTGTTGCCGTGGTTGACCCGCTGCTGTGACCGGAGGATGCCGTTGATCACCACCCGGTCGCCCGGCGCCACCGTGCCCGCGATGTCGTCGGTCACGTCCACGTCGATCGTCTGCGGCTGCTCGCCGCCGCGCAGGCCTTCGGGCGACTCCTGGATGCGGAGCTTCTGGGCGTCGACAAAGGACGAGCGCTTCGGCACGAGCGTGAGCTTGCGGTAGGTGCAGCCCTCGGTAGCACAGCCGTCGGGCTCGACGAACATGCCGAACTCCTGCGCCTTCCGGGTCAGGTGGCCGCCCGGGCAGCGGAAGACCGCCTCGACGATCCGGGGCCGGACCTCGGTCGTCTTCCTGAGGATCCCCTCGACCGAGACGAACCGGTTGATGTGCTCGGACCGGATGTCGCGGGCCCCGATGCGGAGGGGCAGGTTCGTGAACCGGATGTTCACCTCGGGGTCCTTCGCGTTCTTGCCCCGTGCGAGTTGCTGGGCCCGGACGGCGTCCTTCACGTCCTCGAGCACCTTGCCGGGGTTCTCGATCAGCTCCTGCGCCATCCGGACGCCGGGCTTGCCGAACGAGTAGACGTCGCGGTAGTCGATGAAGAGCGACCGTTTCTTTGGGTACTGCGCGAGCAGGTCCGCCAGCTGGTCCTTGTACTTGCTCTTGAGCAGACGGGTCCAGTCCCTGACGCGGTTGGTCGTTACGGCCTCTTCGTCGTCGGGCGGCATCAGAGATCCCGGGCGAACCTTCCGGCCGAGCGGACGCAGCGGGCGAGGAGGGCCTCCATCTGGAGCTCGGGCGTCCCGCCCTCGGAGAGGCGGAAGTCGGCCTCGCCGAGGTGCTCGATCAGCTCGACCTTGAGCTCGCGCAGCATCGGCTGCCGGATCAGCGCCCGGTAGGTCTGGCCGAGCAGCTCGCTCGGTGCGATCCCGCGATCGTGCATCAGCTGGCGGAGGAGCCCCTCGGCCGGCTCGAACTCGCCGGCCACCACGAGGCGGAGGAGCTCGCGGATCTCGTCGGGGCGGGCCGTTGCCGTGGTCGCGTAGACCATGGACCCGTCAACCGCGTCCGAGACCATCGCGGCCCCCTGGAGCGCGTTGATGGCGCGGCGCATGTCCCCCTGCGCCACGTACGCGATCGCGTCCACGGCGTCGTCGCTGACGGTGAGCCCCTCTGTCGCCGCGATCCGCCGGATCTCCTCGCCGATCGCGTCCGGGCCGAGCGGGCGGAAGCGGTAGATGGCGCACCGGCTCTGGATCGGGTCGATGATCTTGGACGAGTAGTTGCACGAGAGGACGAAGCGGCAGGTGCGGGCGTAGGTCTCCATGGTCCTCCGCAGCGCCGCCTGCGCGTCGGTGGTGAGGGCGTCGGCCTCGTCGAGGAAGAGGATCTTGAACTCGGCCCCGCCAAGTGGACTGGTCCGGGCGAACTCCTTGATCTGGTTCCGGACCACGTCGATCCCGCGTTCGTCCGAGGCGTTGAGCTCGCGGAAGTTCATCTGCCAGGTATCGCCGAAGAACTCGTGCGCGAGCGCGACGGCGGCCGTCGTCTTGCCCACGCCGGCCGGGCCCGTGAAGAGGAGGTGGGGAAGGCTCCCGCTCCGGACGTAGCTCTGGAGCCGCTCGACGATCTCGTCCTGGCCGACGATATCGGCGAGGGTGGCGGGCCGGTAGCGTTCGATCCAGATGGTGTGATCGGAAGTCTCCATGCGTGTGTACACCTTTGCCGTCCAAGATAATCTAGGGTTTGATCTGTTCATCCACTTCGCCTCGGGGGATCGGATCCTGTCTGTGCCGAAGAATCAAAGGTGTCGTCCCGGGTCCGCATGGTACCCCGTTTTCCACCCGGACGGGGCTGATCGCCGCGAACGAGCCGGTCTCGGCGTTCGGCCATAATGGCAAGGGCAGGGCGGACTTCGGGGACATCGTTCGGCCCTTCACCAGCATCTGATCATTTTTTCCGCTCTCAGGCCGGCTTCATCCGGTTCTCAGCCCGTATTGGTGCCGGGATAGTGATTGCACCCCCGTTGAGATGGACACGGCCACGGGTTCGTCACGCGCGGCGACCGAAGCTGAAGTTGATGTTCTATCGCGCACCCGCCATCTGACGAGATCTCGCCGATTTCAGGAGAAACGGAGGAAATAGGATGATTTACCGCCCATTTTACAGCGAGGCCCAGGGCGGGACGCGGTTCACGATACCTCGCTCCTCGCGGCATCCCGCCCGGCCTTTCCGACCGCTTCGAGCCAGCCCCGCACCACCCGTGCGTCGAGGTCCCGCAGCACTGCCTCGAGCCGGGTCCCGAGTTCCGCCGGCCGGTCCTCGCGGGGGTCGTCGCCGGCGACGAGCGGGGCGTGCCTCTCCCCGGGACCGTACGCGCCGCTGAGCGGGTCGACCGAACCCTCGTGCGCGTGCTTGGCCGCGATCGCGTCGACCCGTTTCCAGAGACCGGTCCGTCGGTCCCGCCGGACCTGCATCTCGCTCCCGTAGGCCTTCACGAGCTCGTAGATATGAGTCACCTTGTTCCCGTCGAGGAGGAGCCGAACGGCGGCATCGTCCTCCCCGCCCGCGACGAGGGCCTCGAGCCGGGCCGAGTCCTCGCCCGTCCATGCCTCGCTCGTTCGCATGGCCCTGCCCCTGAGCTGGAGCCATGCGGTGACATCGCGGGTGGCGGTCGCGTCAACCAGCACGTTCGGCCGCCGAACGTTCCAGCCAGTCCGCGCCCACGACGAGACGATCACGACCCGGACCGGGAAGACCCGGGCGTCCACCACGCGGGCCACGAGGTCGTAGAAGAGCGCCCGCCGTTCGCCCCCGTCCATCCGGACCACGCTGCACTGGGAATACTCCCCGTCCGGCCGGCGGACGAGGATCTCGCGCGCCTCATCGAACCGGTGCGCCACGAGCGCGTAGTCGAAGAACGCCCCTATCCATTGCCGGACGAGGTGGTGTCGCGGTGTCAGTCGGTCGAGGAGCCGATCCCCCGCCCGCCCGAGCCTCGCCCGTCGGACGCCCCTGCGGAGGGGGGTCAGGACCCGGCGGCCGAACTCCGTCGGCCGTGCCGTGGTGAGCCCGGCGAGCCCGGCCCCGTACTCCTGCAGTCTCGAAGCCAGCTCCTCGCGAAGGTCGGACTCGAGCGCGGAGGGAAGGGTGAGTCCCCGCGTCAGCAGGTCGAAGAGGTTCTGCCCGAGCTCGGCGACCATGATCCGGTCGCGGACGAAAGTCGCGATGGCCCCGGCCGGCGATCCCTCGGACAACCTGGGCAGGTAGATCTCTCCGGAGACGACCCCCATCGGCAGGGTATCGGGGTCGTCGAGAAGCCCGGAGAAGAGCCCGGCCACCCCCGCGTACCCCGGGTCGGGAACGGGCTCGCGCCACCGGATCCGGGTCGCCCGGTCGAAGACGATCGCGCCACCGAGATCGCGGGCGCTCGCCTCCGCCCGGACCACGGCCCTGACCGCGTCGACTCGCCCTTCGCCCATCCGGTGGTACAGTCCGCGGAGGGTCGGATAGAGACCGGCGATCGACGACGCAAGGGCCGCGCGGCCCGGCCCGGGCCCGGGAGCAGCCGTCCCGAACCCCTCCGCCCGGAGCCGAGAAACGACCCGGTCCTCGCGGACGAGTCCGGCGAGCTCCGAGCGGATCGCATCGAGTTCACCGAGAAGCTCCCGGAATGCCGCCCGCCGGTCCGCCATTTGGCCGGGCGCCAACCGGGCCACCGACGCCTCGATCATCGCCTCATCCGACAGCCCGAGCGCGATCTGGACGACCCCGAGGGCTGCCGCGTCAGCCACGCCGAACCGTTCGAGCGACTCCCAGCGCCGGAAGCGCCGCTCGATAGCCGCGTCGCGATCGGGACGCCCGGCGCCGAGCCCGAGGCGGTCGCGTGCGATCGCGGACCGCCCCTCCACCGGGATCCTCCCGAGCGCGTCCCTGATCCAGCCCGGCCCGAGGAGCGCGAAGTACCGGGCCAGACCGGCACCGTACGCCCGGACCAGCTCGGCGACTCGCCGTTCCCGGTCCGAATGGGCGAAAGGCACGCCGAACTCCGTATAGGGCGCGATGTAACCCGCTCCGACCAGGTCCAGCACCGGGACCGTGTACGCGAGCGAGAGGCCGAGCCGCTCGATCCGGTCGCGATACCCCTCGACCGTTCCCGAGAACCCGATCAGGCCGCGGAGGGAGCCGTCCCTGAGCCAGTCGACGAAGACTTCCACGACGCCGTGCGTGACCGAACGCTCATTCTCGACGACCTTGTGCACCTCGTCGAGCAGGACGTACTGGACTCCGTTCCCCTGCAGAAAGGCCTCGACCGAGTCCGCGTCGAACCCGCCCTTTCCCATGGGGGAGGCGAGGGCTGCAAGGGCCGCATAGGTCGAGACAAGCACGGCCGGCGATGCGCCTCTGCGCCCGCGAAAGGCCTCGAGCTCGGCCGGCGTACCCCCGAAGACGGCGCCGAGCGGGAGCCGCAGCCCGGCGGGCGCTGTCGTGAGCTCGGCCGTCCACTGCCGCAGGTAGTTCGCGGTCGGGACCAGGACGAGGACCGCCTCCCCCGGGGAGAGGGTCGCGAGCCAGTCCTGGATGCAGAGCTCGCCCACCAGGGTCTTGCCCGAGCCCGTCGGCGCCTCGATCACCTGCCCGTCGTACCCATGCGAGCGGTAGACCTCGAAGGCCCGCCGCTGGTACGGGCGAGGGTAGGTCGAGCCGATCAGGTCCGCGTTCGACCAGGGCTGGTCGTCACCGTCGCCGCCCCAGCCTGTCAGCTCTGAGGCCGCCGCGACAAAACCATCCGCGAGCGCGGGGCCGCAGCCGGCAAAGCCGGAGAAGAAGCCCCGGAAGGCCTCCGGCCGGGCCCGTATCGAGGCGAGGCCCGGAAAGCCCCCTGCGTCGAAGACCCGGTAGAGCCGGTCGCCGAGCAGGGCCCGGAGCCCCTCGCGATCAGGGTTGGTACGGCGGTACGGCCGAGTGCTCCGCCGATAGCGGCCCCCCGCCACGGGAGCGAGCGCACCCTCCGAGCGGAGCCGTTCCATGGCGGCAGCGATCGTGTCGACACGGACCCGGGCCGCGAGGTGCAGGTCGTTCACGCGGTCCGCGACCGCGGCTGGGTCCATGGGACGGGACGTGTCGTCCATCACGGCGACGACGAGGTCCGGGAGGACCCGCTGCCGCGAGGGACGGTCGAGCGTGACCACCAGCGGTACCGCCTCACGGGCCTCTGTACGCATCAGGGCGAGGTGCCTGTGCAGGACAACCAGGTTTTCAAGCGCCTGCCCGATCAGGTCCGTGGCGCCGTCGGAGAGAGCCCGCCGCAGGATCGCGAGGGTCCGGCCGTAGTAGCGGGCGAGGAGGAAGAAGGCCCGGCGCTCGCCAACATCGTCGCCCGCGCCTCGGTGCGCCTCGAACTCTGCAAGGATACCTGCGGCGAAGGCGTCGGCCTTCCAGTAATCGGGGACGAGCGTACCGGGGACGGGCAAACGGCAGACGAGCACCCGGGAATCGGGAGCATCGACAGGGGCCGGGGGGTGTCGAGCAAGGGTGTGTTCCACGTCCGTTACCTCAGGTCCCTTCCACGATCTCGGGGTTTTCACCGGCGCCGGCGCGGGCGGGGGGTTGCGGCTCCTCCCCGGAAGGCCCTGGGGGCGTCGGAACCCGCCCACCGCGGGCGAGCGCAACCTGGACCCGCTCGATCAGGTTGCGGGGGCTGAAAGGCTTCGTGACATAGTCGTCAGCCCCCGCGACGATACCCTGCACGATCTCGTCGAACCCGGCCCGCGCAGAGAGGACCACGATCACCGGGCGGACGTCGGCGAGGGCGGCCCGGACCGCTCCGATCAGCGCGAGCCCGTCTCCATCGGGGAGCATCCTGTCGATGATCGCGACGTCCGGCGCCTCCCGCAGAACCGCAGCCAGACCGGACGCCGCGTCTGTTGCAGTGATGACGGAGAAGCCCGCCCGCTCGAGCTTGATCCCGACCACGCGCAGAACATCCGGATCGTCATCGACCACGACCACTCGAAACGGCATCTTCCCCTCAGGAGAATAGGGGTGCTCCTCGACTATACCCATTTCCCCCGGGAGCCTGGGGTTGCACAGCGACGGCGGTATCGATTTCGCCGATGTCGTCTGGCTCTTCAACAATCATCTCTCTTTTCCGTTACAGGTACCGGCGGGTGCCCCGGCGCACCGAACCCTGCGCCCTTGTGTCCACGATCGTCCGATGACCTTGCCGTCGGCATGACCGTGGTTGTCGGCTCCGGTTACGCGTCCTCATCAGCCCACCGTGGTCGCGGTGCCCCTCCCCGGTGCGACGGCTGGACGGAGCTCGGCCTGCATGCATCGTCGGCTTCAATGCCTCCCGGGACCAACATATTTAAGAATACCAGACAGGGATTTGAGGAGGCATGGAGGCGGCGGCGAGGGTCTTTGCGGGCGAGCTTGGACGGGCGACGAGGACGGTCCAGTACGGCGGCCAGGACTGCCTGCTCACTCCCGCCGGCGCCTGCGTCCACCTGGTCTACCTCGTGGGCGCGCTCACGGCGATCGAGGGTGACGCCCGGACGGCCCTTGTGGCGCGAATCTCGGACCCGACCGGGGTCCACCTCGTCCGCGCCACCGCGCGCGAGCCCGAACAGCTCGCGGCCATCGCCGGGATCGCGCCGCCTGCGTTCGTGGCCGTGCTCGGGTACGCCGAGCCCGGGCGGCAGGGGCCGACGGTCCGACCGATCCAGGTCGCGGCCGCGAACCGGGCCGTGCGCGACCGCTGGCTCGTCCGGACAGCAGACCGGACGGCCGCGCGGCTCGAGGCGCTCGCCGCGAACCTCCGGGGCGAGGGGAGCGACGAGCTCGTGGCCGAGGCCGTGGCGACCTACAACGTGACCCCCGCGACGATCGAGGAGCTCCGCGCCATGGCCGAACAGGCCCTCGGGCTCGTGCCGGCAGCCAGCACGGCCCGGGACGACGGGGTGGACCTCCCGGCCCTCCTCCTCGAGCAGATCGAGGCTGCCGGCCGCGACGGCGTGGAGCAGGCCGAGCTCCTCGCGCTCGGCGCGGGAAAAGGCTGTGCAAAGGGAGAGGTCGAGGAGGCGCTCGCGGGCCTCCTCGAGGAGGGCGAGTGCTACATGCCCCGCCGCGGGCTGATCCGGCGGGCATGAGGCTCGAGTTCCTGGCCGAGGGGCCGGCCGTGGTGGTCGAGAACCGGGAGCGGACCCTTGTCGTGGCCGACCTCCACTTCGGGATCGAGTCCGACCTCGCCCGCCATGGCTGGCACTTCTCGAGCCGGTCCCTCGAGCGGACGCAACGGGTGGCCCGGCTGGTCGACCAGACGAAGCCCGACCGGCTCCTTTTGCTCGGCGACGTCAAGCAGTCCGTGCCGTTCACGACCCGTCAGGAGTGGCGCGAGCTCCCCGAGGTGCTCGCGGCGCTCCGGGCCCGCGTCCCCATACTCGTCGTGCCCGGCAACCACGACCCGGGGATCGAGCGGTTCCTCGGGCCGGACGAGCTCGCCGAGAAGACCGGCGTCCTGGTCGACGGCGTCGGGTATTTCCACGGCCACACCCTGCCGGGGCCGTGCCTTGCCGGGCAGCTCGTGCTCGTCGGCCACCACCACCCCCTCGCGGCCGTCCAGGACGAGGTCGGGTGCGCGCTCCGCGCCCCCGCGTATCTCATGAGCGAGGTCGACGACGCCTGCCTGGGCCTGCCGCCGGCCGATACGCCGACGCGGGTCCTCTTTGTCCCGGCCTTCAACGAGCTCGCGGGCTACGACGTCCGGAAGATCGTGGCCGACCCGTTCAGCCCGGTCTCGCGCTGCCTGAAGCGGGAGACGATCGAGATTTTGCTCGCAGACGGCACCCTCCTCGGGCCGATCGAGGCACTCGAGCCCTTCGCGGAGGCGGCCAGGTGAGCGCGCTCGACCTGCTCGACCCGCGAATCCGGCAGACGATCGCGGACCGCGGGTTTGAGGGACTCTCCGAGGTCCAGGAGCTCGCCGTGCCCGAGGTGGTCGCGGGAAGGCACGTGCTGCTGATCGCGCCGACAGGCACGGGCAAGACCGAGTCGGCCATGCTCCCCGTCTTCCACGGACTCCTCCACGAGACGAGCGGCGGGTTTTCGGCGATCTACGTGACCCCGCTCCGGGCCCTCAACCGCGACATTCTGGCCCGGATGGAGTGGTGGTGTGCCCAGCTCGGTCTCACGGTCGGCGTCCGGCACGGCGACACCACCCAGGCCGAGCGGCGTAAGCAGGCCCTCCACCCGCCAGACCTGCTGATCACGACCCCCGAGTCCCTCCAGGCAATCTTCATGGGCAGGACCCTTCGCAAGCACCTCGCGGGCGTGAAGTACGTGGTCGTGGACGAGATCCACGAGCTCGCGGGCTCGAAGCGCGGGGCCCAGCTCTCGGTCGCGCTCGAGCGGGTCCGGACGTACGCGGGAGAATTCCAGCGGATCGGCCTCTCAGCCACGGTCGGCAACCCCGACGAGGTCGCGCGCTTCCTCTGCGGTCCGCGCCCGTTCCGCGTGGTCCAGGTGCCCGTCGCAAAGGCCCTCGACCTCGGCGTGGTGTACGCGGGCGAGCAGTTCGACGCCCAGGCAAAGTGCGTCGAGCGGGCCCTCGACCCGTCGGGCTCGAACCTGGTCTTCACCAACACGCGTGTCACGGCCGAAGCGCTCGGCCACGCCCTCTTCAAGCGCGGCGACATCGAGGTCCACCACGGCTCGCTCTCGCGCGAGGTCCGGATCGACGCCGAGGAGCGATTCAAAAAGGGCGAGATCTCGACCCTGATCGCGACCTCGTCCATGGAGCTCGGGATCGACATCGGCCACGTCGAGCACGTGGTCCAGTTCGGCTCGCCCCGCGAGGTCGCCCGGCTTGTCCAGCGCGTCGGCCGGGCCGGGCACCGGCTCGAGGCCGTCTCGCGCGGGACCGTCCTCGCAACCGGGTTCGACGACCTGCTCGAGTCTGGCGTGATCGTCCGGCGCGCGAAGGCCGCCGATGTCGAGCCCGTCCGGATTCCGTACGGCGCGGCCGACGTGCTCGCGAACCAGGTGGCGGCCCTCCTGGTCGAGCACGGCGAGATCGAGCTCGCGCAGGTCCGCGCCATCCTCGCGGGAACCGCGACCTTCCCCGGCGCGGACCCCCTCCTCGACGAGGTCGTGGACGAGATGGAGGGACACCGCCTGGTCCGGCGCGACAAGACGCGGATCATCACGACTGCCCGGGCCCGTCGGTACCTGATGGCCAACCTCTCCATGATCCACGACGAGCGGAAGGTCCCGGTCTTCGATCTGGCCAGCCGCCGCACGGTCGGGACCCTCGACGAGTCGTTCGTGGTCGGCATGATCCACCCGGGCTCGGTCTTCATCACCAAGGGCCAGCTCTGGCGCGTGCTCGACACCGAGGAGGGACGGATCACGGTCGAGCCGGCAAAGAGGGCCAAGGGCGAGCTTCCGAGCTGGGAGGGTGAGCAGATCCCGGTCCCGTTCGCGATCGCCCAGGAGGTCGGGGCCCTCCGACGGACGCGGCGCTTCGCCGACTACATCGAGAACGAGCGCGCGGCCCGGTACGCCGAACGGTTCCTCAACGGGATGGACCGGGACCGCGCGGTCGTCCCATCGGACCAAACGATCACGCTCGAGGACGCGGGCGAGGGGGTCGTCTGCAACATCTGCGCCGGCCACCGCGTGAACGAGGTGCTGGCCCGCGTCCTCTCCCTCCTGCTCTCGGCGCGGTACGGCACGACCGTCGGGATCGAGATCGACGCATACCGCTGCCTCCTCCGCCTGCCGAAATCGCTCCGGGCCGCGGAGGTGAAGGAGGCACTGGTCACGCTCGACCCCGCGCACATCCGCGGGCTGCTCGAGCTCGGGCTGAAGCGCACGGCCCTGTACAAGTGGAAGCTCGTCCAGGTCGCAAAGAAGTTCGGCGCGATCGACCCCGACGCCGACTACGAACGCCTCTCTATCCACCGCCTCTCGGCCCTCTTTGACAAAACGGTCGTCCAGCGGGAGACCTACCGCGAGCTCTTCGAGAACTACATGGACGTCGAGGCCGCGGCCGGGATCGTGGCCGCCGTCCGGAACGGTTCGGTCGAGGTCGTGACGACACGGGTCTCGGTCCTTGGCGCGGCCGGCCTCTTCTCGTCGCGGGACCTGATCCCGCCCGAGTCGGCCGACACGGCGATCCTCGCGACCGTCCGGCGGCGGATCGAGGACTCGGACGTCGTCCTCTGCTGCATGAACTGCCGGAAGTGGAAGCTGAAGACCAAGGTCTCGCGCGTGGACGAGCAGCCGACGTGCCCGGTCTGCACGGCCCGGCTGATCGCGGCCCTCAAGCCCTGGGACGAGCCGCTCTATGCGGTCGCGAGCAAGAAGACCAAGACGCCCGAGGAGCGTGAGGTCGAAAAAAGGCTGTTGCGAAACGCGAACATCGTCCTTTCGAGCGGGAAGAAGGCGGTCATCGCGCTCGCGGGCCGGGGCGTCGGGCCCGAGCACGCCTCGCGGATCCTTGCGACCCTGACCGAGGGGGACGCATTCTTCAGACAGATCCTGAAGGCCGAGCGGCAGTACGTCCAGACCCGGCACTTCTGGTAGAAGAGAGACGGAGAGGGGCTCGGCCCCTCACATGATCGACTCGAGCTTCTGCTCGAGGAAGTCGAGGCCCCGCTTGATGTCGTCGAGGGTCTTGCCGCCCGTCAGGATGATCTTGCCCGAGCTGAAGAGGAGGGCGACGATCTTCGGATCCTTGATCCGGTAAACCAGCCCGGGGAACTGCTCGGGCTCGTACTCGATGTTCTCGAGGTTGAGCGTGATCACGACCTTGTTGAGGTTGATGTACTTGCCGATGTCGTACGAGCAGACGATGTTCGTGACCGCGACGCGCGGCTCGTCGTAGCAGTCGACGCCGGCGTCGCTGAGCGAGGCCATGATAAACCCGAGGCCGTCGACGAGGGCCTGGTCGTTCCGGAGCCCGGTGAGTACGACCTTACCCGAGCTGAAGATCAGGGCCGCGATCTTCGGATCGGCGATCCGGTAGACCGCTCCCGGGAACCGCTTGGTATTGAGCTCGCAGGCCGGAATGCGCCCCGACACCTCGACGAGATCGATCGAGTCCGCGATCGAGCCGGAGGCAACGATATTCTCGATCTTGAGCGACTCGTATCGTTTCTCTTCCATCTACGTACGTATGTCCCCCTTTAAGCCATAATGATTCCGGGCAATCTTTATGGACGCTCCCGATGAGCGAAAACGACCCGGATCGGCGATGTCTTAATGGCCACGGCAGGCGTACCCCTTACGGTTTGATATGGCCGAGCACCAGCACAACATGGCCGATTACGACGAGGTCTACGCGAACTTCCGGATCGAGGTCCCGGAGTATTATAACTTCGGCTTCGACGTGATCGACGCGTGGGCTCAGCGGGACCGGAACAAGCTCGCGATGATCTGGACGGATCAGCAGGGCACCGAGAAGAAGTACACGTTCTGGGACCTGATGACCCTCTCGAACGCGGCCGCGAACATCCTCCTGAACTACGGGATCCACAAGGGGGACCGCGTGATGCTGATGCTCCATCGGGTGCCCGAGTGGTGGATCCTGACGATCGCCCTGACCAAGCTCGGCGCGGTGGTCTCGCCGGCCCCGACGATGCTGACGCCGAAGGACATCCGATACCGGGTCGACCTCGGCCAGTTCAAGATGGTGATCACGGACATGGAGTCCGCGCCCAAGCTCGACGAAGTCTACTCGGAGTGCGCCTCCCTGATGAGCCGGCTCGTGGTCGACGGGGAGCGCGACGGCTGGATCTCGCTCCCGCAGGAGATGACTTACCCCGCCCCGGTCTCACACAGGCTGGTAAAGCTCCCGGGCATGTCGCGGACGAAGGCGACGGACCCGATGCTCATCTTCTTCACCTCGGGCACGACGGGCGAGCCGAAGATGGTGCTGCACGACCAGTCATACCCGCTCGGCCACATGGTCACGGCCGGGTTCTGGCACGACCTCCGGCACAACGACCTTCACTTCACCCTCTCGGACACGGGCTGGGCCAAGTCGGCCTGGGGCAAGATCTTCGGCCAGTGGATCGCGGGCGCGGCGATCTTCGTCTACGACATCCGGGGCAGGTTCAAGGCGACCGAGATCCTGCCTCTCCTCGAGAGGTACGCGGTCACGACCTTCTGCTGCCCGCCCACGATCTACCGGATGCTGATCCTGGCCGACCTCGACCGGTTCGACTTCACCGAGCTCCGGCACTGCACGTCGGCCGGCGAGCCGCTCAACCCCGAAGTGATCCGGGTCTGGAAGGAGGCGACGGGCGTCACGATCTACGAGGGCTACGGCCAGACCGAGACCGTGCTCTGCATCGGGACCTTCCCGCCGATGGAGGTCAAGCCGGGCTCGATGGGCAAGCCTGCGCCGGGCTGGATCATCGAGCTCCACGACGACGACGGCCGGCCCGTCGGGAACGGGCAGGAGGGCCGGATCGCGGTCAAGCTCGACCCGCGGCCGGTCGGGCTCTTCCGCGAGTACCTCGGCTCGGACGAGGAGAACGAGCGGTCCTTCCAGGACGGGTGGTACTACACGGGCGACAAGGCCTACCGGGACGACGACGGCTACTACTGGTTCATCGGACGCGACGACGACGTGATCAAGTCGTCGGGGTACCGGATCGGGCCGTTCGAGGTGGAGTCGGCCCTGCTCGAGCATCCGGCCGTGCAGGAGGCGGCCGTGGTGGGCTCGCCGGACGTGATCCGCGGGCTGGTGGTCAAGGCGTTCGTGGTCCTGACGCCGGGGTTCAAACCATCGGAGTCGCTGGTGCGCGACCTCCAGGCCCACGTCAAGAAGTCCACGGCGCCGTACAAGTACCCGCGCCGGGTCGAGTTCGTGGAGTTCCTGCCGAAGACGATCTCGGGCAAGATCAAGCGGAACGAGCTCAGGGACGCCGAGCTCTGGAAGTTCCAGAACGGGAACGACAAAGCGGCGTAGGTGCCCCGGGCGTTCCAGGCGGGAGCGGCGCCGGACGCCAATCTTTATCTTTCCGTCCCCCGAATATATGCAGGCGCGAGGGTAGCCAAGCCAGGTCAACGGCGCCAGGTTCAGGGCCTGGTCTCGCAGGAGTTCTTGGGTTCGAATCCCATCCCTCGCATCGGGGCATCGCGTTCCGCGTCCCCGGTTCTTCGTTCCTTCAGTCGTTCCTCCCGGACGGCGGGTTCGGCCCCGGGATCCAGGGTTGCCGGGGATCGGCCGCTCCCGCAGGAACCGAGAGAGAGGCAGTCCATGGCAACGCAGGGCGGTTCGAAGATAGCGGTCGTCGCGGCCATCGCCGGCAACCTGATCATCGCGGTCATCAAGTTCGTCGCGGCGGCCGTCACCGGCTCGTCGGCCATGATCGCCGAGGGCATCCATTCAGTCGTCGATACGGGGAACGGGTGCCTCCTGCTGCTGGGGATGAAGCAGGCCGCGCGTCCTGCCGACGAGGCCCACCCGTTCGGCCACGGCAAGTCTCTCTACTTCTGGACAAACATCGTGGCCATCTCCATCTTCGGCATCGGCGGCGGCATGTCGTTGTACGAGGGGATCGCACACATCCGCCACGTCGCGCCGGGCGCCGAGCTGGGCGACCCCACGGTGGCCTACGTCGTGCTCGCCATCTCGCTCCTGGTCGAGGGCGGATCGTTCACCGTGGCCATGAAACAGTTCCTGCAGGCCAAGGGCGAGATGGGCAGCCGGCAGTTCATCAGGCGGTCCAAGGACCCGAGCCTCTACACGGTGGTCTTCGAGGACAGCGCGGCCATGCTCGGCCTGGTCTTCGCGTTCCTCGGGATCTTCCTCGGCCACACCTTCAACAACGCCTACCTCGACGGCGCGGCCTCGATCGCGATCGGGCTGCTGCTGATGAGCGTGGCCGGGATCCTGGCGGCCCGGACCAAGGGGCTGCTGCTGGGCGAGGGCGTGAACCCCGACGAGCTCGCGGACATCCGGCGGCGCGTGGAGTCGGACCCGGCGGTGGAGCGGGCCGGCGATATCCTCACCATGTACATGGGCCCCCACGACCTGCTCGTGAACATGGGGGTCTGCTTCGTGGCAGGCACCA
>CAYWVY010000030.1:22616-25901 GCA_964461885.1 uncultured Methanospirillum sp. | reverse complement strand
GAGAGGCAGAGAGGACCGGGCCGCCCGACGTGTACTTCGCCCCGGCAGCGGCCGGGGATGCAATGATCAGGGCGATCAAAAACAGGACGGCGAGGAGTTTGGGGGGCATGACTGGCTCCGTGTGAACAGAGTTTATCGGAGCGCGGTAATGAATTGATGCGTAGCGGGGATCAGGCGCTGCCGGCCCGGACGACGGCGAGCGCCTGCTCGACCCCGATCATATCGGAGGCCTCGATCAGGCCACACATGGCCCGCGTCACCACCGGGTACCCGGCCTCGCGCACGGCCGCGATCGGGTTCGTCCCGCCGACCGCGACCACGCCCATGTACTGCGGGCTGACCTGGACCCCGAGGAGCGGGCTGTTCGGCAGCCCGACCTCGAGCACCCCCACGAACCGGCTCGCGGCGAGGTCGTCGAGCAGCTCGGCCACGACGGACTCGGCCTCCATGTGGCACTCGCGGAAGTTCGCGAGGACCGTGCCGTTGCCGGTCCGGATCACGTCTCCGACCGAGGAGATCTCCTCCGCGATCAGCACCTGGAGCGGGTCGATCGTGGTCTCGTCGTAGTGGATCAGGTGCGTGAAGCGGCGGGGGACCCGGTTCACGATCTCGACCACGCCCCCGCCGATCGGGTGGAAGGGCACGCCGCGTTTGAGAAGGATCCCGTCGAGGGTCACCGAGCAGACCGAACAGACGCCGGTCTGTCCCTCGGGGACCGTGAACCCGTCGATGGACTCGCCTTCGTGGACGAGCCGGACCTGGTCCGAGGCGCAGACCCCGGAGCGACACGCGGTCAGGGCCACCTCGAGCACGTTGAGCAGGTCCGGCGTCTGGAAGAGAGAGAGGTTGTACACGACCATCCCAGTCCCAGCGACCGGGTCGTAGGTGACCTGCATCGCGTACTCCTCGATGGTGTGACTGACAAACCTGAGAGGGGGCGCGCTCATCATCCATAATCGCCCCTGGTGAAAGAAAAATTGTTCTATAGCTGGGAGTCGAAACTACGGATGATGGAGCGGCAGGTACGTGAGCGGGCGCGTGAGGAGATCACGAGGATCCTGGAGTCGGCCCGGTTCGATGTCGAGCTCATGGACCCGCCGTTCGACCTCTCGGCGATCCGCGAGGACGAGTGCATCCTCGTGCTCTGCAGCGACGACGATGCCGAGTGCGCACGGTTCGACGAGACCGCCTACCGGGTCCGGGACGGCGACCGGGAGGTGGTCTGCCGGAAGATCCTCTTCTCGACAAGCGACGGGATCGAGACGCGGGACGCCGTTCTCTGGGGGATCCCGGCCCTGATGGACTACGCGGGCAAGGCAGCCTGCGCGCGGGTCCTCGGCCGCGAGATGCTGCTCAACCTGGCCCTGCCGTGCCGGCCGCATCTGCTCACGGAGCCGGCCCGCCCAACCCCGTCGGGAGGGGTGGCCCAGCTGCCTGTCCGGCTCACGGAGCGCGAGGCCCGCCAGCTCGCGAACTGCGAGGGGACGGCCCGCCTCCGCCTGATCCCGTTCTGGTACGCGCGGTACGCCTCGACGGGGCAAACGACCTACCGGGATCAGGCGATATCGTTCGACCAGAAAGGGGCGATCGCCCTGAACGCGGTCAACGGCGAGTTGACGACCCCCGACCAGGACGCGGTGATCCTGGACGAGCTCCCGGAAGGGGCAGAGGTGCTCGAGGGCCTGGTCACGCGCGAGACGGCCGAGACACGGGTGATCGAGCACGTGGTCGCCAAGCTGACGCAGAAGGTCCGGATCCGCCAGGAGCGGCGCGAGGCGATCTTCTACGAGGAGAAGGTCTTCAGGCCCGACCGCCGCGCGATCCGGGTCGAGCTCATGCGCGTCTTCGTGCCGGTCTGGCAGATCCGGGGGCGCGGGATCGTCGAGATCAACGCCTTCTCGGGGGAGACACTCTCCTCCCCCATGGACGAGGGCGTGGAGATCCTCTGATATGGCCCCGGTGATCGTGATCGGGGGCGGCCCGGCCGGCCGGTTCGCGGCCATGCACCTGGGCTCGGCCGGGCGCGAGGTCCGGCTGGTCGAGCGGCGGACACTAGGGGGGCAGTGCCTCTCGTACGGTTGCATGCTCATCAACGCCCTCAACGACGCGGCCCGTGCCATGGCGGATGCACGACGCCTCGCGTCCCTCGGCGTGGTCGCGGGGGACCTCCAGGTCGACCTCCCCGGGCTTTTTGCCGCCACGGCGGCGGTCCAGGAGACGATCACGGGCGTGCTCGGGGAAGAGACGGCCGGGGCCGGGGTCGAGGTGCTGGGCGGCGCCTCGGCGGGGTTCGACGGGTGTCGGGCCGTGATCGACGGCCGACCGGTCGAGTCGGAGGCGGTGATCATCGCGACCGGGTCGCGCCCGGCCCTGCCGGCAGTCCCGGGTATCGCGCGCGAGGGGGTGTTCACGGCCGCAACCCTCGCCTCGATGACGGCCGTGCCCGGCCGGATCGCGGTCGTCGGCGGGGGCGTCCAGGCCGCGGAGCTCGCCTATGTCTTCGCCGTTTTCGGCGCCGAGGTCGAGCTCGTGGTCCGGAGCACCCTCCTGCCGGGCGTCGACCCGCACCTCCTCCGCCTCGCCCGGCGCGAGCTCGGGGAGGTCCGGATCCGAGAGGAGACCGACCTCATCTCGGTCGACGGCGGGCGCCGGGTGAACGGGGTCACCGTCTCTTCGGGCGGGGCCGAGGAGGAGGTCGACGTCGACGCCGTGATCGCGGCCATCGGCCTCGTTCCGAACAGCGAGGAGTGCGCCGGGGTCGAGAAGCGGATGAACGGGACGATCGTCACGGACGACCGGATGCGGACCTCGGTCCCTGGGGTCTACGCCTGCGGCGACGTGACCGGTCCGCCGTACCTGACCCCGGTGGCCCGGCAGGAGGGGCGGGTCGCGGCCGAGAACATTCTCGGAACGGAGGCCCGGATGGACTACCGGCTGGTCCCGCGTGGGTTCCGCCTGGGCAACCAGTACGCCTGGGCCCTCGACGACGCGACCGCGGCGTCGTACGCGATCCCGGCACCCGCCGGCCCCGGCTCGTTCTTTTCCGTGCCTGCTCGCGAGACCGGAGCGGCCAAGGTCTTTCTGGATGAGACGGGTTCGCGCGTGGCCGGGGTCGCTGCTGCGGCCCCGGAAGCTGCCCTTTCGGTCATGTACCTCGCCGAGCTGATCCGGCACGGTCTACCCGTCGACGGCCTGAACGACTTCTACGAGATCCACCCGGTGGCGGACGGCCTACATGGCCTGATCCGATATCTGGGCGAACGGAGCGCCTGAACACGACCGCCT
>CAYWVY010000030.1:12259-22516 GCA_964461885.1 uncultured Methanospirillum sp. | reverse complement strand
CGCCTGAACACGACCGCCTCCTTTATTGCTCGCCCGGTGCATGCACCCGCATGAACGGGTATCGCATCCTCACGGCACTCTGCCTCGTCCTCCTGCTGGTCTCCGGCGCCCAGGCGCTCCGGATAGTCGGCGGCGGCGACACGAGCGTGATCTCGGAGCCGACCGACGACGACATCATTGCGAGCAGCGGCACGCTCATTGTCGACGCCCCCATCGGGTCGCTGATCGCGGCGGGCGGGGCAGTCCACGTCAACGCCCCGGTCGCGGGTGACGTAATCGCGGTCGGCGGGACCGTACAGGTGAACGGCACGGTCGGCGGCAAGGTCGTGCTCGCCGGCGGCAAGATCAGGCTGAACGGCACGGTCCAGCGGAACGCGATCACGACCGGTGGCGAGGTCGTCTTCGGCCCCGGCGCCCGGATCGGGCGCGACGCGGAGGTCTCGGCCGGCACCTTCACGCACCAGGGCGCCGTCAACGGGACACTCACGGCCCAGGCCGGGACCTTCACGAACAGCGGGACGGCCGGCAGTGTCCGGTACTCGGCGACCGAGAACCGGTCCGGCGGTAACCAGACTGGGCGCGGCCCCGGTGTCGGCGGCGGGATTGCCGCCCTCATTGCGGGCATTGTGGCCGTCGTCTCGCTTCTTGTGACCCTCGGGTACCTGGTCCTCGGGCTCCTGCTCCTGGCCCTCGTTCCGGCCGCCGCCCGCGTGGTGGAGGAGCGGATCCGGGAGCGCCCCCTCCCCGCCTTCGTGATCGGCCTTCTGGCCCTGGTCGGCGCCGTGATCCTCGGGATGATCCTGCTCGTCACGGTCATCGGGATCCCCATCGCGGTCCTGGGGTGGCTCTTCGTCATCGCCGGCGTGATGCTGGCCGGGCTCGTGGTCTCGCTCGCGCTCGGCCGGCTGATCGCGGGGGGGAGCCGGTTCGGCAACAACGTCTACGTCCTCTTCATCATCGGCTTCGTCATACTGAACGTGCTCTACCTGGTCCCGCTCCTCGGCGGGCTCGTCAAGTTCGTCGTGGTCTGCCTCGGGTTCGGCGCGATCGCGATGGCCACCATGGACGCGGTCTCCGGCCAGCGGCCGGAAGCCCTCTGAATCTATTTTCGCGTGAATTCCGATTCGCAACTCTGAAGTAGCATCACGGCGATACAACACCGGTTTATTATGAGCACGATCGACTGCACCACCAGGACCGCCGCATGAACGACCCGGAGCAGGGCGCGCCCGGCTTCGACGCACCCCCTGTTCCCCGGCGGGCTGAGACCCGGCACCCGTCGCTCCTGGAGCTCGTCACGAACCCGCGGGGGTTCTTCGAGGCCCTGGAGACGGGGCCCGTAAGCCTCCTCGTGCCGTTCCTGATCGTCTTCGCCGTCGGTGTTGTCGGAGCCATCACCGCGTACCTGGTCTCCGCCACCCTCATGAGCGCCATGGAGATCCCCGGAGTCGAGGGGCTCGGAGGCGTCATCAGCGCGGTCGGAGCGATCTCGGCCCTGATAGGGACCCTGCTCTTCTGGGTGATCTACACCGCGGTCTTCTACGTCATCTCGATGGCGTTCAAAGGGCAGGGCGACTTCAACCGCCTCCTCGCCTACGTCGGGTACGGCCATCTCCCGCAGGTCGTCGGTGGGATCATCACCGCCGCGCTCACGTGGAGTTACCTCTCGGACCTCCGCGTGCCCTCTCTCACCGATCCCGGGGCGATCCAGGAGTGGACCCAGTCCCTGCTGCAGAACCCCACCATGCAGGTCTCGACCGCGGTCGCCCTCCTCTTCCTGCTCTGGTCCGCGAATATCTGGATCTTCGGCGTCCGCTCGGGGCGGAAGCTCTCGACACGCGACGCCGCGATCACGGTTCTCGTGCCCGTCCTGATCTACATCCTCGTAACTATCGTTCCCACCCTGGTAGCCTGACATGACCAGACGCCTTCTCCTGCTGACACTCGCCCTCCTCGGCTGCATCGCCTGCGCCTCGGCCGCGATCCCGACGTACCCATTCCCGACCTCCGGCGTCACCCTGCCTGCCGGCGAGGCGACCCTGCCGACCGCCTCCACCACGACGGCACCGATCGTAACCCAGGCCGGGAACCAGCTCCAGGTCGTCTCGACCACCATCGACCCGCCCGTGCTGATGCGCGGCGATACGGCCACCCTCACGGTCGAGGTCGCGAACACGGGCACGGCCCCGGTGCGGGCCTCCCGTGCCGCGCTCTCGCCCGACGGCCCGGTCTCGGTCGCTGACGACCCGTACGCGACCGTCGGCGAGATCGGAGCCGGGAACCGGATGACCTTCAGCTTCCTCGTCACCGCCGGGTCCCCCGACGGGACGGCCTACCCCGTCTTCACGCTCGCCGTGAACGAGGGCCGGGGCATCCGCTTCCCGGTCCCGGTCCGGGTCGACAGCACGCCCCCGGCCGTCTCGTTCGTCCAGAAGCCCGACGCGCTGACGGCCGGGCGGGGCGACCGGGTCGTCCTCTCAATCGGTAACCCCCGCCAGGACCCCCTCAACGGCGTGATGGTCACGCCGCAGGGCTCGGGCTTCACGGCCGCCCCGTCGTCCGTCTTCATCGGGGCGCTCGCCCCGAACGGCCAGGCGACGGTATCGTTCAACCTGACCCCGGAGGAGAACGCGACCATCGGGTTCGAGGTCGTCTACTACAACGGCCAGAACCGGCACGCGACGCCCGTCGACCTGGGGGTCGGCTACGGCCAGTCCAAGTTCCAGGCCGACCTGATCCTCTCGAACTTCGAGGTCGAGCAGTCGGGCGGGGTCTACCGCCTGAGCGGGGACGTCAACAACGCGGGCCTCAGCGCGGCCCGGTCCGTCGTGATCGCGCCCGGCGAGGGCGTGACTCCGGCCGATCCGTACCCCCGGTACGTGATCGGCTCACTCGAGCCCGATGACTTCGCCTCGTTCGAGTTGAACTTCCGGGCCGAGAACCGGTCCACGGTCCCGCTCGGGATCAGCTACCGGGACGAGAACGGCGATCCCTTCGAGCAGCGGACCGAGGCATCGCTCGCCCTGAACCAGACCTCGGGCGCCTCCGGCGCCGGCGGTGACCTGCCGGTCGCCTGGATCGCGCTCGCGCTCGTGCTCGCGGTCGGCGTGGGCTACCTGATCTACCGCTCATGGAGACGGTGACGACGGACGGCAGGACCGGACCGGACCTGATCCGGTTCGAGGAGGTCTCCAAGGTCTACCCGCTGCCGGCCGGCGACGTGGTCGCCCTCGACCGCGTCTCGCTCACGGTCCGGCGCGGCGAGTTCATCGCGATCATGGGTCCCTCGGGCTCGGGCAAGACCACCCTGCTGAACCTGATCGGCTGCCTGGACGTCCCGACATCGGGCCGGCTTTTGATCAATGGCCGGGACGTGGCCGAGCTCTCGGACGACGAGCTGACCTACCTCCGCCGCGACACGATCGGGTTCATCTTCCAGCAGTTCAACCTGATTCCCCTCCTCTCGGTCCTCGAGAACGTGGAGTACCCCCTGGTCCTGAAGTGCAAGGACCGCTCAGCCTGCGGGCTGAGGCCGAACGAGGTGCTGCGGGCGGCCGGGCTCGACGACGAGCGGCTCTACACGAACCGCCCGAACGAGCTCTCGGGTGGGCAGCAGCAGCGGGTCGCGATCGCCCGGGCGCTCGTCAACGACCCGGACCTCCTCCTCTGCGACGAACCGACGGGCAACCTGGACCAGCGGACGGGCGCGGGGATCATGGCGCTCCTGGGCAGGATGAACCGCGAGGGGAAGACGATCATCATGGTCACGCACGATCCCGGGATCGCGGAGTACGCCTCCCGCCAGGTCCGGATCGTGGACGGCCGGATCCAGGAGGACACGGGATGAGCTGGACCTTCTTCGATATCGCGCGCCGTAACCTGCAGCGGAACCTCTTCCGGTCGATGCTCGCGATCGTGGGGATCGTGATCGGCGTCCTCGCGATCTCCTCGCTCGGGATCCTCGGCAACAGCCTGACCCTCTCGGTCACGGACCAGCTCTCGACCGTCGGCGACTCCCTGACCGTGATCCCGCACTCGGGCGGCGGCGCGGGGTTCGGGGGTGGGGCCGCCACGCCCGAGAAGATCTCGACGCGGCAGGTTCAGGACCTGCAACGGCTCGCCGCGCCGAACCCGGTGATCCCGGTCTACTCGACGGCCGAACGGATCGAGGTCGGGAGCGAGCGGGCCGTACTCTCGGTCTACGCCCTCAATCCCGACGACGTCGGCAATCTCGTCGAGGTCGACCAGGGGATCCTGCTCCGCGGCAACAGCGGCGTCCTCGTCGGGGCGCGGGCGGCCACCCAGTACAAGTTGAAGGTCGGATCCCAGATTCGGTTCTCGGACGGGTCCACGCAGCGCGTGGTCGGGATCCTGAAGGAGCGCGGGATCGGCTTCGACATCCAGCCGGACCAGGCCCTGATCGTCCCGGCTAAGTGGTACGAGGACCGGAACCGCCCGACGGGCTTCGACCAGGTGATCATCAAGGTCCGGGATGTCAACCAGGTCGAGACCCTCCAGGCCGCGATCGACCAGCGGTTCAACCGGCGCGAGACCGTACTCGATACCTTCTCGTCCACGGAGATCCTCTCGAGCATCCAGACCGTCTTCGGGCAGATATCGACCTTCACGACGGCCATTGGCGGCATCTCGCTCGTGGTCGCCGGGATCTCGATCCTGAACGTGATGATGATGTCCGTGACCGAGCGGACCAGAGAGATCGGGATCCTCCGGTCGATAGGGACGCTCCGGCGGGAGGTCCGGCAGATGTTCATCTACGAAGCCCTCATGCTGGGGCTGATCGGCTCGGTGCTCGGCGGCATCCTCTCGTTCGGCGCGGGGTACCTGATCTCGCTGCTCGTGCTCCAGACGACTCAGTACCTCTTCCATCCCTCGAGCCTCTCGTCGATCGCCCTCGGCATGGGGTTCGGGATCGTGACGGCGCTCCTCTCCGGCCTCTACCCTGCATGGAAGGCCTCGAATCTCAACCCGATCGAGGCCCTCCGGCACGAATAACCAATTTTTCGAGCCCGACGGGCCAGGATGGACGCGGAACTCACACTTCCAGGCCCCACTCGTCGGCTTTCGAGACGGAGACGGACGCAGGAAGAGATTTCACTTTTTGCCAGCCCACGGGGCTGAAATCCAGTGCCGATCCCCTGCTCTCCGCCCCCCCGTCTCCCGTGAGGAGGGGTGCTAGCCCTCCGTCGCCGCCGTGAGCCGGTAACGGCCACCCGGGCCAGGTCGTAATGAAAAGGCTGCAGGACAGCGGGGCGACAATCTACTCGACCATCTCGAGCGGGTCACGACCACGCGGTCAGGGCACACCGTCGCCACCGTCGACGGTCCCGAACTGCCGGTCACGCTCCCCGGCGCGTCGGTTCGGCGACGGACCCCGACGTCGACGGCGTCTTCGAGGACGTCGTGAAGGGCTTCAACAACCCTGACTGGATCGCGGAGAACCAACCGGTGGCCTGGTTCGACTTCAATGGTAACGGCCGGATCGACTTCACCGATGTCGTCCAGCCTTCTGTGCACCATCGGGCATCGGTGGTCGGTGCGAATAGATCGGGCCGAAACCTGCTATCTCATGCAGCGGAACACATGCCTTGAATCCCGCAAACCCTTTAGGGTGACGCGACGTTGTTCAGGGTTACTGGATCATGCCTCTTCCCGATCCGGCCGACCGTCCGGGCCTCTCCGCCGCAGAGGCCGCGGAGCGCCTTGCCCGGGACGGCTACAACGAGCTCCCGGTCGAGGAGACCAGAACGTTCCTGACCATCGTCACTGAAGTGATCAGGGAGCCGATGTTTCTCCTCCTCGTTGGGGCAGGGCTCATCTACCTCGTGCTCGGCGACATCGAGGAGGGTGGCCTCCTCCTCCTCTTCGTCTTCGTCATCATCGGGATCACCGTCTACCAGGAGCGGAAGAGCGAGCGGGCCCTCGAGGCGTTGCGGTCCCTCTCGAGCCCCCGGGCGCTGGTCATCCGCGACGGCACCCCCCGCCGGATCCCGGGGCGAGATGTGGTGGTGGGGGACCTGCTCGTCGTCAGCGAGGGCGATCGAGTGGCCGCCGACGCCCTGCTCCTCTCCGGCGTGAACATCTCGGCCGATGAATCGCTCCTCACCGGGGAGTCGGTCCCGGTCAGGAAGCATCCCGCGACCGCCGAACCCGGCGACCGGCGGCCCGGCGGCGACGACCAGCCCTGGCTCTACTCGGGCACCCTTGTCGTCCAGGGCAAGGGGGTCGCGGAGGTGGTGGCCACAGGCGCCCAGACCCAGATGGGCGCCATCGGCGAGGCGCTGCAGACCGTCAAGCGCGAAGAGACCCAGCTCGACAGGGAGACCTCCGGCATCGTCAAGAGCATCGCGCTGATCGGGATCGGGCTCTGCGTGATCGTCGTGGTGGTGTACGGCCTCACCCGCGGCGATTGGCTCCACGGTCTTCTTGCCGGCATCACACTCGCCATGGCCATCCTCCCCGAGGAGTTCCCCGTCGTCCTGACCATCTTCCTGGCTCTCGGGGCGTGGCGGCTCTCCCGGAAGAACGTCCTCACCCGGCGGGTGCCGGCCATCGAGACCCTGGGGGCGACCACGGTCCTCTGCGTAGACAAGACGGGCACGCTCACCGAGAACCGGATGACCGTCGCCCGGGTCTGCGCCGACGGCGCCGAGTTCAACTGCATGACCGGGCACGAGGCGACCCTGCCGGAGCCGTTCCACGAGCTCCTCGAGTTCGCGATCCTCTCCTGCAAGAAGGACCCCTTCGATCCCATGGAGCAGGCGCTCCTCCGCCTTGGGAGCGACGATCTGTCCGGCACCGAGCACCTCCACGCGAACTGGGACCTCCTCCGGGAGTACCCGCTCTCCCCGGAACTCCTGGCCATGTCCAACGTCTGGCGGTCGCCGTCGGGCGGCGACTACATCATCGCGGTCAAGGGGGCCCCCGAGGCGATCTTCGACCTCTGCCACCTCGACGACGGGGAGGCGGCGGCCCCGCATGCCGAGGCCGAGCGGCTCGCGGAGGAAGGCTTCCGCGTGCTCGGGGTGGCGCAGGCGTACTTCCGGCATGAGGACCTGCCGCCGGGCCAGCACGATTTCGAGTTCACGTACCTCGGCCTTGTCGCCTTCTCGGACCCGGTCCGCCCCGACGTGCCTGCCGCGGTCGCCGAGTGCAGGACGGCGGGGATCCGGGTCGCCATGATCACCGGGGATTACCCTGCCACCGCCCGCGCGATCGCCAACGAGATCGGCCTCTCCGACGGCGACCGGGTCATGACCGGCCCGGAACTCGAGGCGATGCCGGCGGAGCAGTGCGTGCCTGCGATCCAGCGGACTTCCATCTTCGCGCGGGTCGTACCCCAGCAGAAGCTGCAGATCGTCGAGTCGCTCAAGGCCTGCGGCGAGGTGGTGGCCATGACCGGCGACGGCGTGAACGACGCCCCGGCGCTCAAGGCGGCCCATATCGGGATCGCCATGGGCGAGCGGGGGACGGACGTGGCGCGGGAGGCGGCCTCGGTGGTCCTGCTCGACGACAACTTCGCCTCGATCGTGGCCGGGGTCCGCATGGGCCGGCGGATCTACGACAACCTCAGGAAGGCGATGGCGTTCATCATCGCGGTCCACGCCCCCATCGCGGGCCTCTCGCTGGTGCCGGTCCTGCTCGGATTGCCCCTGATCCTTTTGCCCGTGCACATCGTCTTCCTCGAGCTGATCATCGACCCGGCCTGTTCGATCGTCTTCGAGGCGGAGAAGGAGGAACCCGGGATCATGCGCCGGCCTCCGCGGCGGCCGGAGGAGCGGCTCCTCGACCGGCACACGGTCGGCATCGCCCTGGCCCAGGGGCTCGTCGTGCTGGGCGTGGTGCTCGTGATCTACGCTGCCGGAGTGCGGATGGGGATGGGGGAGAACTCGATCCGTACCCTGACCTTCACGACGATCGTGGTGGCCAATCTCTCCCTGATCGCGACCAACCGGTCCTGGACGGAGAGCATCGCGGCCACGATACGCCGGCCGAACCGGGCCTTCTGGGTGGTCCTGGCGGGGGCGCTGGTCTTCCTCGCCGCGGCGATCTCTGTCCCGTTCCTTGCCGCACTCTTCCGGTTCGGGCCGGTCCCGCCGGCGGCCCTCGCCCTCGCTGTTGTCGCAGGGGTGGCGGGCGTGCTCTGGTTCGAAGTCGCCAAGATGATCCGGCACCGCAGGAGGACGGACGCCCCGGGCGCCTAGGCGGCGCTGCGGAACGGCAGCGGCCCCCCCGAGCGGTCGGGGTCCGTTGCTTGCAATCGGGGGAGTGTCCGCTCCTCCCCAAAGCAGGGGCCTCCAGGGCAGAATAGGGGATCGCAGCCCGCACTGATGATCGGCCCCGGCGCCCGTTATCGGAGTCGTCGTGGGTCCTGTCGCGCGGGAGGGTCGGAACGCGAGCCTCTTTATCCGATTCTCTCCGAACCCTGTAGGACTGCGCATGAAGTGTCCTGTCTGTAATTGTGATCTGGCGATGGGGGAACGGCTCACGTTCTCCATCGACTACTGCCCGCAGTGCCGGGGCATCTGGCTGGAGAAGGGGAAGCTCGATCAGATCATCGAGCGGTCGGCGTCCTCCGCCCCGCCAGCGATGCAGAGGAGCGTGCCGCCGGGCCAGGGGTATCCGCCCCCGTACGGGCGGCACGATGATCATCATGACGACGATCATGACAAGAAGAAGCGGAAGAAGGGGTTCCTCGAGGAGATCTTCGACTGATCTGCGCCCGCCTGAGATGTGAAGGCGTCACGGTCTTCTGGCAGACTGGCGATAGGGCCGAGATCGCATAATCACGGGGTAGCCGTCGTCGTTGCCATAATCTGCCGTTCGCAGACGAGAGACGAGAGAGACCGTCGTCGTCACGCCTTTACTGTCTGACAATACAGGTATTGGTATGGACGACTCGCTTCACAAACTCGGCACCCCCGACGAATTCCGGATCGCGCAGGATCTCTCCATCCATCAGGCGATCCGGAGTGTCGGGGCGTTGCCAGAGATGCAGAACCGGGTGATTACGGAGAAGGGTATTGCGAGGATTGGGCTCTTCTCCCAGCGGAAGCCTACCGACGTGCGGACGCTGAGCCGGGATGAACTTCGCTTCATGCTCTACTGGATGGAAGACAAAGAGGCACGCCTCGCCGGGCAGTAGGCTCGACCTTCCTCTTCACCCTGCCGGCCGCGTGAACACGCCAGATTGGCGGAACCCTCTGGAAAACTACCGTCAGCGAGGGACAACCGGGCGGGGTATCCGCACGACGGTTCATCCGCAGCCGCCCCCATGCGACCGCCTCCGGCATGGCGGTCGCTGCAGGACGCGGCGAGTCTCGTTATCGGCGCGTCTTCCGTGGGTGCGGAGGGACCGATCAGCGCCGCGAACGCGCCAGTCTCCCTCCGCGAGTCAACGAAACCGCTTCAACGCCGCAGTGGCCGCCGCCTGCACGGATGGATCCGCATCATCGAGCGCGGCCCGCAACGAGTCCGCGGCGCGCGCGTCGCCGATCTTCCCGAGCGCCTCGGCCGCAGCCCGTCGAACATACCAGGCGTCATCCCCGAGCGCGGCGATCAGAGGTCCGACGGCGCGGGCATCGCCGATACCGCCCAGCGCGGCGACAACGGCCTCCCGCATCGCCAGGTCCGGTCCCCCGAGCTCGGCGATCAGCGGCAGGACGGCGCGGGCATCCCTGATCTCCCCCAGCGCCCGCGCTGCAGCCTCCCGCTCGTACACAGTCCACGCCCCGGGGGCGCTCCCGAGCAGCGCGACCAGGGTCTCGATGGCCCGGGCGTCGCCGATCCTCCCGAGCGCCTTCACGGCGACCTCCCGGAAGCACGGATCGGCGTCGTTGAGCATCTCGATCAACGGGCCGACGGCGCGGGCGTCGCCGATCTCCCCCAGCGCCAGGGCGGCGCGTATTCGCACGTCCTGGTTAGGACCGCATCCCAGTGCCTGGATCGGCCATTCAACATCCTGAATCTGATACACGATCTCCTCCCGGTCGCTCCGCTCGGAAGCGATGGATACGTATTTCTGGTCCCGCGGAGGATTGCCATGACACCCGGCCCAGAGGCCATGATCGAGGGCATGTCTTTCCAAGCGCGATTATCACAGATTCGCCCCAGGCCATATAATGCTTGCTATTTTTTCGAGCCGCAGTAGAGAGAACCGCGAGACGGTCGCGCGGAGGATGCGGATCCGACGACGGACGACCTCACCCGGAAGGCCGCACTCCGGAGGCCCCCGCCTCG
>CAYWVY010000030.1:0-12159 GCA_964461885.1 uncultured Methanospirillum sp. | reverse complement strand
TCTCGCGGCACTCGTCCAGAGTCCGCTTATCCCGCATCCCCCAGTAGAGCTCGCAGTCGAGCGAGATGACGAAGGTTCCTGGATCTCCCGGCATTCGACTCCCTCCGCGTTCGTATCTCCCGTGCGTCAGACGTTTCCGAGCGATCTCGACCACCCGGCGGGAACCGGGGACGGGCGGAACGGCATAAGAGGACTGACCGGGCGCTGGGTAGAGGAGCGCCCGACCACATAGCGTCGGGTGGTCACACTCATAATACCAAGGGCCGGTTCCTCGAGGACCGCGTCCGCCGGTGTACGGGACCTCGTACTGCCAGGGTCGTCATGACGGCAGGATTTCTGATCGAAGCGCCGTCTGCCGAAAAAAAAGGATGTTATCGCCGGGTGCGCTGCAGAACCAGCGCCACGCCCGCGAGCGCGACGACGGCCAGCGCCCCGAAGGGCAGGGCCGCCTGCGTGGTCGTCGGGAGCGTTGTCCGGACGGTCGTCATCGTCGTCGAAGGCGTGGCGACCGTCGTGTCCGGCGTCGGGTCCGGCGTGGGGGTCGCGACCGTCGTGATAGGGTTCGGCGGCATCGTCGGGACGGTGGCGGTCTCGGTCAGGTTCGGCGTGGGGGTCGGGGTCGCAGTCTTGGTCGTCACGCCGGTGTACTGGTCCGTGTCGACGTTGGCGGCGCCCGCGGAGACCGGGAATGCCGTCGGGTCCTCGACAGGGGCCACGGTCTGGACGGTGCCGGTCGGCACCACGGTCTCGTAGGTGACCGACGGGTTGCCGGTCACGGGCACGAGGGTCGGGATGGTCGTCTGGATCGGACCGGTAGAGAAGGCGCCGTCCTGGGTCGAGGCCGTGGACGAGATGTCCGTGAACTGTGTGAAGTCGTTGTTCCAGTACCGGACGTGGTCGACCGAGACCGTGAGGGGCGTGGTCCCCTCGCGGAGGGCCGTGAAGGAGACGTCGGCCAGGGGGTACCTGCCCTGGGGATAGCCGTTCCGGAAGTCGCCGAGCATGATCCGGACCCTGTCGTCCGAACGGGCCGCGGCCGTCGTGTTGTCGACGTGGATCGAGGAGGTGAGGTACCGGACCATCGACGGGTCGAACTTGATGTCGACGTACGTGTCGGCGAAGGGCGGTTGCCAGGCGTTGTCGACGACGACCTGGACCGTGCCGATGCCGCCGACGGGGACGTTCCCGATTGACGTGACCGAGAAGACGCCCGTGCCGAACGGCACGGTGGCCGGGCCGGATGCGATCGGCTCGGTTGTGACCGTGGTCGTGGTCGGCAGTGTGGTCGTGACGGACGCCGGGGTCGTGGAAAGTGGGGTGAAGGTCTGGGCCGGCGTCGTCGTCGTCGCAACGGTGGTGGCGCCGGTGGTGACCGTCGCGGTCACGGTCGGGGTCTTCAGGACCGTTCCGGTCGCGGTCACGGCGCCGTTCTTGACGACGGCCTTGCTCGCGATGTCCGCGCCCGTGATGTCGTGGATCTTATCGACCTTGATCACGATCGGGGTGAAGCCCGGGCCGATGACCTTGAACTTCATCACGATGAGCGGCTGGTCGCCCTGCGGGAGGCCGTTCGTCCTGTCGGCCGCCAGGATGTTCAGGTTGTGCAGGCCGACGAGGGCCGCGTTCGTGGTCCGGCCCTGCTTGACCTCGGACGACTCGTACTTCAGGACCTCCATGTTCCAGTCGAGGTAGATGGAGAGGTCGCCCGTGGGGGGGCGAGGTTGTTGTCGTTGTAGAGGGTCACGGTGACCGTGTCACCGACCTTCGCGTCCTCCACCGCGGGGATATGGAACTTGACCATCCCGCCCGCGCTCGCTGCCGAGACGCAGCAGAGCGCGAGGAGGAGGAGAGCGCAGAGCGCCGTCGCGATCTTCATTCCAAAGGCGTTGCCACTGTGAAGATATAATGCTTGAGTAGGCTGAGAGATTTTTCGAACACTTCTTAACGGGGGCCATTACGTGCCTGGATCGACAAAATAGATGATATGACTGTCTGAATCGACTCGCTGCACGCCCGGGGCCCATCTCGGTGACCGCCACCGCGTCACCCTTCGGTGAAGCCGTTCGTATCAGGTTGTATCGGTTCCGTGGCGAGTGGTCCGACGTACTATGATCGGGGTCGAGGGGATCAGTGCCGGGTAGACCGAACCGTCCGGTGGTCTGTTCCCTGCTCCCCGGGAGATCGGAGAGCCCGGACGTGGATCGGGTCGACGCCGCGAAGCCCGCGAGGTTCTTGCGCCAGTTGTGCGCGGCGCGAACATAAACGACGTCAGGATCGAGTACGGCACCCCGGGGCCGTTGTGACTTTCCGGCGTCCCCGGCCCCCCGCGGTGTGAGAACCACGGCCACATCCGGGAGGTGCTCGAGAGTCGCGGCGCCGATACGGGGCCGGCGGGTCGGTGGACGCCCTCGCCACGAGCGCCCGGATCGGTCGGGTTGTCATGGTCGAGCATGGCGTCACTCTCCGCCGCCGCAATCCATTAAGTAGTACCAGGGGCCATTTCGGGCAGGAGTGGGAGAGGAATGGAGAGAGTTGCTGTCGACGGCGTCACGCTCGCATACGAGGTCGCGGGCTCCGGCGAGCCTGCGATCCTCATTCACGGGGCGCTCTTCGCGGACTCCTTTCGGCCGCTGCTGAACGAGCTGGCCCTGGCCGATCGATACAGGATTATCCTGTACCACCGCCGGGGCTACGGAAACAGCAGCCATGGCAATGGTCCCATCAGTTTCGCCCGGCAGGCTGCCGACTGCCGGGCAGTCCTTTGCCACCTCGGCATCGAGCGCGCCCATGTCGTGGGAGAGTCCCTGGGCGGCTGCATCGCCCTCCAGCTCGCGCTCGACGCGCCCGACGCCGCCCACACGCTGGCCCTGCTGGAGCCGGCGCTCGCCGTCGGAGCCACGGGCCCTTCCTACCGGGACTCGCTCGGGCAGGGCCGGCAACGGTTCCGGGAGGAGGACCCGCATCGGGTCGTCGACGACCTCCTGCGGGCGCGGATGGGAGCGGGGTATCGCGCCCTGCTCGACCGCGTTCTGCCCGGAGCATTTGATCAGGCCGTCGTCGACGCGGCGACGTCGTTCGAGCGGGACCTGCCCGGATGGCTGGACTGGAGCTTCGGCGAAGCCGACGCGAAACGGATAACACGGCCCGTCCTCGCCGTCACGGGCAGCGAGAGCAACGCCCTCTGGGCTCGTTTCGGGGAGACGCACCGGCTGCTCCTCGAGTGGTTTTCGGACGTCCGGGAGTTCGTCCTCCCCGGAGCGGCCCACGGGCTGCACCTGGACAACCCCCGTGGCATGGCCGACGCGCTCGCTGACTTCTGGGCGCGGCACCCGCTCCCGGGCGGAGCATGGGGATAATCACCCCGGAGAACTCCCGGGCCCGGTACGGGGATACCCTCGCTGGGACCGTCCCCCGGCCGGAGCACCCGTCACCGACCCCCCCCCCTGCGCCGGGGCAGATCGGTGTCGACGACTCGTTGCAAAACCCCGTATCCTATCCCGGCGGCCGGCCGACGTGGAGGGACGCGGTGATCTTCCGCATCGCGACCAGCCACATGGCCGGCACGAGTACCAGGATCAGCACGGTCGCACCGACCGCGCCGGCCCCGACAAGAAAGTTGAACGCGGCGTGGAGGATGATCGCGAGCAGGAGCCCGTGGTAGATGAGCCGCGTTGCGAGCGGGTGCGGCGTGACCAGGCTCTGGCCGAGCGCGTACCCCCACATGGACGACATCAGGGCGTGGCCGGGCACCGATAGGAAGGCGCGGAGCAGGGAGAGCTCGAGGGGCAGGGCCAGGGTCTCGGAGTAGGCGGCAAATAGGTAGACGAAGTTCTCGAGTGCAGCAAACCCGAGAGCCGCGGTCACCGCGTACACGATCCCGTCGATCGGCTCGTCGAAGACCGGCCGTCGGAAGACGAACCAGTACACGACCAGGAACTTGCCGATCTCCTCGACGACAGGCGCCACGATGACGGCGAGGACGAAGTCCGAGGGGAAGAGGGCCCCGAGCAGTCCCTCGACGAGCGCGATCGGGATGGTCGAGAGCATCCCGAGGAGGAAGATGCGGAGGATCCAGGCCCGTGGCTCGGGCGCATACCGGTCCTTGATATAAAAGTACCAGAGCCAGAAGAGGGCCGGAGCGAACCCGAGGACCAGCAGATACCACAGGGAGAGATCCATTGAACTCTCTTTCGCAATCGATTATTTCAAGTTTCGCGAAGGCTCTTCCCCAAGGTTCATGCCGCGCGCCGCTGATTCGATCCCGATGACCGTCGTGTACGCGCTCACCTGCGCCGGCTCGGACCCGTCGGGCGGGGCCGGCATCCAGGTCGATCTCCGGACCTTCGCCGCCCTCGACGTCTGGGGCCTCTCGGCGATCACGGCCCTGACCGCGCAGACGCCGGCCGCCGTCAGGGCCGCGGCCCCCGTGGGCCCGGTCATGGTTGCGGCCCAGCTCGAGGCCCTGCTCGAGGCTTTTCCCGTCGGCGCGGCAAAGACGGGGATGCTCGCGACGGCGGCCGTCTGCACCGCCGTCGCGGACACCCTCCCCGACGACCTCCCGCTCGTGGTCGACCCGGTCATGGTCGCGACGAGCGGGGGCCGGCTCCTCGATCCTGCCGCGGTCTCCGTCCTGGTCGAACGGCTCCTGCCCCGCGCTACCCTGCTGACCCCGAACCTGGGCGAGGCCGCAGCCCTGGTCGGCCGCCCAGTCCAGACCATCGATGAGATGCGCGAGGCGGCCGAGCTCCTGCGAGACCTCGGCGCCCGGGCCGTGCTGGTCAAGGGGGGGCACGGCGAGGGGCCCGAGGCGGTCGACCTGCTCGCCGACGATCACGGAATCTTCCCGTTCGCCGGCCCGCGCTACCCCTGGGACGTCCACGGCTCGGGCTGCTGCCTCTCGGCCGCGATCGCGGCCCGGCTCGCGCAGGGCGCGGACCTCCGCATGGCCGTCCGGGACGGCAAGGCCGTGGTCACGGCCGCGATCGCGGGCGCGGTCAGGGCCCCTGACGGCCGCCGGATGGCCAACCCGCGGGCCCGATGGGCGCCCCCGTGCGGGGCTTTTCCTCCGCCCGGCGCGCCCTGATCTTCTTGTTCAGGAAGAGGCGGGCGTGCTCCTCGATATCGAGCTCCTCGCGCCGGAGCTCGATCGAGTCGCGCGTCTCGCGGAGGTCGGGGAGGACGCGGTGCTCGAGGGCCCGCACGCGCCGCCGCGTCCGGACGATCTCGGCTGTGAGCAGCCGGATGGCGGCCTCTGCCTCGGCGGCAGCGACAATCGAGCGGACGAGGTCCTCGTGGGACGTGACCACGTCGTCGATCACGGGCGTGGTCCCGAGCAGGCTGTACCCCCGTTCGTCCATGCTCCGGGCCACCCGCTCCACGCGGAAGGCGGGGAGCTGCAGACCGAAGACGTTCTTCACGGTCCGCACCAGGACCGGCGCGGCCTCGATCGACTCGGCCGCGATGGCGATCCCGAGCTCGCCGACCATCATCGTGGCGACCGCGAGTTCCTGCGCGGCCATGACGTAGTCCTGGTAGAGGGCTTTCTCGGCGTTCCGCGCGGCCTCGAGCCTGCCCATCAGTTCAAACATGAGCCCGTCGAGCTTCCGTTTCAGGACCGTGTATGCCTTCTCCGAGAGGATGATCCGCCTCTTCACCGCGAGCAGCTCGCCCCGTGTCGGTGAGATCCGTTCGGCCGAGACCATCAGATCACCAGATATCGCCGGATCCGCTCGTTCGGGATCCCGAGCTGTCGCCCGCGCACGCAGGCCCGGAGGTTCCCGACCTCGATCCGCTTGCGCTCCAGGTAAGCGATGATCGGCAGGACCGTGAACGGATGCCGGGTCGCGAGCCGGTCCAGCTCCTCGAGCCGGACCCGGGTGACCGCGACCTCGAGCACGTGAACGGTCGTGCGCCGCTCCTCCCAGCGCGACCAGAGCAGGTCGGCCACCTGCTCCGGGCCGATCGACGCGTCGCGGCGGAGGGCCTGCATGGCGCGGGTGGCGACGGGCAGGATGTTCGTCTTCTCGAATTCGTCCACGAAGGCAGCCCGGTCCTCGACCCCGGCGATCCGGGCGAACACCTCGACCGGGATGTTGCCGCCGGGGACCATCGAGCCCGCGACATCGGCGAGCCGGCTCCCAGCTCGGAGCCGGAAGAGGTTCCGCATGTTCAGAATGTCGATCTCGAAGCGGAGGTAGCGCGCGAAGGCCTTGCCGCCCCGGACGCCGCTCCTCGAGGCGGCGAGCAGTTCCAGGTAGTACATGCGGTAGAGCCGGTCCTCGACCCTGGCGAACTCTCCCGGGGGAAGGACGCGGCACGCGCATGTCCGGGCCTCCGAGTAGAGCGGCCAGTCCTTCAGCCCCTCAACCACGCGGTCGAGGTCCGGGGCGGCGACAAGCGCCTCGAGGCGCTCCCGGCCGAGATCGCCGGCCGGGATCAGCCCCCCGACGATCTGCTTCGGGGGGAGGCCGTGCCGCTTTCCCCGGAGGATTGCCATCACGTTCACAATATCCCACCGGTGGAGGTAGTCGGCCGTCAGGTCGCGGAGTCCCCCGGGGGTCATCCCGAGCACCTGCCCACACTCGCGGGCCAGGTTCGCGGTCAGGGCCCGCTCGAACTGGTCCAGGTCCGTGGACGTCGGGTAGCGGTCGTAGACCTCGCGGCGGTACCGCTCGTCCTCGCCGATGGCCCGGACCATCTGGGGCAGGCTCATCTGGAGCAGGCGGGCGTAGTGCTCGGGAGGGTAGAGGCGGGTCTTCCTGACCTGGAGGCGGGTACAGACGTACTGGTAGGAGCCCGGGGTCACGAGGGTCTCGACCATGAAAGGGACGCATCCCCGTATCTTTATTGGTTCAGATAAACACTCCCCCGTGGCAAACGACAACAATTATCTACAATAATCATGATCTATAATGTAGAATAACGATGTCCGAGGAGCAGCACCTGATAACCGAGCAGTGCCGGTATATACCCGACCCCGAGGCGGCCCGGAACACCTGGATCGGGAACTACACGGCCGCATACAACGACTATCGTGCGGACCCGGAAGGGTTCTGGAACCGGATCGCCCGCGAACTCTCCTGGTCGCGGGAGTGGGACCGCGTGCTCGAGTGGAATCATCCCCACGCCCGCTGGTTCGTCGGCGCCAGGGCGAACATCACGTACAACTGCCTGGACCGGCACCTCCAGCAGGGGCGGCGGAACAAGGTCGCCCTGATCTGGAAGGGCGAGGGCGAGGAGAATGAACGGATCTATACCTACCGCCAGCTCTACATCGATGTCTGCAAGTTCGCCAACGGGCTCAAGAGCCTGGGCGTCCAGAAGGGCGACCGCGTCTGCATCTACATGCCGATGGTCCCCGAGCAGATCATCGCGATGCTGGCCTGCGCCCGGATCGGCGCCGTCCACACGGTCGTCTTCGGCGGGTTCGGGTCGGCCGCGATCCACGCCCGGATCGTCGGGGCCGGCGCGAAGGTCGTGGTCACGGCCGACTACTCGGTCCGCCGCGGCAAGAGGATCCCGCTCAAGCACCTTATAGAGGAGGCGATCATCAACGCCCCGACTGTCGAGCACATGGTCGTGCTCCGCCGCGAGACCGAGCAGCCGATCGAGATCCACAGCGAGATGGAGGTCGACTTCAGCGAGCTGATGCGGTCGGCCGACCGGCGCTGCCCCTGCGAGGAGATGGACGCGGAGGACCCGCTCTTCATCCTCTACACCTCGGGCTCGACGGGGGCGCCCAAGGGGATCGTCCACACCGTCGGGGGGTACATGGTCGGGACGTACTACACGACCAAGTACGCCTTCGACATCCACGAGGGCGACGTGTACTGGTGCACGGCGGACCCGGGCTGGATCACGGGCCACTCCTATGTCGTCTATGGCCCCCTCATGCTGGGCACGACGTCGATCGTCTCGGAGACCCTGCCGGACTATCCCGATCCGGGCACCTACTGGGCCATGATCGAGGAGTACGGCGTCAACATCTTCTACACGGCCCCGACCGCGATCCGGATGTTCATGAAGATGGGCGAGCAGTGGCCGAACAAGTACGACCTCTCGACCCTCCGCGTGCTCGCGTCCGTGGGCGAGCCGCTCAACCCCGAGGCCTGGCAGTGGTATTACCGGATCATCGGCAAGGAGAAACTGCCGATCGTGGACACCTGGTGGCAGACGGAGACCGGCATGCACATGGTCACGACCACCATCGGCGAGCCCATGAAGCCGGGCTTCGCGGGCCGCTCGCTCCCCGGCGTCGTCGCCGACGTGGTGAACGCGGCCGGCGAGTCCGTGCCGCCCGGCACGGCCGGCTTCCTCGCGATCCGGGAGCCATGGCCCTCGATGATGCGTGAGGTGCTCGGCAACGAGGAGCTGTACCAAAAGTACTGGTCGACCCTCGGCACCCTGTACAAGGCCGGCGACCTCGCGATCAAGGACGAGGACGGCTACATCATGGTGATCGGCCGGGCCGACGACCTGATCATCGTCTCGGGCCACAACATCGGGACGGCCGAGGTCGAGAGCGCCCTCGTCTCGCACCGGGCCGTAGCCGAAGCGGCCGTGATCGGGAAGCCCGACCCGATGAAGGGGAACACGATCAAGGCGTTCGTCACCCTCCGGGTCGGCCACGAGCCGAGCGATCGGCTCAAGAACGAACTCATCTACCATGTCCGGATCACGCTCGGCCCGATCGCGATGCCAGCCGAGATCGAGTTCACGGACGCGCTGCCCAAGACGCGGTCCGGCAAGATCATGCGCCGGGTCCTGAAGGCCCGTGAGATGGGGATGGACCCCGGCGATCTCTCGACCCTCGAGGAATAATCCCTAACCCAAATATATTTAAATTCTTTAAGTCATTTTATAAACTGACATGAAGCCGGAGGAGTCCCTGCGAATCGAGAACATCGTCGCCTCGGCGAAGGTGACGGACGCGCTCGATCTGCCGAGCATCGCCTCGCAAATCGAGGGGGCCGAGTACGACAAGAAGCGGTTTCCGGGTGTCGTCATTCGGATGAAGGACCCGAAGATCGCGGTCCTGGTCTTCAACTCGGGGAAGGTCGTGCTGACTGGCGCGAAGTCCATCGAGAGCCTCGACCGGGGCCTCGCGATCCTCGGGGACCTGCTCCGGAACCTCGGCATCCAGATCCCGGACGAGCTCACGTACAAGGTCCAGAATATCGTGACGTCGGCCGATCTCGGCTCGACGATCAACCTGAACAAGATCGCGGTCGGGTTCAACCTCGACAAGATCGAGTACGAACCCGAGCAGTTCCCCGGGCTCGTCTACCGCCTCGACGACCCGAAGGTGGTCCTGCTCCTCTTCGGCTCGGGCAAGCTGATCATCACGGGCGGCAAGTTCACGAGCGACGCGGAGCGGGCCGTCGTGCGGATCATCAGCGACCTGAAGAAAATCGGCCTCCTCTAACGGCCGTACGTGGCCTGCGCCTCGCCAAACTGGAGCACGTGACCGCGCATGGCTGCGGCCACCTCTGGGAGGCGCGCCCCCGGCGCGATGTCGAGCGGTCCGTCCAGGGCGTAGACCTTGAAGTTGAACCGGTGCGTCTGGCCCTGCGGGGGGCACGGGCCACCGTAGCCGATCCGCCCAAAGTCGTTCGTCCCCTGACGGGCCCTGACCGGGAAGGTCGTCTCGGGATCCTTCGGAATATTCTCGGGCACGGTCGTGACCACCTCCATGTTCCAGCAGAGCCAGTGCACGAAGGCTCCTTTGGGAGCGTCGGGGTCGTTCACGACGATCGCGATGGCGCGAACGTTGTCGTCGTACCCCCGTACCTCGATGGCGGGCGAGATATCCGCGCCGTCGCAGGTGTAGTTCGGGGGAAAGTGCGAGATCGGAAGCCTGACTGTCAGCGGGTTCATGATGATACCTCGAACGAGAACTGGGCCCAGGAGCGGATAAAACTGTTGCTTCCTCTATCGCACGAGCGCGATGGTGCTCCCGAACTGGAGGATGTGGCCGCGCATGGCCTCGTTCAGGTCCGCGCGCGTGAACCCGGGAGAGAGTCCGGGCACGTTGTCCAGGGCGTAGACCTTCACGGTCAGCTGATGCGGCGGGTCCCCGGGGCGAGGGCACGGGGGCTGCCACCCGCGCATTCCGCCGTCGCTCGTGCCGTGGATCACGGGTATGGGCCCGTCGCCGTCGGGGGGGAGGCCCGGCGGGATCAAGGGGACGGGCGGGATGCCGGCCGCAAACCAGAGCGCGAACGAGCAGCCCGGCTCGAACGGGTCGATCACGACCACTGCGAGCGAGCGGACGCTGGGGTCGAGCGGGCCGAGGCGGATGCGGGGCGAGAGGCCCGCGCCGCGGCAGGTGTGCTGGTCTCCGAGCTCGGCTCCGTCGAGCCTGACGGCGAGGTCATTCATGGCAGGTCCTCAGTCCTCCCCGTTGCGCGTTCGTGCACTTATACCCCGACCATCATTCAGGGAGGCGCCCCGTGCGCGTGAACTTCCGGCGGTCCCGCGGGACCGCGAACACGGAGGCCGTTCTGGCTGCGGCCCTCGAGCGAAACGGGCGCTCTCTCCACGCCGCTGCCGGGCCGGAGGACGACGTGACCTGCTACTCGCTGAACGTCGCGAACGCCCCCCTCCTGCTCGCGGAGATGGCCGGCGCCGACTGCGTCACGGTGGCGGGCGGGCCGTACGCGTCGGCGTGCTGGGAGGAGGTGTCCCGCGCAGCGGACTGGGTCGTGGTCGGTGAGGGGGAACGGACCCTTCCCCGCCTCATCGACACGATCGAGGCCGGCTCGACGACCCCCGTCCCCGGAACGGCAACGGCCGTGGGCGGTCTCGTCCCGATCGACCATGCTATCCGGCTCGACGCCTTTCCCCCATTCTCCCGACGCAAGGGCTACCTCGAGTGCTCGCGGGGCTGCCCGCATGCCTGTGCATACTGCCAGACCCCCCGGCTCTTTCCGGGGGGGATGCGGCATCGATCCATCGACACCTGCCTCGAGGCCGCTCGAGCGCTCCCGGACGTCCGGTTCGTGACCCCGAACGCCTTTGCCTACGGCTCGGACGGCCGGACGCCGCGCTTCGAGAAGGTCCGGCGCCTGCTCGCGTCCCTCGCTCGGGAGAATGCCCGGATCTGGTTCGGAACCTTTCCGAGCGAGGTCCGGCCCGAGTTCGTCACGGACGAGGGCCTCGAGCTCGTGCACGAGTTCTGCGCCAACACCCGCGTCCACTTCGGGATACAGTCGGGCAGCGACCGCGTGCTCGCCGCGCTCGGGCGCGGCCACACGGTCGCCGACGGCCTCGACGCGGTCGACCGGGTCCTCGACCACGGTTTCGTCCCGGTCGTGGACCTGATCCTCGGGTTCCCGTTCGAGAGCAACACCGAGCAGGAAGCGACCCTCGCCCTCGCCGAGCAGCTCGCCCGCCGCGGGTGCCGGATCCACGCCCACCGGTTCATGCCGCTCCCGGGGACCCCCCTCGCGTCCCGGCCGGCGAGGCCCCTCCTGCCCACGGCCCGACAGCGCGTCGGCCGGCTCGCACTCGAGGGAAAACTGACCGGATCGGTCTCCGATCTGGGTTAAGGTTTTGAAGTCCTCGCTCGAATACTAGAGGAGTATGATGGATGTCCTCCTGATCGCGGATCTCCACGGCAACTTCGGCAAGATCGAGAACTTCCTCGACCTGCATGCCGATGCAATGATCGTCGCCGGAGATATCACCAACTTCGGCCCGATTGACACCGTGGACGCGCTCTTCTCCCGGATCGATATACCCTGTTTCGCGGTCCCGGGGAACTGCGACCCCCGCGAGATCATGGGCGTGCTCGAGCATTCCGACGCGGTCTCGCTCCACGGCTCCCGCCTCTCGCTCGGCCGGATCACGTTCGCCGGCCTCGGGGGCTCGAACCCGACCCCGTTCGGAACGCCGTTCGAGCTCTCGGAGGAGGAGATCGACCGGATCCTCTCGTCCACGGTCAGCACCATGGACCGGGCGGTCCACAACGTCCTCCTGAGCCACTGCCCGCCCCACGGGGCCCTCGACGAGGTGGACGGACTGCATGCCGGCTCGATCTCGGTCCGGAAACACATGAAGGCCTTCGACCTGGTCTGCTGCGCCCATATCCACGAGCAGCGCGGCGTGGCCGAGCTCGAGGGCGTGAAAGTCGTGAACCCGGGCATGGCCTCGGACGGC
>CAYWVY010000029.1:0-26448 GCA_964461885.1 uncultured Methanospirillum sp. | reverse complement strand
CGGTGATCGTCTCGCTGATCCCCTTGACCGTCTCGGCGATCAGCTGGTCCATCACTGAGAAGGCCTGTCCGAGCGGGAGGTTCGGGACGTAGGACTTGAGCCGGTTGTTGTCGAGCACGATCACCGAGTCGGCGGACTGGCTGAGCGCCTCGAGCCCTTCCTCGGCCCGGATCAGGCGCGCCTTCTCGACCTGGAACGGGTAACTGACCATACCGACCACGATCGCACCCTCGTCCTTCGCGATCTGCGCGACCACGGGGGCCGCCCCCGTGCCTGTGCCGCCGCCCATGCCTGCCGTCACGAAGCAGAGGTCCACGTTCTCGAGCACGCCCTTGAGAGTCGAGTGGGCCATCTCGGCCGCGCGCTTGCCGATGTCGGGATAGCCCCCGGCGCCGAGCCCCTTGGTCAGCGACTTGCCGATCAGGATGCGCTTGTCAGCCTGGATCATGTCCAGGTGCTGCTTGTCCGTGTTGACCGCGATCGTCTCGGCGCCCGTGACCTGAAGGTGATGCAGGCGGTTGATGGTGTTGTTGCCGGCTCCGCCGCACCCGACGATTACGATCCGTGGCTGACCGTTGAAGTCCTCCTCGTTGATGATGCCCTTGAGCAGTTCGCGCTCGATCTCGGCATTCTTCAGCGCTTCGTTGATGATGGTCTGCATCTGAACCCCCTATAACTTGAATGAAACCTGATCCTTATCGCGCAGGATCCGATTGCCACGGCGTTCGATCAGCCCGCGGACTGCGTCGCGGACCGCCTCCGAGACGGTCGGGAACTCTCCGTCCTCGACCATCTGTTCCAGCAGGATGACCTGCTGCTCTGGCAACCGTATAGTGATCCGCTTCATGGTGATCGAGATTGTCTGACAATTGAATGACAATTGTCATCCCCTTGTCCGACTGGCGGCGACCTTCCGTCAGACCCAGCCGATGGTTCATCGTTGCGCACATTGTTATATATTCGTTTCTATTTTTTCCGGGACGGATACAGTGAATTCTCACGATTGCGCCGCCTATCGCGGCGATCCGCAGAGATCCGTGTGAAGGACGTATAGGCCCTTACAGGGCCTGAAGGGGACCGTAAGCCACGCAAACCTGCATCTCCGATCACGAACAGATACTCTGTACCATGGAGCGACCGATCCCCGAGCGGGACGTCCACGGAGGGCTCGCGCGGCGCGAACAGTCCGAGCCCGGCTGGCTCGACTTCTCGGCCAACCTCAACCCCTTTCCCCCGCGCGTTGCCTGGACTCCCGATCCTGCCTGCCTCGAGCACTACCCGGACGACCGGTACCCCGAACTCAGGGAGGCGATCGCCAGGACCTTCGGCCGCCGCGCCGACGAGGTCACGGTCGGCAACGGCTCGGTCGAGGTGATACGTGCCTTCTGCATGGCCGCTCTCGAACCCGGCGACCGGGTCTGCATCGACCGGCCGACCTTCGGCGAATACCGGGTCGCATCCGAGCTCGCGGGCGCCCACGCAACCCCCGAACCCGATGGGGCCGCGGCCCGCTTTCTCTGCAACCCCAACAACCCGACGGGCGCCCTCCTCACGCGATCCGCAGTCGAGGATGCCCTCGCCGAGACACCGGCGATCGCCCGCCTCTTCATCGACGAGGCCTTCATCGAGCTCGCCGACCCGTCGGCTTCGATGCTCGGCTCGGACGACGACCGGGTCTTCGTGCTCCGCTCCATGACGAAGGCGTTCTCCGTCCCCGGGATTCGCCTCGGTTTCGGCTTCGGCGACCCGGAGATCGTGGACCGGTGCGAGCGCTGCCGCACGCCCTGGTCGGTCAATGCGTTCGCCGAGACGTTCGCGCTCGCGGCCCTTCGTGAATACCCGCTGCTCGAGGAGGCGCGCCGGAAGATCGGGATCGAGCGCGAGATGCTCTCGGCCGGGCTCGCCGCGCTCGGCTTCGCGCCGATGCCGGCCGCGGCGAATTTCATCTGCGCGGCAAGCCCCGTGCCCGTGGACGTGCTCGCACGCACCCTCGACCACCACCGCATCCGCGTGCGCGACTGCGCCTCGTTCGGCCTGCCGGGTTCGATCCGGGTCGCCGTTCGGACGCGCGACGAGAACCGCCGCCTGCTCGAGGGGCTCGAGGCATGCTTGGCCTGATCCTCGCGGGCGGGCGCGGGGTGCGGTACGGCACGGGCGAGAAGCCGCTCGCGCTCTGCAGCGGCCGGCCCATGATCGAACGGGTCGCAAACGCGCTCGAGGGAGCCGGGCTCGAGGTGGTGGTCGTCTCCTCGCCCTGCACCCCGTTCACCCAGAACTGGTGCCGCGCCCACGACCTCCTCTGCGTCTGCACGGAGGGGGCCGGATACGTCGAGGACCTCGCCGAAGCGGCCCGCCTGCTCGAACTCGAAGAACCGACCCTCTGCGTCTCGGCCGATCTTCCCTGCCTCACGGCCGGCCTCGTCGCCGAGGTCGTCGCGGCCTACGAGGCACAGGACCTCCCGGCGCTCTCGGTCTGGGTCCCGGTCGGCGATGAAGAAGAATGCGACGCGCCGTGCATCGAGGTGGTGAACGGGCGCCGGGCCGTCCCGGCCGGGATCAACGTCCTCGACGGCGGCAGGATGGGCGAGGTCCAGGAGGAGCACCGGCTCCTCGTCGACGATCCCTGCCTCCGCCACAACGTCAACACGCAGGCCGCGCTGAAGGCCGCAGAGGCGTTCCTGGCCGGCGCAGAATCGCCGGAAGCATCGGACTGCAATCACCGAAAAAAGGATATCGACCACAGCACGAGATAAAAGGCATATGCAGACCTCGCGGGAGATAGAGCTCGAGGGTCACATCATTGACTCGGGGATCATGACCCGGGTCTTCGACCGGATCATGGACCGCGGCGGGTCGTTCGAGATCCTCGAGTTCGCGGTGGGCAAGCACAAGACCGACCCGTCCTATGTGCGCCTGACCGTCGGCTGCGAGGACCCCGCCAGGCTCCAGCAGATCCTCTCCGACCTCCACCGCCTCGGCGCGCGCCTGCCCGTGGTCGAGGACGCCACCCTCGAACCGGCCGAGGCCGACCGGGTTGCGCCGCGAGGATTCTATTCGACTACGAACTATCCGACCGAGGTCAAGTGCCGCGACGCCTGGCTCCCGGTCGAGGGGATCGAGATGGACTGCCTGGTCACGGTCGACCCCGATATGGGGACGGCGCAGTGCCTCCCGTTCTCGAAGCTGCGGCGCGGGGCCCTCGTCGTGGTCGGTGAGGAGGGGGTCCTGGTCCACCCCCCCGAGCGGCCGCGCGAGACCACGACCTTCGAGTTCATGCACGGCACGGTTTCGTCCGAGCGCCCGAGCGAGACCCTGATCCGGCGGATCGCCGGAGAGATGGCCGCGCTGAAGGAGACAGGAGGTCGCATCGCGCTCGTCGGCGGCCCGGCGATCGTTCACACGGGCGCGGGGCCGGCGCTGGCCTGGCTGGTCCGCGAGGGCTACATCGACGTCCTCTTCGCGGGCAACGCGCTCGCGACCCACGACATCGAGTGCAGCCTCTACGGGACCTCGCTCGGCATGGACCTGTCGACCGGCACCCCAGTCCGCGACGGGCACCGGAACCACCTGGACGCGATCGCCGAGATCCTCAGGGCTGGCTCGATCGCTGCCGCGGTCGAGCAGGGCGTCGTGAAGAACGGGATCATGTACGAGTGCGTCCGGCGCGGCGTCCCGTATGTCCTCGCCGGCTCGATCCGCGACGACGGCCCCCTGCCGGACGTGATCACGGACACGGTCGAGGCCCAGGACGCAATCCGGGCACATCTGGTTGGGTGCGGGATGGTTTTGATGGTCGGGACCCTGCTCCACTCGATCGCGGTCGGCAACTGCCTCCCGGCCGGAGTCAAGACGATCTGCGTCGACATCAACCCCGCCTCGGTCACAAAACTGATGGACCGGGGCACGATGCAGGCGATCGGGGTCGTCTCGGACGCCGGGACGTTCCTCCCCCTCCTGGCCCGCGCCCTCGGCTTCGGCGGGGACGCGCCGACCTACCGCGTGAGCGGCATGCAGTAGGGCCGCTCGTTCTCGAGCACGAACTCCCACTCCTTTTTGCAGTCGCAGGGGATCGCCATCGCCTCGACGAGGCGGGACCGGTCCGCCGAGACCGAGTAGTCGCGGATCGCGTCCACGATCTCGCGGTCGCATTCCCCGCAGTTGTGCGGCCCGCGGTGCCGGCCCCCGCCGAGGGGGTCGGAGCTGAGGTGCCTCTCGGCATCGAGCAATAACTTCAGGACCGACCAGAGGTACGGCGGCCGGTACGCACCCCTCTTCCAGTACCACTCGAGCTCGGTCCGGCGCTGGACCGTGCAGGGATTCATCGAGACCAGGTCGGCGTGGGGCAAGACCTCGGCGATCGAGCGCTGCATGTCCTCCATCGCCTCTGCCTCGGTCAGGAAGAGGGGCTTGTGAAGCAGGTAGGCCTTGATCCCGGCGCCGGCCGACCTTGCCTCGCGGACCGCGTGGAGGTACATCGCGTACGAGAAGCCCTTGTCGATCGACTTCTCGCGCACCAGGTCGTTCGTGGTCTCAAGGCCGATCGCGACGTAGACGGGCCGGGCCACGGACCCGTTGTCGAGGTGCGAGGCGAGGTCGTCGAGCCGGGCGGAGTCGACGTACTCGGGCCGTGTCTCGACGATCAGGGTCCTGCCGAGGAAGGCGTCACCAATCGCGTTGAGCGCGGCCGGCGGCACCTCGCCGGGGTCGAGGAGGCTGCCCGAGCTGTAGACCTTGACCAGGTCGTAGTCGCGTCCGTCGTATTCCCGGCGGACGTACGCGAGCTGCGCGCGGACCAGGGCTTCGGCGTCCTCGAGCCGCCCGTGCCGCTCGTTGCGGTACGAGCACATCCGGCACCGGCGCCACGAGCACCCGGGGGTCTTGAGGATGACCGTCAGGCTGGGGACGACCCGGTCGTCGATCCGGTCCGAACCGGTCCAGGAGGCCAGCGGCCGCTCTTCGTTCGTCACGTGAAGCGTTTAATACGTTCTGGGGTAATAGAAATGTTGTGTTTCCAGCCCCCATTCCACGACGGGGGCTTCCTGGAGCCGATACGATGACAAGACGACTGCTTCTCCTGCTCTGCCTCTGCCCGCTGCTGATCGCGGCCGCTTCGGCCTATATCGTGACCATCGATGCTCCCCGCACCCTGACCGCGGGCGAACCCCTCGTCGTGAACGGGACCTCGACCCTGCCGGCCGGGTACACGCACGACCTCGTCCTCTACGGCGGATGGGCCGAGCGGGCCCGGGCCACGATCGTGGTCCAGCAGGACGGGACCTTCTCGGCCCGCATGGAGACGGCGGGGCTCATCACCGGCGACTACAGGCTCGAACTCGTGCAGCCGGCCGACCCGGGCTTCTTCGGCTCCTCCTCGGTCACGAGCCGGTTCGTGACGATCGTCGACCGCTCGAAGGAGGTCGCCGTGACCTCGCTGTCGGCCCAGAGCGACCTCCAGAACCTGGCCGTCGCCGGCACCGCGCCGGGCAAGGCGAGCGGATCGATCGCGATCGCCGTGACCGGGCCGGGGAACTTCACGTTCGGCCCTGAGTACGTCCGGACCGATGCGAACGGGGCGTTCTCGAAGGCGGTTTCGATCCCGGGCCCCGGAGAGTACCGGGTCTCCCTCTCGGACCCGGCGGGCGTCATCACCCGCTACCCGGTGACGGTCTCGGGCGGGTCGCCTGCGAACACGAGCGCGACCGTGCCCCCGACGGAGGTCTCGACCGGGGCAACGACCGCCGCCGCGACGACCCCCGTCCCGGTCACGTCCGCGCCGACACAGGCGGCACTCTCACCCTTCGCCGCTCTCGGTGCCGGGCTCCTCCTGCTCCTGCTCGCGCGGCGGCGCTGACCCTCTTTTTTTCTACAATTCAGTGGCGACGGCCAATCCGAACGCTAGCGTCGAGGCCGTGCCTCCGAGGTCGGGAGTCACGAACCCCCGGGCCATGACCCGGTCGATCGCGGCCTCGAGCCGCGCAGCGTTCGGTGTGTCCCCGAGGTGGCCGAGGAGCATGACAGCGCAGCGGAGCACGGCCACCGGGTTCGCGATCCCACGCCCTGCGATGTCCGGGGCAGAGCCGTGGACCGGCTCGAAAAGGGCGTGCCCATCCCCGAGGTTCGCGCTCGGCAGGAGGCCGAGCCCGCCGACATGGAACGCAGTCACGTCCGAGAGGATGTCGCCGAACATGTTCTCGACCAGGATCACGTCGTAGCGATCGGGCCGACGGAGGACGTCGAGGCAGAGGGCGTCGATGAAGGCATCGTCGGCCGGCACGCCCTCGCTCGACGCGACGTCGCGGGCGATCTGGAGGAAGAACCGGTCCGCCGCGAGCACGTTCGCCTTGTGGCCGATCGTGAGCTTTCGCCGGCCGGCCGCGATCCGGCACGCGACACGGGCGATTCGCTCGGTCCCGGCACGGGTGATCACGCGTTCGGTGCAGGCACGGTCCGCCTCGATTCGCTCGCGCCCGGCGTAGAGCCCCTCTGAGTTCTCGCGCACGACCACGAGGTCGCAGGCGCTCCCGCGGACGGGGCGGATGTTCGCGTAGAGACCGAGTTCTCGCCGGAGCCGGAGCACGACGCTCGGATACTCGCCGTGCGGGGCCGAGCTGACTGCGCCGAAGAGCACGGCATCACACGAGGAAAGGAGATCGATGTCCGCATCGTCGATGGCGGTCCCCGTCCGCCGCCAGCGCTCGAGACCGAGCTCGACCGGGACCTGCTCCCAGTCGGGGCGGAGGACGCGGAGGGCCTCTGCGGCCACGGGGACCACCTCGCGGCCGATCCCGTCGCCCTCAACGACCGCGATCCGCGTCACGCGCCCTCCAGGCCGCGACGAGCTCGCGGACCGCGTCGAAGATCTGCGCGGGGGAGTCTCCCCAGTGGACGACCATGCCGAAATATCCACCGACCTCACGGAGGCCCCGCCGCTCCGAACGGCAGCACCGGGCCACGAACGGCTCGGCACCGACCTGCCCGAGGGGGCAGGTGTCGGACTGGACGAACGGGACCCGGTAGCAGTCCTCGATCAGCTCCCGCCCGGTCGTGCAGCAGGCCACGGTCGCGCCGGCCTCCACGCGGTCCGCGTCGAGCGTCCGGGAGAATCCGGCCGCGCGGCACGGGTAGACCGCCGCCCCGGCCCCGCGGATGTCGCGGACGTGGTGGCAGAAGCCGACGCCGAGGTCGCCGAAGAGGCCGAGCGCCTCCATCTCGCGGATCCCGGCCGAGAGGTTCGGGCGAGGAGGCTCGATGTCGTAGACGTGGATTTCGAGGAGTTCGTCTGCAGGGTCGAGCACGAAGGTCGTGTGCTCGTCGAGCCCCGTGAAGACCGTGCACCGCTGGCCGGAGGCGCGGGCGAGCCGGTAGAGCTGGGCGCGGTCCCAGAGCCGGACGCGCTCGGGGTGGACCGCGACCTCGCGGTGGTCGGCGAGGAGCCGCTCGGAAGCGACCGGCCGCATCAGTCCGCTCGCGCCGGGATCGGGCTCGATGGCGAGCACGTCGAAGGAGTCGCCGGCCGGCCGGAGCAGATATCTAGTCAGGAAGTAGACGGCGTCGCCGCAGGGGCGGCCGCTGGCCACGCCGACCTCCTTGCACTCGGGGATCATACCGCGCTTCTGAGCAGTTCCACGAGCCCGCCCGCGCCGAGGATCGCTCTCATCCGCGGCGAGAGCGGCGCGATCGGCACGGGAAGGCGGTCCCCGGCGCGCACGACGCCCGCCTCCAGGTCCACCTCGACCACGTCGCCGTCCTCGCAGTCGAGCACGGCCTCCGCGATCGGCAGGCCCAGGTTGATCGCGTTCCGGTAGAAGATCCGCGCGAACGACGGCGCGACGACGGCGACCACGCCGGCCTCGCGGAGCGCGACCGCCGCCTGCTCGCGCGACGACCCGCAGCCGAAGTTCGGGCCCGCGACGAGCACGGCGCCCCTGAGCCGGCCCGCAAGGGTCGGATCCAGGTCCTCGAACGCGTGCGCGGCCCAGACCGACCGGTCCTTCGTCCGGAGGTACCGCCCGGCGATGATCATGTCCGTGTCGAGGTCAGGGGGCAGCCGGAGCGCCCGTCCCGAGAGTTTCATGCGGCCCCCTCCGGCGGCGCGATCTCGCCCGCGAGCGCTGAGGCGGCGGCCGTCCCGACCGAGGCCAGGTAGACCTCGCCGCCGACGCCCATCCGGTTCCGGAAGTTCCGGTTCGCGGTCGAGAGGCAGACCTCGCCCTCGCCGAGCACGCCCAGGTGGTTGCCCAGGCACGGGCCGCAGCCCGGCGGGCCGACCGTGCAGCCGGCCTCGACGATCGCTTCGAGCGCGCCCGACCGGATCGCGTCCGCGAGCACGCGGCGCGAGGCGGGGATGACGACCGTCCGGACCCGGACGCGCCGCCCCTTCACGGCCGCCGCGAACCGCTCCAGGTCCTCAAGCCGGCCGTTCGTGCAGGTGCCGACGAAGACCTGGTCGATCGCCGTGCCGGCCACGCGGTCCACGGGGCGGGCCGAGTCGACGCGGTGCGGGACGGCGACGAGCGGCTCGATCGCACCGAGGTCGAACTCGTGCTCCTCGGCGTAGTCCGCGTCCTCGACGGCCTGGGGGGATGCCGCGACCCCGAACCCGGCCAGGTACTCACAGGTCGTCCGGTCCGCGTAGAAGAGCCCGGTCTTCGCGCCGGCCTCGATCGCGAGGTTCGAGCAGGTGAGCCGGCCGGCCATCGAGAGCGTCGCGGCCCCCTCGCCCGTGAACTCGAGCGCCCGGTAGGTGGCGCCATCCATGCCGAGGCGGGAGACATACGCGAGCGCGAGGTCTTTGGCCTCGGCGCCGCTTCCAAGCCGTCCCGCGAGCGAAAGGTTCATCGTCTCGGGCACGCGGAGCCAGGTCTCCCCGGTCGCCCAGATCGCGGCCATGTCGGTCGCGCCGACGCCGGTGGCGAACGCGCCGAACGCGCCGAGCGTGCAGGTATGCGAGTCGGCGCCGATCACGACCTCGCCCGGTTGGACGCCGCCCTCGCTCATGACCTGGTGGCAGATCCCCTCGCCAACGTCGCAGAGGGGGATCCCGCTTTCGCGCGCGAACCGGCGGAGTTCCGCCTGGAGGGTCGCGGTCTCGGAGTTGTTCGCGGGCACGATATGGTCGAAGAGGAGGCGTAGCTGTTCGGGCCTGACGAGCGGCTTGCCGATCGCGCGGAAGGTCTGGAGCGCGAGCACGCCCGTGCCGTCGTGGGCGTAGGGGCGGTCGACAACCCGGTCGACGCAGGCGCCGGCCGGTGCGCCCAGGATCCGTTCGCTGAGCGTTGCCATCACCCCTCCTCCCGGGCCCGGCGGATCAGGTCCATCAGCACCTCAGGCGTGACTGTGCACTTCTGCTGCTCCCCTCGCTCCTTGACCAGCTCGAGCACGCGCGAGATCTGGCGGTCGTCGAGCCGGCACCCGAGCGAGCAGACCACGTGCTCGAGTGCCCTGCGCCCCGTGTGCTTACCGAGCACGAACCTCCGTTCGGCCCCGATCTCGGCGGGGTGAACGTACTCGTAGGTGTCCGGGTCCTGCAGCAGGGCGGCGATATGGATCCCCGATTCGTGAGCGAACGCGTGCTCGCCGACAACCGGGTGGGTCTTGGAGACCGGGATCCCGGAGCACTCGGCGACCAGGGCCGAGATGACCGGGAGGTGGTCGAGGCGATACCGGTCCACGCCCCCCTTGTGATAGAGCCCGACGAGCACCTCCTCAAGCCGCGCGTTCCCGGCCCGCTCTCCGATCCCGTTCACGGTCGTGTGGAGCTGGAAGGCGCCGGCGCCGGCCGCCGTGAGCGTGTTCGCGGTCGCGCACCCGATATCGTTGTGGCAGTGGGCGCAGAGCGGGACCGGGCTCGCGGCGACGAGCTCGCGCATGACTTCGTAGATCTCGAGCGGCAGGAGGCAGCCGACCGTGTCCGCGAACGAGACGAGAGCCGCGCCGCACTCTGCCCCGCGGCGATACATCTCCTTCAGGAACGCCGTCTCGGTCCGCGAGGCGTCCTCGGCCGCGAACCGGACGGCGAGCCCGTGGTCGCGAGCGTACTCGACCATCCGGAGAGCCTCGTCGAGCATCTCGGCCCGCGGTCTCCTGTACTTGAGCCGGACGTGGAGCTCGGAGGTCGCGATGAAGATCGAGACCATGTCCACCTCCGCGGCGATCGCGGCGTCGATGTCCCCCTGCTTCGCCCGGGCGAGGCAGCAGATCCGGGCGTCGAGGTCGAGGGCGGTCACGGCCCGGACGCACTGCAGCTCGTTGGCCGAGACGGCGGGAAAGCCGGCCTCGATCACCTCGACCCCGGTCTGATCGAGGAGGGTCGCGATCGCGGCCTTCTCCTCGCACGTGAACGAGACGCCGGGGGTCTGTTCGCCGTCCCGGAGCGTCACGTCGCAGATCTCAACATTCCATGGTTCCATAGCGGGCTCCAGCGGGGCAGTCGCCCCGCACGATGACGGTCGTTGTTCGGTCGGGGGGGGCAATCGCCCTTGCGAGCCCCGCGCTGTCGGTCGCGTCGAGCACGATCGGGTCGGCCCAGGCGAGGTAGGGCCCGACCCCGTGGTGGGGCTGCCGCCCGGTCATGGCGAGGCACCAGTTCTCGAGCACGACGCAGAGGAGGGGCACGGCTCGGGCGTGCACGTCGATCAGGGCGTTGATCCCCGAGTGGAGGAGGGCGTAGTCGCCGATCAGGGCGACCCCCGTGCTGGTCGCGGCGACCCCGATCGAGGAGCCGAGGCCGTACCCGGCGATGCCGTGCGAGAACGGGGGCGCTGTGGCCAGGAGCGCGCACCCGGTGTCGCAGACCGGGACGAGGCCCCGGTCTTTAAGCAGGGCGATGACCGGGGCGAACGGGCAGTCCGCGCAAAGCACGGTCCTCCGGCCCCGGCGCGCGTGGGTCTCGGGCTCGCCGGGGTCCGCGGGGGGCCGGAGCCCCCGGTGCTCGCGGACGAACGGCCGGCCGTGCTCGCGGACCTCGGCACCGGTCCCTATCCCGGGCGGCGGCGGATAGACCGTCACGACGCGGGCGTCGCCGTCGGCCGCGCCGACGCCGACAGCGCCCCGTCCCGGCCGGTTCAGGCGCGAGTCTGCGGCCCACCGGAAGAGGTCGCGGGTGCCCCGCCGGGCGCGGGCGGCGCGGCCCCTCATGGTCAGGTCGTCGGCAGGGCATGGGGACGAACGCGGTTCGGGGGGCCGTGGGGCCGGGGCGGCGTCCGACTCGAGGAGCGCGGGGGTCACGCGGAGCAGCGCGACGCGGGAGGCCGCCTCCGAGACCTGGAAGGCCTCCTCGACCGCGTCTGCGATGGCCACGCCGTCGGGCTCGAGGACCGGCACCTCGGCGAGCTCGCCGTAGTAGCGCGAGTCCTGCGCGTTCTCCGACCAGCGCGCGGTCACGTCGTCGCCGACCACGACCACGACCCCGGCCGAGATGCCGCGGGTCGTGGCCTGCACGAGCGGGTCGGCGCAGGCGTTGAGGCCGACATGCTTGACCACGAGGCCCGAGCGCCGGCCCGAGAGGGAGTGGCCGAGGCAGTATTCGAGCCCGACCTTCTCGTTCGCGGGCAGGCGAGCCCCGAGCCCGGCCGCGATCGCGGTCACGGGATAGCCCGGCACGCCGTACCAATGGTCGGCGGCCGCGCGGAGCGCTGCCACGAGCGCGGTCTCGGCGTTCACAGGTCCCTCCAGGCCGCGAGGTCGCAACCGGTGCAGGCGCCGCACATGCTCAGGGCCCCGGACGGATCGAGCCCGGCACGGCCGAGCGCACGGGAGAGGTGCCGGGCGGCGCGGACGAGCCGCGCCGGGGTCGGGCGGGGGAGGTGCCTGCAGCCCGCGGCCGGCGTGAGCGGCCGGAGCACGGGCACGACGCCGAACCCGACGAGCCGGTCGACGCAGGCGTCGAGCTCGTCGTTGGTCTCGCCGAGGCCGACGAGCACGTTCGAGAAGACGTGGCCCCGTCCGAAGAGCGGCACGGCGGCGGCGAGGGCGTCTCGGACCGTCCCGTACGGGAGGCCGGGGCAGTGCGCGGCGAAGAGTTCGGGCGTGGCCGTCTCGAGGTTGAACTTGACCTCAGCTACGCCGAGCGCGTGGAGCCGCGCCGGGGTCGCGGGGGTCGGGAAGATCGAGACCCCGATCGGGAGATCGAAGCGCCGGAGCGCCTCGACCACCCGGCAGACATACTCTTCTTCCTCCTCGGTCGAGACGGCGACCCCGCTCGTGAGCGATATCGCGTCGACCGAACCGGCAACGGTCCCGATGAGATCGACGATCTCCGCGACCGTCTTCCTCGGGCCCCTGGAGCCGGGCACGGGGCAGTAGGCGCAGTCGAAGATGCAGGATTCCGAGACGGTGACGAAGGCCTGCCGGGGACAGTGGAGGCCGACCGGCTCAAGCCGCCCTTCGGCTCGCTCGCCGCCGCAGGAGAGCTCGGCGCTTCCGTCGTCACGAACAATCATAAGGGCCGGCCCGTCGGCGCCGAGTGGTACCCGGACCCTTCGGCCCTCGTGCGAGAAGAAGACGGCACCGGCGCCCCCGGCGCCGGGCCCGGCCGTCGACCGGGCCACCGCGCCCGGAGGGAGCTCGCCCTCGATCCGGCACCCGCCCCCGGCGAGCACCGCCGCCTTCAGCCCGATCCATCCCACAGCGCCAGCGCCTCCTCGTAATCGGTGTAGAACGGGATCGCGGCGACGGCGCCGACGGCGCCCCGCCCGGCCATGCGGAGGTCGAGGCAGGGATCCCTGAGACTTCCGAGCTCGCCGGGGTCGATCTCGCCGCGCTTGACCCGCTCCCCGAAGGGTCTCAGCGGGGACGGGTCGAAGCCGTAGTAAACGGCCATGCCGGTCTCGTCTGAGAGCGTGTGCTCCTCGAGGAGGGCCTGGAACCGGGACGCGAGCGCTGCAGGATCCCGTGACGCGAACTCGACGACGATGCCGACGCAGTTCTTGGTCCGGAACGAGACCGGGTAGAGCTGCACGATCGTATGCGAGAGGTAGACGTCGTCGTCGCTCTCCACGGTCCGGGCGATGGTGTGGGCGAGGGTCCAGGTCGCGCCGGCCTCGGGGGTATCCGTGTCGTCGATGCCGATCAGCACCCGGCGGCGGAGCGGGACCCAGACCGTCGCGCCGGCCCGCTTCCCGCCGCCGCACGGATCGGCCTCGGCCCGGGCGAGCCCGCCGGCACGGCTCCGCGATCCGGCCGCGCCGACGCCGCCGCCGCCGAGCCCGACGTAGGTGACTGCGAGCTCGTCGCCGCTGCGCTCAACCCCGGCGATGCCGGCGGGAAAGCGCGAGCCCTCGAGCGCGAGGTCAACCGTCCCCTCGGAGAGGAGATAGCGCATGGTGGGGCCGACACAGCGGGCGTCGCGGACGAGCGGGCTCTGCCGGTAATGGTGGCGGGACCACATCGCGCCGCCGATGCAGTCGTAGAACTCCACGAGCTCGACCTCGTCGGGTCCGTCGCCGGCGACTGCCACGAGCCGGCGGTACGGCACTGTATACGGATCAGAGATCTTCTCCATAGAGCCCCGCCGCCTCGGGTCCCTCGTCGGCCCAGAGCAGCGCTCCGAGCGCGCCGATCCGCCCCTTGCCCCGGTTCTGATCGATGAACCGCACGTTCAGCCTCTCCGCATCGTCTTCGGCCTCGTCCCGGGTCAGGATCTCGGTCTTGACCCTCCGCATCGCGTCGGTCCCGTCCGGATGGACGATGCCTGAGCGGACCGCGACACCCGCATCCGGCGAGAGCGAGTGCTCGCTGACGAACCCGGCGATGAACGCCTCGAGCTCCTGCAGGTGTCCCGACCGCACGGCGTAGACGAGTGCCGAGCCGACGCAGTTCGTGGTCTTGTTCGGCACAGCCGGGTTCAGCTGCACCAGGCGCATGCCGAGCAGGTGGACGTCCTCGACCGGGCAGGCGGCCGCACACTGGAGGGCGAGGACCCAGGTGGCCCCGCCGGCCTCGGTGTCCGTGTCGTCGATCCCGATGACGACCTTCTCGTAGACGGGCGAGATGATACGGACGCGGTTCGCTCGTGCGCCTCCGACCGTCAGGTCGGCCTCGTCCGGGTACTCGGCGCGGGTCACGCCGGGCGCCTGCGGCAGGCAGGCGGCGACACCGACACCGGCCCCGGCGATCCCGGCCCAGCTCGTGACCACCTCATCGCCGGCCAGCTCCACCGCCTCGAGCGCCTGCCCCCCGCTCTGCGCCTCCGCCGGCCCGAACCGGACCGGGTACCGGCCGAGGCGGGTCCGGATGCGGAGCGTCGATCCCTCGACCGTGCAGGAGTCGATCGCCCCGCCGGCCCTCCGGCGGTTCATGGCGTCCCATTCCACCGGACCGCGGGCACGGCAGGTTTCGAGGATCTCGGCAGCGCCGGCTACACGGTCAACCATCACCAGGTAGCGTTCGGAGAAGAGCGGGCCAAAGCGCGCCCGGACCTCGTCGGGAGTGAGCGTGATCATGATACCGCCGAAATATTCGTTAACAGAATTGTCGGCAACATCCCATATAATGACTTCCGTCGATTCCTCCTCGGGGTAGCGCGATTGTGCCACACTTAATAGTATGCCCGGTTTCGATGCAAATTCGGCAATAGGGCCCCGTGTCGTCGAATTTTCCCTGGTTCTCTCACTGAGCGAACCGTCACGTCGTTCCAAAACCGAAAACGTTTCAATCTCCGCCTGTATGAGAGATTTGCCGAAGATCCGACGTTCGTTTTGAGACTCCGCCATAGGACATATATAAATAGTCCTTAGAACTTCCGAACGCGTTATGGACCCGAATGCCCATTAGAATACATATTTAGCCTCTTTCCGGCAAACGGAGCCCAAATGCTCGTTAGATGTTAAAGGTAAGACATATATAATCAAAGGTTCTTGTAATGAACACTAGAGGTGGTCGATGAACGTTAAGGGAAAAATTTTCTTTATACTTTTTTTCGGATGCGCACTTCTCGCGCAATCCGCGCTCGCCGCGACGATTGTGGCCGCAAGCGACGCGAGCGCATCCTCGAAGGCCACCGCGAACTATGTCTGCGACGGCAGCGGTGATCAGACGGAGCTGAACGCTGCGCTCGCTTCCGGAGGGGAGGTCGTGATGACGGAGGGGACCTTCCGCACGTCGGGCACGGTCTACGTCAAGTCCGGCAACATCTTCCGAGGACAGGGACCGGACAAGACGGTCCTCTCGATGGCAGGCGACTATGCGGCACGTGTGGATATCGCCCAGTCAGGGGTGACCGTGAGCGACTTCAAGATCACGAACCGCGGGTGGCTTATGATCACGACGTCGAACGTGAAGGTGCACGATGTCACGATCCAGGACTCGAAGAAGACCGCGCCGACCGTCAACGGCATGTTCTTCGTCTGGGCCGACGGGAAAGTCTGCGAGAACATCGAGTTCGTCCGGTGCAAAGCGATCGACGTCGGCTCGACCGGGTTCAACCTCAACGGCCAGAAATCGCCGAGGGTCAACCGGAACATCCGGTTCGACGACTGCCTCGCGCTCCGGTGCGGCAATGCCGGATCGGGCAAGATCTGGGCCGTCGGGTTCGACTTCCACGAGGGGGCCGACCTGTACGACCTGACCGTCAACAACTGCCGGGCCGATGACTGCTGGGAGTCCGGGTTCTACTTCGAGCCAAACTTCTACAACGGTAACGACCCGAACACGGCCATCCCGGTGCAGGTCAACAGCCGGGTCAGCAACTGCGTCGCCGTCAACAACGGCTGGCGGAACACCGAACCGACCCGGTTCTACATGACCGGGTACTACCTCTCGTGCGGCGTCACCCTCACCAACTGCGTCTCCGTCAACAGCAAGAACAACGGATTCTGGGTCTGGCAGGGGGCAAAGGACGTCATCCTGAACGGGTGCACCGACGACGGCTCGGACAAGTCCTTCCAGGTCCGCACCGGCACCAACCTGAAGTTCAACAACTGCGTCTCCAAGAACGCGAGGACCCACGCGCTCTACATGTGGGGCTCCTCCGGCGTCGTCTTCGGTAACTTCAAGATCTACAACCCCAAGAAGAGCAGCGGCGCGATCTCCCTCGGGCTGCGGGAAGACCACCCGAACGACCCGTGGGCCGTGACGGGCTGCACCCTCGATATCCTGCTGAGCGGTGCCGATCCCAACACCCTGATCCGGTACTACAACGCAAAGAACAACCAGATCACGATCAACGGCTTCACTCCAGGCACCGAGACCCCGACACCGACGATCACGACAACCCCGATCGTTGAAGATCCCGTGACGCCAACCGTGCTCCCGCCCGGTGTCGGCAAGAGCGTTATTCCGGGCCTTATCGAGATGGAGGACTACGACGACGGCGGCGAGGGCATTGCCTACCACGACACGACGGCCGCGAACGAGGGCGGAATGTACCGCAATGACGGCGTCGACATCGAGTACTGCAGCAAAACCGGAAGCCACGTCGTGGACTACAACCGCCCCGGCGAGTGGTACCAGTACACGGCGGACGTGAAGGAAGCCGGGACCTACGACGTTACGTTCAAGGTCTCGAGCCCGAACACGGGGACGTCGTTCAAGCTCTCCGTGGACGGCAAGGATGCCGTGACGGTCGCTGTCCCGAAGACGGGAGACTGGAACACGTTCACGAATGTCAAGGAGCAGGTCAGCCTGACGGCCGGTAAGCACGTCCTCCGGATCACGACCGCCGGGTTCCACAACCTCTGCTGCATGCAGTTCGCGTTGGCCGGCACGACCGGGCCAACGACTATCGTCAGCTCGCCGTCGCCGGACGTCCCCGCGGGCGCCGCCATCCCGGGCCAGATCGAGGCCGAGAACTACAACACCGGCGGCGAGGGCGTGGCGTACCACGACACGACCCCCACGAACGAGGGCGGCGTGTACCGCCAGGACGGCGTCGACATCGAGATGTCGAGCAGCGAGGGGAGTTACGTGGTCGGCTGGGTCCGGCCGGGCGAGTGGCTCAAGTACACGGTGAATGTTGAGAAAGCCGGCATCTACGACGTCTCGTTCCGGGTCTCCAGCCCGAAGTCGGACAGCTCGTTCATGATGCAGCTCGACGGCACCGACCTGTGCAAGGTCATGGTCCCGAACACGGGCAGTTACCTGACCTACCAGACAGTCACCCGGCAGGTCTCGCTCCCGGCCGGGTCCCACGTGATCCGGCTCTACTTCAACGGCTACTCGAACGTGAACTGGATCAAGTTCCAGGCCAGCACGAGCACCGGTGGGACCCCCGGTGCCACCCCGCCGACAGAGAAGCCGGACACACCCGTCCCGCCGACATCCGTCGATCTCGGGAAGCTCCTCCCGCCGCCGATCCCGATGGTCTACGGCTATGGCATCATCCCTGGCGTCATCCAGGCCGAGGACTACAACACTGGCGGCGAGGGCGTGGGCTACTATGACACGACCGCGTCCAACTTTGGCGGCATCTACCGGAACGACGACGTGGACATCGAGCTGAGCGAGGTCGATGACAAGCCGGTGGTCTGCTGGATCCGGCCGGGCGAGTGGCTCAAGTACACGGCGAACGTCCGGCAGACCGGCGACTACGATGTTGTCTTCCGGGTCTCGAGCCCGAACGCGAACACGCAGATGCGGCTGCAGGTCGACGGCATCACGGCGACGACCATCACCGTGCCCAAGACGGGCGATTACGAGAAGTACACGAACGTAACCCAGAGGATCCGGCTGAACGGCGGGGCGCACGTGCTCCGGCTCGTCTTCGGCGGGTACCACAACATCGACTACATGGCATTCGGAGCGGCGGGTTCCCTGACCGAGTCCCGGGCCATGGTGCCCCTGGCGGGCGTGAACGCGACCCTGGCGCCGACGATCGTGCCGCCGACTGCGATGGCGACCGCAACCGCGACGGCGAACGCGACGACACCGGCCCCGACGGTGACTGACAACGCGACGGTACAGGCTCTGTCCGCCTCGTCCACCCCCACCCTGTCGGCGACCGCAACGACGACCGCGAACGCTACCACAACCGCGACGGCGAACGCGACCACGGCGATCCCGACGCCGGCGAGCACGGAGAGGACGGTCGCAGCGCCGATCGTCCCTGCACCGGCCGTTCCGACCGGTGAGACGACGACCCCTGCCGCGACCACGGTCGCCACCACGGCGACCACCTCCGCCCCGTCCCCGAGATCGACCGGGGACGGCGAGGCCCCGACGGCCGTTCCGACCCCGACGGCGACCGCGACTGAGAACGCGACCGCCACGGTGACGGTGACTCCGACGGAGACCGCCGTCGCGAACGAGACCCCCGCCGCGACGCCGACAGAGGTGGCCGTCCCGGAGCCGCTGCTCATGCAGCTCGCCGCGACCGACCGGAACCTGACGACGTTCGTCAGCGCGGTCGAGACGGCGGGCCTCAGCGACACCCTGAACGGGGCTGGCCCCTACACGATCTTCGCGCCGACGAACGAGGCCTTCGAGGCCCTGCCCCCGGGCACGCTCGACGCACTGCTTGCCGACCGCACCCTGCTCGCCTCCGTGCTTGGCCACCACGTGGCCGGGGACCGGTTCGCGGCGGCCGACATCGCCGGCATGCAGACGATCAGGATGCTCAAAGGGGAGCCCGTCACGGTGACCGTGCTGCCCGACGGTGGGCTGGAGCTCGACGGTGCGACCGTGAACCAGACCGACGTCCAGGCCGGGAACGGCGTGATCCACGTGATCGACGCCGTGATCCTGCCGCCGAGCCTCGAAGTGACGCAGACAGTGACCGTTGCCAGTGCTGTGCCGACCGTTGCCAATGCTACCCCGACGGTTACCGCGACGAACGCGAGGGAGGCGGTTGCCGCCGCCCCGGCGGTTCCGAAGCCGACAGAGACGGCAACAGCCGGATAATCCCTTTTTTCCTGCCGTGAAAGGCAGTCTTCCACGCGCTGGATACGAAGCGCCGGCTCCGCTCAAGCCTCGAGTAACTAGAAAAAGACGTGGGGGTTAGACCCTCAGCAGGACCTGGAACGCGACCGAGTCCGCCCCGAAGTATCGGCGCGTGAATTCGGCCGCCTCCCCGGGCTCGTACTCCTTGCAACTGAAAATATCGATGTACGCCGCGTTCGTCTCGTTCGCGAAATGCCCCGAGATGAGCGACGTCTCGATCAGCTGTGTCATCGAATAACCGGCGACACGTTCATTCGGGCCGAAGTGGATTACCTGCGGCTCACCGAAGCGCTTCATCCTGATCAGGTCACAGACCTCGATCACGTACTGCCGAATCCGCTCGGCATCGCGGATCGCCGCGGGGTCGCATCCTTTGAGATCGATGCAGGTGCAGAGCCCCCACGCATCCTTCTCGCGAAACTCCCTGACAATCGCGCTCTCTCCATTCATCTCCGCCATCTAGAAGCCTCCGTATCGATGATCTGCCGCCAATTATGCGTTTGTACAGATCGCAGACAGGCAGGGTTAAACTTTTCCAAGCGTGCAGAACCGCCCCTTCTATCCGTCCCTGCAGCGGGGCGCATTCGTCACTCCTCTCTCGAACAGTCGATATCAGCGCGGATCTCGCGTCCCTGTCGGTCGGACGCTGCGCAATTCGGCGGATGCCGCATCACCCACGGTACGGGCCGTTTTTTCCCCGCGAAATCGCGCGCAGTTCGCCGGACGGATGAACAAGAGAAAAGGTTATGTACGTGAATAACGCCGATTCGGCCCCGATTTTCGCTTAATAACGTTTATTTTTAGATTTGTTCATTTGATGTTGTTAACATGCCCGTTGCGCCCTCCTGTGAGAGGGGCGAGATTATCGCATTATTTGGAAAACAAATGACAAATCTTTAATAAGACCACAAAGGATTTTTACATTGACCTAACCGCGGCAGTTTAATATGTTGCTGGTCTAGGTGCATGATTCAGAGAGGTGTATCGATCAAATGGCATTTCATCCACCAGTAGCAATCGTTGCGAAGGCAGGCGACGCCGGCAAGTACAAGACCGGTCTGCCCTCGTGGAACATGGTGCTCCGCGGGTTCTTCTCCGGGGCATTCATTGCGATGGGCGCGGGTCTCGCGACCGTCTGCAGTACAGGTATCGTGGCCGGGGCGGCAGCAACCAACGCCGGCTTTGTTAACGCGGGTTTCGCCTCGGCAGGTATCTCGCAGCTCATCCTGGGCGCCGTGTTCCCTGTCGGGCTGATTATCACCATCCTGACGGGTGCCGAGCTCTTCACCGGCGACGCGATGCTCGCGCCGGTCGCAGCCTTCATCCACAAGGTCTCGTGGGCAAGCGTCCTGAACCTCTGGCTCTGGGTCTACATCGGGAACCTGATCGGCTCCATCGTATGGGCATACATCATGTCCTACGGTCCGTACTCCTCGGTCAGCGCCACCGGCACGATCACGGCAAGCGCTTTCGGCGTCAGGGCCGTCCAGATCGCCGTCGCTAAGGTGAGCTACGTCGGCCCCCTGGCCCTCTGGTCCGCGTTCCTCAAGGGTATCGGCTGTAACTGGCTCGTCAACCTGGCCGTCCTGCTCGGGATATGCGCCGACGACCTGATCGGCAAGTTCTTCGGGATCTGGTTCCCGATCATGGCCTTCGTCTCGTCCGGCCTCGAGCACTCGGTCGCAAACATGGCATTCATCCCCGCGGGGATCATGACAAAGGGCTTCCTCACGGAGGCACAGCAGGCGACGTTTGCACCTGGCGTCCTGGACGGGCTCAACTGGGTCACCATGTGGACCAACAACATCATCGTCGTCACGCTCGGCAACATCGTGGGCGGCATGATCTTCGTCGGCCTGCTCTACTGGATCGCCTTCCGCAAGGAGATCCAGGCGCTGAAGTGATTCAGACCCCCCTAATGAAGATTGGCAATATCAGGGTGAGGCCCGCGATCCTACCGATCGCGGTCTTCTTCATCCTCACTTTTATTCTCCTCTACACGGTCTACGTCACGGGCGATAACCAACTGCTCATCTGGGGAATTCCCACGCTCGTTCTCATCCTGCTCATCCCGCTGGTCCTCAACTACATGAGCCAGCACGAGTACGCGGCCCTGATTCCCACGTACGAGGCGGAGGCGAAGACCGTGCGGGTGAACCAGGTCAATCTCTCGATGCTCCAGGAGCCCGTCCGGCTCACGGGGATCGTCGAGCAGACGCACTTCCAGTTCCTGAACCGCCCGTCCTTCATGGTCGGAGACCGTACGGGCGAGATCTCGGTCAAGATGTTCACGTCGCCGGCCGAGAGGATCCGGAAGGGCGACCGGGTGGAGGTGCTGGGCCAGGTGATTAAGCGATATATCGCGGTCGGCGAGCCCGTGATCAACGCGGTCTCGATCCGCAAGCTCGGCCCCGTCAACAGCGAGGCGGCAGAACCGGCCGCGCCGCAGAAGAAGGGTCGTCGGCGTTAGCCGCACTGGCAGGTCCATCATCCTGGCGGACCGTCCGCCCGTATCTCCCTCCTTCGACCGTATTCGCCGCCGTTTTGGCCTCCTTTTCTGATGAAAAGAACTTTAACCGGCCACGGTTACACGTATGTGAATGGCACGGAAGGCCGGGAAGAAGGCGGCGGAAGAGGCCCCGATGAAGCTCTTCTACATCTTTTACAACCAGGAGCGCTGGAACAACTGGCTCCACACCCTCTCGGAGGCCGACTTCGAGGGAGACGGCGGCGACAACCTTCCGGAGGGGATCGCGATGCTCTACGCATTCTCCGAGGACATCACCCTCTCGGTTCTCAAGGTCGTGCGGCTCTGGCAGAACGGGCGGTTCCAGGCCGATGAGGCCCAGCAGAAGATCGACGACATCGAGGCTATCGTCCTCTCCGAGCTCCCCGATGGCCCGCTGGTCGAACTGGTCGGCCCGGCCCAGGAGTCCGTGCTGGTCCTCTTCGCCGCCTGCCGCCGGTTCATCGCCGGAGACTACGACAAGGACGTCAAGGCCCTGGTCAAGCGCGGGCGGGCCCTCGCCGAGCAGGGCGCGGACGAGACCCTCGAGGTCGCCGCCGAGATCGGCGCTGCCGTGATCGGCGGGGCCGCGTGCTGCGCCCGGTACGTCAAGGAGGACATCGAGGACCCGACCCTCTTCGACGACTGGCTCGTACAGATCGAGACCATGGGCGAGGCGATAAAGTCGCTCAAGAACTTCGACGAGGAGCCCGGCGAGGGGTCGTGATCGCGGAGAAGGCCCGGTTCCGTTCCAGCCGGCGGCTCGAGCGCGTTGCCGGCTTCCGCCTGCCCGAGAAGGCCTTCCACGGGCTCGTGCTCGAGACCCTCACCTCCCGACTCGACTTCGACCGCCTCGACCCAACGACCCGCGCGCAGCTCCTGGAGTTCATCGCCGACTTCCTCCAGTGCGGCTGCAAGAAGTCGCCCCAGTGCGGCTGCCCCGAGCGGCGCTTCGCCGCGCTGGTGATCGAGCTCCGCGAGGCCGGGCTCGACCACCGGCAGATCAGCGCCCACCTCACCGATGTCTACGGCATCGACCTCTTTCCGGCCGACATCCTCTCGTACCTCGAGGACTCGGTCCACGTCCTCGAGGCGATCGCCGACGTCGCAGCGCTCCAGGGGCGCGAGGAGGTCGCTGCAGGGGCCCGCGAACACATCCGGACCCTCGAGCGCTGAGGCCCCGGCTCCCTTCTCGATAGCTTTTATATTCCCCGTGACGACCTGTTTAGGAATGAAGGTCGTGGTTACCGGCGGAGCGGGGTTTATCGGCTCCAATCTCGCCGAGGAACTCTCGAACCGGTACGAGGTGACGGTCCTCGACGACCTCTCGACCGGCCGCGAATCCAACCTCTCGGGCCTGGACGTCGAGTTCGCACGCGGCTCTATCCTCGATACCGTACTCCTGGCGCGGACCTTCCGGGACGCCCGCTTCGTCTTCCACGAGGGGGCCCTCCCCTCGGTCCAGCGCTCGGTCGAGGACCCGGCGCAGTCGAACCTGGTGAACGTAAACGGGACCCTCAACGTCCTGCTCGCGGCGCGCGACGCCGGGGTGGAGAAAGTCCTCTTCGCCTCGTCCTCGTCGGTCTACGGCGATACGCCGGTCCTTCCGAAGGTCGAGACCATGACGCCGGAGCCGATGTCGCCGTACGCGGTCACCAAGCTCACGGACGAGCACTACTGCCGGGTCTTCACCGCCCTCTACGATCTGCCCACGGTCGCGCTCCGGTACTTCAACGTCTTCGGCCCCAGGCAGGACCCGACATCGCAGTATGCAGCTGTGATCCCGAACTTCATCACCCGCATCCTCGCGGGCGAGTCGCCCGTGATCCACGGTGACGGCCGCCAGACCCGTGACTTCACCTTCGTCCGCGACGTGGTCCGCGCGAACATCCTCGCGGCCGAGAGCGACGCCGTCGGCGTCTTCAACGTCGCCTGCCAAAAAAGGATCGACCTCATCGAACTCGCGGGCACCATCATGGACCTCGTCGGCACCCGTGTCGACCCGATCCACGAGCCGTCCCGGCCCGGCGACGTCCGCGACTCGCTCGCCGACATCTCCCGCGCCGCCGATGCATTCGGCTACGCCCCCGCGTACACGCTCAACGACGGCCTGAAAGAGACGATACAATGGTTTGCCAGAAAGTGACGGCCCTCACCGTCTGTGTGGTCGGGCTCGGTTACGTCGGGTACCCGCTCGCGGAGGCCTTCTCCTCCCACGTGCGCACGCTCGGCTACGACATCGACCCGTCCAAGCTCGAACGGATCAGGACCACCCCCGGCAACCGGATCGACCTCACGGACGATCCCGCCCGGCTCCGCGAGGCCGACGTGGTGATCATCGCCGTCCCGACCCCGGTGACCCGCGCCAAAGACCCGGATCTCGGACCCGTCGCAGCTGCCGCGGTCACGATCGGCCGGAACCTGAAACCGGGCGCGGTAGTCGTGCTCGAGTCGACGGTCTACCCGGGCGTGACCGAGGAGCTGATGGCGCCGGTCCTCGAGCGCGAGTCGGGCCTCGCCTGCGGCACGGACTTCTTTATCGGGTACTCGCCCGAGCGGATCAACCCCGGCGACGACGAGCACGTGCTCGCCCGGATCGTCAAGATCGTGGCGGGCATGGACGAGGAGACGACGGACCTCCTCACTTCGCTCTACAGCCTGGTCACGACGGTCCACCGCGCCCCCTCCATCCGAACGGCCGAGGCCGCGAAGGTGATCGAGAACATCCAGCGCGACCTGAACATCGCCCTGATGAACGAGCTCTCCCTGATCTTCCAGCGGATGGACCTCGACACCCAGGCAGTCCTCGAGGCAGCCGGCACCAAGTGGAACTTCCACCACTACCGGCCCGGGCTCGTGGGCGGTCACTGCATCCCCGTCGACCCGTACTACCTCGTGTACAAGGCCGAGGAGCTCGGGTACCACCCCCAGGTGATCCTCGCGGGACGCTCGATCAACGACTACATGCCCAAGCACGTAGCCGAACTCGCGATCAAGGGCATGAACGACGCGGGCAAGGTGATCCGCGGCTCGACGGTCGTGATCCTCGGGCTGACCTACAAGGAGAACGTGCCCGATACGCGTGAAAGCCCCTCGCACGAGATGATCACCGAGCTCCGCGAGTTCCACGCCGATGTCTACGGGTACGACCCGCTCCTGACGGAAGAAGAGATCGCCCGGTTCAACGTCCGCCCCCTGCACGACCTCGACGGGATCGAGGCCGACTGCCTGATCGTCAACGTGCCCCACGACCAGTTCAGGGACCTCACCATCGACGACGTCCGGCGGATCAGCAAGGGCACGCCCGTGGTCGTGGATGTCAAGGGGGTCTTCTCCCGCTGGAAGGAGCAGGACCCGGCCATCCACTACCGGAAGCTCTAACGACCATGACCGAGCCGCACGCCAGTATCGCGGGACCGGAGGGCTGAGATGGTCTCGCCCGCGACCAAGAAGCGGCTCTTCTCGATCCTCGTCCGCGGACTCCGGTTCGCAGGCGGCCTCGTCTACGACCGCCGGTATCTGGTCGGGCTCTACTTCGACGACTCGTTCACGGGCTGGAAATGGGTCCTCCGGGGGATCCTCTTCCAGAAGATCCTCCGCTTCAACCGGAACGTGCCCTGGCCCGTCTCGCCCCTGCACACCGTCTCGTGGGGCCGGAACCTGAAGTTCCACCCCGACGACATCAATATGTTCAACGAGATGAGCGGCAAGTACTTCCAGAACTTCGCCGCGCAGATCACGATCGGCCGGGGGACCTGGATCGCCTCGAACGTGGGGATCATCACGGCCAACCACGACCCGGCTGACCTCACGAGGCATCTCGCCGGCAAGGCCGTCGAGATCGGCGAGTCCTGCTGGATCGGCATGAACGCCGTGATCCTCCCGGGCGTCACGCTCGGGCCGCATACGATCGTCGGCGCCGGCTCGATCGTCACCCGCTCGTTCCCCGACGGGCACTGCGTGATCGCCGGCAACCCGGCCCGGCTCGTGCGGACCCTCGACCTCGATCAGGCCGCGGGCGGCGTTGGCGGGACGCCGAAGTAACCTATTCCGCGTGAAAAAGTGTCGGTCCGGGCGAGCTGCCGCGTGCTCTGCGGGGTCGAGATCGTGAGCGACGGCACGACCACGCCAAAGGTGTGCGCCGGGAACCAGTACGACCCCTCCCCGTAGTCCATCGCGGCCTCCTCGACCACGAGCTCGGCCCGCTCCATGCTGAGCGCGACAATCCTGCCGTCCTCGAACCCGGTCACCCGCCGGACCTTCTGGTGGAGGTCGCCCCGGCCGAAGATAGCGACGAGCGGCGCGATCCCCGGGTCGACCCGGTAGTCGACCACGACCGTCGCCTCCGTGCCCGAGAGGTTGATCGCGACCCTATCGACCGAGAGGTAACTGTAGCGGTTCGTGTCGGCGGCGGCTGCTCCGCCGACGAGGAGCAGAAGCAGGACCGCGCAGAGGAGGGGTGCCCTCATCGGTAGATACGTCGCCCGCACCGGGATAAAGGTCTTGCCCTCGGACGGGCGAGCGCTATATATGCATCTCGTTCCCACTTCTCCGTACTCCCTCCCAGTGGAGGGCGCCGATGCTGTCGGCGACAGGATGGACTGTTCATGAAGCTCACTGCAAAGACCCTGGACATCGCGAACCGCGGCGTCCTCCTGAACCGGGCCGACGCACGGAACACCGGCGTGGTGGACGGCGACCGCCTCCGGGTGATGAACCATGCGAACGGACGTGCCGTCTCGGCCCATGTCGACCTGACCGACGTCATAATCGAGCCCGGGATCATCGGGCTCTACGCGCCGATCCACTGCGCCCTCGAGGTAGAGGAGGGAGCCGAGGTCGAGATCTGGGAGGCCCCCAAGCCCGCGTCGCTCGAGATCATCAAGAAGAAGATGAACAATCGCAGGCTCTCGCGCGAAGAGATCCGGACGATCGTGAACGACATCGTCGCCGACAACCTCTCCCTCCCCGAACTCTCGGCCTACGTGACCGCGAACTACATCAACGGCATGGACATGGACGAGGTCGAGCACCTGACCGTCGCCATGGTCGAGACGGGCAGCCAGCTC
>CAYWVY010000028.1:23448-26832 GCA_964461885.1 uncultured Methanospirillum sp. | reverse complement strand
AGGTCGCCTCGGCGGTCGCGATGGTCAACGTCAAGGGCTGCTTCATGACCAAGGAGTGGGAGAAGTACATCCCGATCGTCGCCTCCGCGCACGAGATGATGCGCGTGGCCGCCGTCCTCTGTGACGAGGCCCGCGAGATCGAGAAGGCCGGCGACGGCGTCCTCCGCAAGCCCCACAAGAAGGACGGCACGATCGTCAGCAAGACCGCGCTGGTCTCGAAGCCCGAGTAACCCGGTACCCCAAACCCTATTTTTCCAGGCAGGTCTCCCGAAAGCGGGAGCCAAGCTCCTCGGGGAGCGTCATCACGACCGGGTGCTGGTGGAGCCGCTCCATAAAGGCGGAGTCCGAGATCGACAGCGGGTTCGGGTTGATGCGGGCGATCACCGAGCAGAAGGCCGAGAAGCCCCGGTCGGACCCGGACCGGTCGAAGAAGACCGCGACGTTGAAGGCCTGCGTCCCGAGCGAGCGGTAGAACTCGACCACGCGGCAGATGCCGTCCGCGAGGGGAGGCAGGTACGGCCCGGCCTCCTCGAGCGTGGCCACGGGGAGCAGCCCCCTGACCTCGCGCTCGCCGAGCGGCACGGCAGAGGCGACGAACGGCACCTCGCCGCCGAAGAGCCACCTCTCCGACCCGGCCTCCCGCTCGGCAAGGTCGTCCCGATACCGCTGCCCGTGCCGGGCGCGGTACCGTGCCGAGGCGTCGATATACAGCCCCGGGACGCGGGACGGCCGCCGATCGGCAAGGCCCTGCAGGTGCGGGTGGGACATCGAGGCCCCGGCCGAAGCGAGGTGGTTCCAGTTGATCGACGGGTAGCCCGGCGCCCCTTCGAGCGAAGCGGCGAGCCCCTCGAGCACATCCGCGAGCTGGCGCGCCGTGACCCGTTCCGCTGCGTGCGCCCGGCAGATCACGCCGACGGTGTGCCGCTCGGCAAACGGATAGCGGTTCGGGAAGGTCACGGACTCGCCCCGCCGGATCCGTGTTCCGTCGGGAAAGGTCGGGGTCTCGGCCTCAAGCCGCTCGGGGCAGAACGGACAGTCCGCCGGCGCCTGCACTGTGGTCGAGATCGGGTGATCGAGCCCGCGGAGGAGCCGGCCCGGGCTGATCGTGCAGGAGAGGCCGGTCAGGCGTTCGCGCCGGTACTGGAGCGGAAACGTGCCGTTGCGCCGCTCCTCGATCACGAACATGGCTATCGGGAGCTTGGCCCGGCCTCGATATTAACGCTTGGGAAAAAAGGGTGGATATGGGGGTTTAGACGACGTACTTGCCGAGCAGGCGGATCGAGTCGGTCATGTTCGGGCCGAGCGGCGACCCGAAGATGATCTGCGTGACGCCGGCCGCTTCGAGGTCAGCGCACTTGGCCTTGACCATCTCGGGGGTGCCGGCGATGGTGAACGCGTCGATCTCCTTGTCGCCGACGAGCTCGCCGACCGACTTGAAGTCGAACTTGCCGAGGGCGTCCTTGATCTTCGCGACGTTCGCGAGGTCGAGGCCGTGGCGGGTCAGCAGGGGCTCGGGCGAGCCGGCGGCGATGAACGCGGCCACGATCTTCGCGGCGTTCCGGGCCTTCTTCTCGGACTTGTCGATCGACATCGCGGTGTACGCGCCGATGTCGAAGCCCTTCTTGCCGACCTTGTCGGTCGCGCCCTTGATGATCGGGATCGCAGCCGCGAAGTCCTTGGGGTTCGAGGCGTTGATCAGCGCGCCGTCACCGACCGTGCCGGCAAGCTCGAGGACCTTGGGGCCCTGGGCGCCGATGTAGATCGGAATCCCCTTCTTGCCGGGGAGGTTGACGCCGGTCATCTTCGCGCCGTCGTACTTGAAGAACTCCATCTCGGGAGTCGAGACGGCCTCACCGGTCAGGAGCTTGCGGATCACCGCGACGGCCTCACCGAGGCGGGCGACGGGCTTCTCCGGCTGGATGTTCAGCTTCGGCAGGGTCGAGAGGTCGCCGGGGCCGATGCCGAACACGGCGCGTCCGTCCGAGATCTCGTTGAGCGTCGCGGCGAACGAGGCCATCGCCGCGGGCGTGTCCGTGAACGCGTTCATGATACCCGGGCCCATCTTGATCGTGTTGGTCTCCTGCGCGATCGCGGCGAGGACGGGGTAGCAGTGGCGGTTGTTGTAGTGGTTCGTGATCCAGGCGTAGTCGATGTCCTTCGACTCCGCGAGCTTGCAGTAGTTCACGACCTGCTTGACGTTGACATTTCCGGGAACGAATTCGATACCATAGGTTGCCATGAGGTCACCTCATAGTCTAATTACCGTCCATTCCATTATTAACGTTGTCATTTATTCTCAGGGCCGTTCGAATTGCGATTCTAGCCCCCGGGCGTGGCGGAAACGGCTCCCGGCCGGCATCCGGCGACCGACGCGGGGTGCCCGGATGTCCGGGCCGATCCCCCCGTCCATCGGTCCGGCACGGGCCAGAACCATTGAATAGGCAGTCCGCACCATCCATCATCTGCAGGTGCCCGGTTGCCGGTCGCCCGCCCCATCCGACGCGCGCGCTTCCATCGTCCCCGGAGATCCCCGCTTCGTCCACGGGATGGCCCGTGAGGGTGCTGATGACCGTGGGCGCCGGCCGTGAAGGGGGCGAAGAAGCGACAGGTACGGTCCGGGGATGCATGCGTCGATCCCGTCGGGCCCCGACGGCGGCGGGCGGCCCCGGGGCACTTCCCGGGACTGCGGAGAAGGAGGAGTCGTGAGCGTCGAAGCCGTACTGATCGATATCGACGGTGTTCTTACGGTCGGGGACGAGCCCGTTCCGGGATCGCTCGATGCCGTCCAGTGGCTCCGCGACAAGGGGATCCCGTCCGGGTGCGTCACGAACACGACGCGGCGTTCCCGCCGGCCTGTCGCTGCGCGGCTCGGGGACCTCGGCTTCGCGATACCCGGCGGCTGGTGCTTCGCGCCGGACATGGCCGCCGTGTCCCGCCCCGGCGAGGCCGGCACTTCCGCGTGCCGCCTGATCGCAACCGGGGACGTTCACCGGGACTTCGAGGAGGGAGGCATCGATCTCGCGGACGGGAAGGCGCCCTTCGTGGTCGTCGGCAACACAGGGGATCGGTGGACCTGTGACAGCAGGAACCATGCCTTCCGGCCCCTCGTCGGCGGTGCCGGGCTCGTCGCGCTCGAACGGGACCGGTACTGGCGGGACGCCGACGGGCTCGCATTCTCGGCCGGGGCCACGGCCGAAGTGGTGGGCAAGTCCTCGCCCGCCCTCTTACGCCTCGCCCTCACCGATAGGGAGGTCCCGGCCGGGCGGGCCGTGATCATCGGGGACGATGTCGAGACCGACATCGGGGGGGCGCGAGCGGCCGGCCTCGCGGCAGTTCTCGTCCGGACCGGCAAGTTCCGGCCCGAAACGCTCGCGAAAGCACCGG
>CAYWVY010000028.1:4755-23348 GCA_964461885.1 uncultured Methanospirillum sp. | reverse complement strand
CCGGCCACGCCGGAGTGCGGCGCATGAACTGCCGGATCGCCGCGCTGCTCGTGCTCATGCTCGCGCTCGTCTCCGCCACGGCCGGGTGCGCCGCGCTCTTCGGGCCGCACGCCGAATACCCGTCGATCGCGTCCATGCCCGGTGCCGCGGAGCCGGTGACGGCCGAGCACACGTTCCGGTTCGAGGACGGGACCGAGACCGTGGGGGTGACGATCGACGCCGCAGTCCTGGCCGGGGCAAGGGCGAGTACGAAAGAGGTGCTGCTGCGGGGAGACGTCCCCGAGGAGGAGTGGGTCGCCGGCGCCTACCGCGCCCAGGTCTCCGACCCGGCCCAGGACCGGTTCTTCGCCGACCTGCTCGCCGGATTCCGCGAGGTCCGGGACCGGCGCGGGCTCGACGACGACCGGCACCTCGAGCTCATGGCCGCCGCCGTCCAGCAGCTACCGTACCTCACGGCCCCCGAAACGGCCGCGAACTACCCGGTCGAGACCTGGGCCGACCGGAGCGGGGACTGCGACGACAAGGCCCTGCTGCTCGCCGGCCTCCTCGCACGGGAGGGCTACCGTGTCGCGCTCTTCGTCTTCCTCCCCGAGTCGCACATGGCCCTCGGCGTCGGCTGCCCCGCCGGGTACGACTACGGCGGGTCAGGGTACGCGTACCTCGAGGTCACGAACGCCTCGTACGTCGGGGTCGTGCCCGGGGGGGTCCGGGACGCCGCGCCTCCGCTCGTGGTCCCAATCGGGAACGGCACGACCGGGTACGCCGCCGCCCCCGACATCGCGGTTATCGAGGCGGCGCGGCTGACCGCCCGCTCGCGGGTGGATGCGCTCGGCCCGGAGATCGACCGCCGCCGGGCGGCGCTCGAGACGAACCGGCGTCGGCTCGAGGCGCTCCGCCCGGCCCGCGACCGTGCCGCGTTCGAGACGGCGTACGCACGATACACTGCCGACGAGGACGCCTTGGATCGGCTTGTCGAGGAGCACAACCGGGCGGTCGACCTGTTGAATGCGACCGCTGCGTCCCGTTACGACCGGACCGGGGCCGCAGCTTACGTCTCGGCGCACCCGCCGTAGCCGGCCGCGCGGGATACGAGCCCGGCAAAGAAGCCGGACGGCGCGGGCGTCGCCAGCGGCCTGACCAGCTGGCCGCGGCGCCGAACGTCCGGGTACCGGGCCGCGCGCTCGGCGATATGGAGAAATGTCTCTCGGTCCATGCAGAAGAGCTCGCCGAGCCGACACATAAGCAGGTACGATTGCGGTGTGAAAGTGAAGGGGGCGATCGGCAACGGTTTAATCTAGCGGCCCGATACATCTCGCGAGGAGTTTATGCTCGAGATCACAGACCTGCACGTTTCGATCGGAGATCGGGAGGTCCTCCACGACATCAACCTCACGATCCCCGATGGTGAAACACACCTGATGATGGGGCCGAACGGGTCGGGGAAGACGACCCTGCTCCGGACGATCATGGGCTTCGCGGGGAACGAGGTGACCGCCGGCTCGATCGTCTTCAACGGCGAGGATGTCACGCGGATGCCGCTCCACGAGCGTGCCGGACGGGGCATGGGGATGCTCTACCAGCGGCCGCCCACGATCGCCGGGCTCAAGCTCGGCAAGCTCCTGGACGCGACCGCCCGTGCAAACGCGGACCGGATCCCCGAACTGGCCGCGGAACTGAACATGGACCGGTTCCTCGAGCGCGACGTGAACGCGGGCTTCTCGGGCGGCGAGATCAAGCGGAGCGAGGTGCTCCAGCTCCTCGTGCAGAACCCGTCGTTCACCATGCTCGACGAGCCCGAGTCCGGGGTCGATATCGAGAACATCTCTCTGATCGGAAACGCGATCGCCCGTCTGCTCGAGAAGGACCAGCACATCGTGAAACGGACCAAGAGCGGCCTGATCATCACGCACACGGGGTACATCCTCGACTACATCGACGCCGACTACGGCCACGTCCTCTGCGACGGCGTCTTCAAGTGCCACGGCAATCCGCGCGAGATCCTCAAGTCGATCAAGACCCACGGGTACCAGGAGTGTGTGGAATGCCAGCGCCTGTAGGAGAGTTAACCGACTTATCCGCCGAAGACCGGGGCCGCCTCGAGCTCGCCGGGCTCGATATCGCGGAGACCGAGCGCTCGGGCTCGTTCTTCCAGGTTGACCAGGAGATACGGCACGCCCACTCGGGGACCGAGGGGATCGAGGTGCTGCCGATCGCCGAGGCCCTGCAGAAGTACGACTGGCTCAAGGACTATTACTGGAAGGCCGTGGACCGGGACACGGACAAATTCACCCAGTTCGTGGCGAAGCAGGAGGTCCAGCGGGGGTTCGCGATCATCGCGAGGAAGGGGGCGAAGGCCGTCTACCCGCTCCAGGCCTGCCTCTACCTCGCGGGAGCGAAGGTCCAGTACGTCCACAACATCGTGATCGCCGAGGAGGGAGCGGAGCTCCACCTGATCTCGGGCTGCGTCTCGGGCTCGGACACACGGGGCGGGTCGCACATCGGCGTGACCGAGATCTACGTCGGGAAGAACGCCCGCGTCACCTCGACCATGATCCACAACTGGTCCGAGTCGATCTCGGTCTTCCCCCGGTCGGCCACGATCATCGAGGAGGGGGGCGTCTTCCTCTCGAACTATGTCTGCATGCAGCCTGTCCGGCACATCGACATGAACCCTATCGCGACCCTGGCGGGAGAGAACGCGGTCGCACGGTTCTCCTCGGTCGTGGTGGGGATGCCGGGCTCGGACCTGGATCTGGGCTCGCGCGCGATCCTCGCGGCGCCGGGGACGTCGGCCGAGATCGTGAGCCGGATGATCACCCGCGGCGGCACGATCATCAGCCGCGGCGAGATTAGGGGCCAGGTGCCCGGGACGAAAGGACACATCGAGTGCAAGGGCCTGATCCTGGAGGACGGCCTGATCCACGCGATCCCCGAGATCGCGGGGTACGTGGTCGACACCGAGCTCTCGCACGAGGCCGCGGTCGGCCGGATCGCGCGGGACGAGATCGAATACCTGATGTCGCGCGGGCTCGACGAGGAGACGGCGACCGCAACGATTATCCGGGGGTTCCTCGATGTAAAGATCCGGGGGCTCCCGGAGATGCTTCAGCGGCAGATCGACAATGCGATCGACGCCGCGGAGTCCGGGTTCTAGGAATGCCGGATGATCCGTACAGGTCCATGCGCCACGCGATGGTCGAGTACCAGCTCGCGGCCAGGGGGATCCGCGACGAGCGCGTGCTCGAGGCGATGCGGGGCGTCCCCCGCCACCTCTTCGTCCCGAGCGGGTACGAGCGGGCCGCCTACGACGACATGCCCCTGCCCATCGGGGCGGGCCAGACGATCTCGCAGCCGTACATCGTCGCGCTGATGACTGCGATGCTCGAGCTCGGGCCGCACGACCGTGTGCTCGAGATCGGGGCCGGTTCCGGGTACCAGGCCGCCGTCCTCTCCCTGCTCTGCGAACGCGTGGTCACGGTTGAACGGCTGCCCGAAGTGGCCGAGACGGCGCGGGCCAACCTCGCCCGTATCGGGGCTGCGAACGTCGAGGTCCATATCGGCGACGGTACGCAGGGCTGGCCGGTCCTCGCGCCCTACGCGGGCATTCTCGTGACCGCTGCCGCGCCGTTCGTACCCGAGCCGCTCCTTGCTCAGCTGGCCGACAACGGGCGACTGGTCGCGCCCGTGGGCGGCCGCGACATCCAGGAGCTGGTCCGGATTCGCCGGCAGGGCGACCGTCTCGTCCACGAATCGGGCGGCCCGGTGCGTTTCGTGCCACTGATCGGAGAGCACGGATGGTGAGATATCTGGATGCGACCCGGGCGCTCTCTCCCGGGGCCGTTGTCTACCCCGGGGACGTGGTCCCGACGATCGCGAAGCGGGCGAGAGACGGCTTTCTGATCTCGGATATGACCATGGGATCCCACACGGGCACGCACATCGATGCCCCCGACCACTATCTTTTCGACGGCCGGACCGTAGACCGCCTTCCGCTCGACCTGCTGATCGGCCCGTGCCGGGTGATCGAGACCCCGGCGACCGAGATCGGCCCGGAGGACCTCGAGGGGCGGCTCGCGGGGGCGACCCGCGTACTCCTCAGGACCTGGTTCTCGCGCCGGACGAAGTACGTGGCGCCGTTCCCGGCCCTCACGCCCGAGGGGGGCGCGTACCTGGTCAGCCAGGGGGTCCGGCTCGTCGGGACGGACGCCCCATCGATCGAGGCTGCCGGCTCGGACGGCACGGTCCACCGGACCCTGCTCGAGCCGGGCGGGGCCGTGGTCGAGCTCCTGGACCTCTCGAACGTGCCACCGGGGGAGTACGGTCTGATCGCACTCCCGCTCCGGCTCCAGGGCGGCGACGGCGCACCGGCCCGGGTCGTGCTCGAGGTGCGGCCGTGAATCTCCTGGTACGGGCAGCTGAGCGGCTCTGCGCTCGTGTCACGGGGACCGGGACCGAGGACGGTTCGATCGAGATCGTGCGCAACCACGACACCCTCGTCTGCCCGTACGAGCGGGGCGTCCCCCTCGAGGCCGAGTACGGCGGCCGCATCGCGCAGTTCGTGACGGGCGCGCCGGTCGAGGCGCGGGTAAAGGTCTCCATGCTCTTCGGCGCCCCGCTCGCAGGGGAGTCCGAACGGTCGGCCGCCGGCGCCGTGATCAACGCGGTCACCGGGTTCTTCGGTTTTGCCCGGAACCTCCGGGGCTGCGAGATCAAAAACAGGCCCCCGTGCCTGCGGGAGCTCGCGGCGAGGACCGCCGGGCGCCCGGTCCACCTGGTCGGCCGGTCTCCGGTGCTCGAGCACGCGTTTGCCGACCGGCTCACGGACCAGCCGGGGGAATCCGGGGTCATACTCGTGCTCGGCCACGGGCTCGTGACCGACGAGGGGATGGCCCGGATCGAGTGCGCGGGACCGTGCACGGAGGTGCTCATGGTCGGCCCCTCGACCGGGGGTACGGCCGCACTCGTCGACCTCCCCCACTGGTGCCCGTACGGACGATGAGGGCTTACGAAGCCTCATATCGGGTGAGGACATACGCTTCTGGCATGAACCACGGCACCGGCGGGTCCACCACGTTCGCTCCGTTCGGGGGCCAGGCGGGGGTCGCCCGGGGCCGGGCGCCGCCGTCCCAGATCGTCCCGGCACGTCCCGGGCATTCGGCGGCAGCGTACCTCCTGGAGGCAGTCCTGTGATGCAATGCGTGATCCTCGCCGCGGGCGAGGGCAAGCGGATGCGCCCGCTCACGGCCTCGCGGCCGAAGGTGATGCTGCCGGTCGCAAACCGTCCTATTCTCGAACACCTGATTGCGGCGGCAGTCCGGGCCGGCTTCAACCGGTTCGTGATCGTGGTCGGCTACGGCGAGCGGGAGATCCGGGACCACTTCGGAGACGGCGGCGGGTTCGGCTGCCGGATCCGGTACGTGACCCAGCGGCAGCAGCTCGGTACGGGCGACGCGGTCCGGGCCTGTGCCGGCCTGGTCTCGGGGCCGTTTTTGCTGATGAACGGCGACATGATCGTCGGTTCGGACGATATCGCCGCGATCGCTGCCATGGACGGACCGGTCATGGGGATCCACCGGACCGAACACCCCCAGGACTTCGGTGTCGTCACCTGCGAGGACGGGTTCATCACCGGCCTCGAGGAGAAGTCCCCCGATCCCAAGAGCAAGCTGATCAACGCGGGCGTCTACCGGTTCGACGAGGAGATCTTCGCCATGATAGACCGGATCGGGGTCTCGAGCCGCGGCGAGTACGAACTGACCGACGCGCTTGCCGAGTTCATCCGCGAACGGCGCCTCCGCTCGCACATGCTCGAGAGCTGGCTCGACATGGGGTATCCCTGGGACCTGCTCGATGCGAACTCCCGCCTGCTCGCGACCCTCGCGCCCGCAGTCGAGGGCGAGGTCGAGGACGGGGTCGTGCTGAAAGGCGCGGTCTCGATCGGAAAGGGAACGATCGTGATGGCCGGCACCTATATAGAGGGGCCGTGCGCCATCGGAAGAGGGTGCAAGATCGGGCCGCATGCGTATCTCCGTCCGGCGACCTCGGTCGGCGACCGCTGCCACATCGGCCATGCCACCGAGCTCAAGAACACGATCGTCCTCCCCGACACGAACATTCCGCACTTCAACTACGTGGGGGACTCCGTGATCGGGAGCCACTGCAACTTCGGGGCCGGTTCGAAGGTCGCGAACCTCAGGAACGATGATGCCCACATCAAGGTGGCCGGCAGGGACACGGGGCGCCGAAAACTCGGTGCCATCGTCGGAGACCGTGTCAAACTCGGGATAAACTGCTCGGTCAACGTCGGGACCGTGATCGGCCCGGGCGTAAACATCGCCCCGCATTCGTTCGTCGAGGGGTGGATCGACGAGGGCACCTCGTTCCAGTCATAGGAGAGACCCATGCAGGCTGTCATTCTCGCGGCGGGGGAGGGCACGCGCCTTCGCCCCCTGACCAGGTCGAGGCCGAAGGCACTCGTCCCGGTCGCAAACACACCGATTCTGAAGTACGTGATCGACGCCCTCCTCGCGAATGGCATCCGGGAGATCATCGTGGTCGTCGGCTACCGTAAGGAGCATGTGATCCGGTACCTGACCGAGTGCGACCTCCCCGTCCGGGTCGTGGTCCAGGAGAACCAGCTCGGGACCGGGCATGCGCTCCGCTGCGCCGAGCCCTATCTCCGGGACCGGTTCCTCCTGCTCGCCGGAGACAACTACATCGACGCCGCCTCGATCGCGCGGATCAAGAACGAGCGGAACGCGGTCCTCGTCACCGATCATCCGAACCCGACGAACTTCGGAGTGGTCGTGGCAAAGGACGGGATCGTGAGCGAGATCAAGGAGAAGCCCGACACCCCGACCGGCTTCATCGTCTCGACCGGGATCTACGCGCTCGACCGATCGTTCTTCCGGTACACGGTCGGTAACGAGGTCCCGGATGCCCTGCAGGCGATGATCCGCGACGGCGCACGCGTGGTGCCCGTCCGCGCCGTCGACTGGCAGGACGCGGTCAACCCCTGGGACCTGCTCGAGATGAACACGAAGTTGCTCCAGCGGATCGACGCGAAACGGGCCGGGACGATCTCGCGCTCCTCGAAGCTGTACGGGCTGATCCGGATCGGGAAGGGAACGGTGATCGGGCCGAACACGTACATCCACGGCCCGGTGGTGATCGGGGAGGACTGCAACATCGGCCCGAACTGCGTGATCATGCCGAACACCTCGATCGGGTCGCGCGTCACGATCGACCCCCTGACCTACGTGGCGCATTCTCTCGTGATGGACGACGTCGTGATCGGGTCGCACTCCCGGATCATCGACGCGATCGTGGGAGAGGCCTGCCGGCTCCAGGACCATACGGCCACCTGGACCACTGGGGCCGTGCTCGAACGGGACGGGCGGTTCCAGAAGGCATCCTTCGGCGCCGTGCTCGGTGACCGGGTCAGCTCGGCCCCGTTCACGATCCTGAAGAACTGCATCATCGGCAACAACGTGACGATCGAGGCCGGGAACACCACGGTCACGGGCGTGGTCCCCGACGGTGCGGTGGTGATCTAGGGTGTGCGGGATCGTCGGCTACGTCGGCTTCCGCCCTGCGGCGAGCGTGATCGTGGACGGGCTCCAGAAGCTCGAGTACCGGGGGTACGACTCGTTCGGCGTCGCCACGAACAACCCCTGCCTCGAGGTCTACAAATGCGAGGGCAAGATCTCGGAGAAGGGGGAGCGGGCCCTGAATCTTCACGGGACGATCGGGATCGGGCACACCCGGTGGGCCACTCACGGCGTGCCGAGCGACAGGAACGCGCACCCGCACCTGGACTGCACGGGGAAGATCGCCGTCGTTCACAACGGGATCATCGAGAACTACGCCGCGCTCACGCGGGAGCTTACGGCCCGGGGCCACGTCTTCCGTTCAGAGACCGATACCGAGGTCGTGGCCCACCTGATCGAGGAGTTCTATGACGGGTCCGATCTCCGCGGCGCGGTCGAACGCACGATCGAGCGCCTCGAGGGGTCGTTCGCGCTCCTCGTGACAGTCGAGGGGCGTGACGAGGTCGTTGCGGCGCGGGACTCCTCGCCGCTCGTCCTTGGCATCGGGGACCAGGAGGTCTTCGCGGCCTCGGACGTGACCCCGCTCCTGGGGTACACGGAACGGGTCGTCTACCTCGAGGACGGGGATATCGCCGAGATCGACCGCGACGGGTGGCATATCTACTCCCACGGCAGTTCGGTCGAGCGGCCGATCGAACTCGTGGACTGGGACGTCGAGACCGTGAAGAAGGGGGGATTCCTGCACTTCATGCTCAAGGAGATCTACGAGCAGCCGAAGGTCTTCTACGATACCCTTCACGGGACCACTGAGACGTCGCTTCCCGAACGGTACCGGCGCCCCTCCGAGATCACGGTCGTCGCCTGCGGCTCGTCGTATCACGCGGGGCTCGTCTTCAAGTATCTCTGCGAGTCAAGCTGTCGGATCCCGGTCCGGGCCGAACTCGGGTCGGAGTTCAAGTACTTCACCCCGCCCCTGAAGGGGATCGTGACCGTGATCACCCAGTCGGGTGAGACCGCGGACACGCTCGCAGCGCTCAAGAAGGCCCGGGCCTACAACTGCCCGACGCTCGCGATCACGAACGTGCTCGGCTCGACCGTGACCCGGATCGCGGACCACACAATCTACATGCGCGCCGGGCCCGAGATCTCGGTCGCGGCCACCAAGTCGTTCGTGGCGCAGCTCGCGGTCCTGATGGGGCTCATCGACCTGATGAAGGGGAACACCCAGTTCGCCACGGCGCTCGAACGGGCGAACAGCGTTATCGAGGAGGTCCTCCTGCTCGACATCGACCGGGCGGTCCAGATCTGCCGGCCGGCCGAACACCTCTTCTATGTCGGGCGCGGCCTCTTCTATCCGATCGCGCTCGAGGGGGCGCTCAAGATGAAGGAGATCTCGTACATCCACGCCGAGGGCTACGCTGCCGGCGAGCTCAAGCACGGCCCGTTCGCGCTCCTCTCGAGCGAGACGCCGGTCGTCGCGCTCTGCCCGCCCGGGGACACGTACTCGATCATGCTCTCGAACATAAAGGAGATGAAAGCCAGGAACGCCCCGATCATCGGGATCGGGGCACGCGGGGACCGGGAGCTGACCGACATCGTCGACGTCTTCCTCCCGATCCCCGAGAGCCACGAGCTCGTCCAGCTGGTGGCGACCTCGGTCGTGCTCCAGCAGCTCGCCTACCAGACCGCGGTCGCGCTGGGGCGCGACGTGGACCAGCCCAGGAATCTTGCCAAGAGCGTGACAGTCGAATGATGCACCTCGGTCGAAACACCATCGGCGAGGGCGCCCGGCTTCTTGAGCCCGTCACCCTCGGCTTTCCGTCGCGCGACTACCTCGGCGCCGCCGACTTTCCGGGGGTGACGCTCGGCCGGAACGCGATCCTCCGCCCGGGCACGGTCATCTACTGCGAGGTGGAGATCGGCGACGACTTCCAGACCGGGCACAACGTCCTGATCCGCGAGCAAACAAGGATCGGTGACCGGGTCGCGCTCGGGACGAACGCGATCTGCGAGGGACGCTCGGTGATCGGCTCGGACGTCTCGATCCAGTCCATGGCCTTCATCCCGACGAACACCGTGATCGGCGACCGGGTCTTTCTCGGCCCGCACGTGGTGCTCACGAACGACCGGTATCCGCCGACCGGCATCGGCGGGCTCGCGGGGCCCGTGATCGAGGACGGCGCCGCGATCGGCGCGAATGCGACCGTGCTCCCCGGGGTGCGGATCGGGGCCGGCGCCCTGGTCGCGGCCGGCGCGATCGTGACGAAGGACGTCCCGCCCGGGATGCTCGCGATCGGAGCCCCTGCACGGATCCGTGAAAAACCCGTGCCGGAGGTGCGGTCGTGATCCCGATCGCCCGGCCCCTCCTCGGCGAAGAGGAGGCTGCCGCCGCCGCGCGGGTGATCTGCTCGGGCATGCTCGCCTCAGGGCCCGAGGTGGCTGCGTTCGAGGACGAGTTCGCCGCGTACACCGGGGTCGACCATGCGATCGCGGTCTCGAACGGGACGACCGCGCTCCACGCGGCCCTGCTCGGGGCCGGCATCGGGCCCGGCGACGAGGTGATCGTGCCGTCGTTCACGTTCATCGCGACCGCGACGGCGGTCTCGATGTGCGGCGCCGTTCCGGTCTTCGCCGACGTCCGAAGCGACCTCTTCACGCTCGATCCGGAGGCCCTGCCCGCACTCGTCACTCCCCGGACGAAGGGGATCGTCGGGGTCCACCTCTTTGGCCAGCCCTTCGACCTCGGGCCCGTTCTGGACCTCTGCGTGGATCGAGATCTCGTGTTGATCGAGGACGCGGCCCAGGCCCACGGCGCCGAATGGCGCAACCGAAAGGTCGGATCGCTCGGAACGGCGGGGTGCTTCTCGTTCTACCCGACCAAGAACATGACCACCGGGGAGGGCGGGATGGTCACGACGAACGACGCCGCGCTCGCCGGACGAATCCGGCGGCTGGTCAACCACGGCCAGGCCGAGAAGTACCTGCACACGGAGCTCGGGTACAACTACAGGATGACCGACATCGGCGGCGCCATCGGCCGGGTCCAGCTCCGGCGCCTGCCCGGGTTCAACGCGCGTCGGCAGAAGAACGGCGCGTACCTCTCGTCCCATCTCGACCTTCCCGGAGTCGTGCCCCCCGCGATCGGGGACGAGCGAGACCACGTCTACCACCAGTACGTGGTCACGGTGACGGACGACTGCCCGCTCACGCGCGACGATCTTGCCGCGTACCTCCGCGAGCACGGGATCGGGAACGCGATCCACTACCCGATCCCGGTCCACGAGCAACCGCTCTACCGGGGTACGGTGCGGACCGGGGACTGCCCGGTCGCGGCCGACCTGGCTCGCCGGGTCCTCTCCCTGCCGGTCCATCCCGGTCTCGGGCAGGCCGAGCTTGAGGAGATCGTCGACGCCGTGAACGGAGTCCGGGCATGAGAGTCGGGGTGATCGGAACCGGAGTGATGGGCCAGAACCACCTCCGGGTCTGCACCGAGCTCAAGCAGGTGACCGAGGTGCTGGTCCACGACGTGCGGCGGCCGGCGGCCGAGGACGCTGCCCGGCGGGTCGACGCGACCGTTGCGGACTCGCTCGAATCGCTCCTCGCCGCCGTGGACGCGGTCAGCATCTGCGTCCCGACCCCGTACCACCTCGAGACTGCCGAACGGGTGGCCGAAGCCGGCGTGCCCATGCTGATCGAGAAGCCGATCTGCGCGACCGTGGAGGAGGGGGACCGGCTGCTCGAGGAGCTGCCCCGCGGCCTCGTGGTCGGGGTCGGCCAGATCGAGCGGTTCAACCCGATCGTCGAGGAGATGCGAAAGATCGTGAAGAAGCCGCTCTACGTCGAACTGAAACGGCACAACCCGGCCTCGACAAGGATCACGGGAACCTCGATCGTGGAGGACCTGATGATCCACGACATCGACATCCTGGCGCACGTCCTCTTTCCGGGAGCCCCGCACCATATCGCCTCGGCCGGAGACGGCGACATCTGCTCGGCTCTCTTCCGCTTCGACAAATGCCACGCGTACCTCTCGGCCAGCCGCAAGTCCTCGAAGAAGATCCGCTCCTGCTACATCGAGGAGGAGGAGCGGACGATAGAGGGGGACTTCATGGCCCAGGAGATCTACGTCCACCGCAAGCCCGGACAGTACGCGGCCAACTCCGATCGGTACGTCCAGGAGAACATCATCGAGAAGGTGCTCGTGAACCGGGTCGAGCCGCTCCGGGTCGAGATCGCCGCGTTTCTCGCGGCAGCCGCGGGTGGACCCGCTTTCCCCGTCACGCCCGCCGAGGCCGTCGAGAACCTCCGGATCGCCGCGGCGGTCGCGTCCGGCCTCTAGGTCCAGCGGACCTCGCGCCCGATCCCCTTTTCTTTCGCACGCCTGAGCGCGATGGTGGCCGCGACCGTGTCCTGCACGGGGAGCCCGACGGACTTGAAGACCGTCACCTGGTCGGAGGAGGTCCGCCCCTCGATCCGGCCGAGCACGAGCTCGCCGAGGTCCGCGTGAATGTGCCCGGACGTGATCGCCCCCTGCGCGATCGCCTGGATCACATCCCCGGCCTCGGCCAGCGCAGCCGCACGGGAGTCGACCACGAGCAGGGCGCGGGCGATGGTCCGGTGCGGGATCTCGGCCGTCGATGGCGAGACCGAGCCGACACCGTTGATGTGGGCGCCGGGCGGCAGCTCGCGGTCCGCGAAGACCGGGGTCGACGAGCTGGTCGCCGTGCAGACGATGTCGGCGGAGCCGAGCGCTCCTCCAGGCGTCCTCTCGATCACCACCTTGTCCGGCACCGGCCCGCACCCGGCCAGCGCCGTCACGAACCGGCGGGTGGAGGACGGATCGCGGCCGTAGACCCGGACCGTCTCGATCTTCCGGACGCGGCAGACACCCTCGACCAGGGTCCGTGCCTGGACCCCCGTGCCGAAGATTGCCAGTGTCCGGGACGAGCGGCGCGCGAGCAGGTCGGTCGCGAGCGCGCTCGCCGCGCCGGTCCGGATGGCGGCAAGGGCCCCGCCCTCGACAAGGGCTTCGGGCCTCCCCGTCGCCGGGTCGAGGAGCAGCACCGCGCCCTGGACAACGGGCCAGCCCCGCTCTGCGTTCTGCGGGCAGCTCGCCGTGACCCGTACGCCGAACATCTCTCCCTCGGCGGTCCGGGCGCGGACCGGGACCGCGGACGTTTGGCCACGGCCCCCGGAGGCGGGGAGGGCCGATCGGAGGGGCATCTCGACGCCGCCGCTCGCAAGGGCCGCGAAAGTCTGCTTCATCCCGGCGATCGCGGCCTCCATCGAGAGGGCGGCAACCACGTCGTCCGCCGAGAGGATCCTCATGCCGTCACTGCCTCTGAAATGGACGGGGCGGGAAAAAACAGTTTCTTTTCAGGGCGTCGGGCTTATCACCTCCCCGGGCTTATCGATCAGGGCATGAAATGCAGGGGGATCCGGCAGGAGCTCCTCGACCTGCTGCTCGCGATCGGCGCTTCGAACGACCCGAACGAGTTCGTTGCCCTGCTCCGGGAACGCGACGGAGTGATAGAGGAGTGCGATCTCGTGCCGGGCACGGTCACGAACGAGGACTCGGCCAGCGTCCTGCTCGACATGATGCCGCTCGATACCCACAGGGCGGGTTCGGCCCACTCGCATCCGAACGGGGTGCTGGAGCCCTCGGACGCGGACCTCTCGTTCTTCCCCCGCACGGGACGATATCACCTGATCATCGGCTGGCCGTACGAGGACGGCAACTGGGCCTGTTTCACCGCGGACGGCGCTCCGCACGAGCTCGAGGTCCTGCCGTGACCCGGGTCGTCGCGACCGGAACCTTCGACCTGCTCCATCCCGGCCACCTCTACTACCTCGAGGAGTCGCGACGTCTTGGCGACGAGCTCCACGTGATCGTCGCGCGGGACGCGAACGTCCGGCACAAGCCCCGGCCGATCGTGCCGGAGGAGCAGCGGCTCGCGCTGGTGCGCGCCCTGAAACCGGTCGACGCGGCCCGCCTCGGCGATACCGAGGACATGTTCCGGCCGATCGAGGAGCTCCTCCCTGAGATCATCACCATCGGGTGCAACCAGCACTTCGACGAGCGCGAGCTCGAGGCGGCCCTGGAGATCCGCGGGTGCGGCTGCCGTGTCGTCCGGATCGGCGGCTTTTCAAAGACGCCGCTCTGCTCATCGCGCCGGATCGTGGCCCGGATCTGCGCTGAGCGGTGCGGGCCCGACTAACGCTCTTCAAGCGCCTCGACGGCCCGCCGCCCCGCGGCGGCGGCCTCGGCGAGCGCGGCCGGGTGGCCCCGGACCCCGCCGTGGCGGTCCATCGCGTCGTACACGAGGTTCTCTGCGTACTCGAAGCCGAGGCCGGAGAAGAGCGCCCGCACGACGGGATAGGCTGCGTCGAAGACACCGGGCCAGTCCGATCCCGCGGTTGCGAGGAAGACGCCCCGGTGAAGGGCCAGGTGCTCGGGAGAGTAGTCGAGCGTGTTCGTGACGAATCGCCGGGCCCAGAGGTACTGGGCCCGGTCGATCAGCCCCTTGAGCTCGGCCGTGACGCCCATGCTGTAGATCGGCGACGCAACCGCGAGCACGTCCGCTTCGGCCATCCTTTCGAGCAGGGGGACCGCGTCGTCCTTCACGACGCAGATCCCGGTCCGGTGGCAGAGGTTGCAGCCCCGGCAGGGCGCGTACGAAAGGGTCGAGAGGACCACCTTCTCGACCTCCGCACTGGCCCCGCGGGCCCCCTCCAGGAACGCGTCGAGCAAAGTCTCGGTGTTCCCGTGCCGGTGGGGGCTGCCCGAGACGCCGATCACCCGGGTCATGAGCCGATCCGCTCGCGAAGGGTCGCGACCGCCTCGCGCCCGAGCGCGGCTGCGTCGGCCCGGGCCGTGGGGTGGCGGTCGACGGCTCCTGACTCGTCGACGCTGTTGACGAGCAGGTAGCGCATGTCCCGGTCCCTGACTCCGGAGACGTGGAAGAAGCACTTGACCGAGGGGAGGGCTGCATCGAAGACGTGGTCCCATGGCTGGCCCGCCGTCCCGAGATAGAGCCCGAGCCGTTTCCCCTTCCGCTCCTCGGGGATGACCGGCCAGCCGAGCACGTACTTTCTCGAGCGGTAGACCTGGGCCCGGTCGACGAGCGCCTTCGCCTGGGCCGCGAGGCCCATGCAGTAGATCGGGGCCGCGAGCATGACGCAGTCGGCCTCGAGGATCCGGTCGTAGAGCGGGATCATCCCGTCCTTCTGGACGCAGTTTCCGGTACGTTCGCAGGTATTGCAGCCCCGGCAGGGCCGTATGTCGGTCTCGACGACCACGACCTTCTCGACCGAGACGCCCGGCTCGGACGCCATCGATGCAAGGACCCAGTCGAGCAGTGTCTCGGAGTTGCCGTGCCGGCGTGGTGAACCCGCGAACCCGAGGACGGTGATCGGCATGTACCCCCGTGTTGGCACGGCGGCTATAAAAAAGGTTCAGAGGTTCTTAAAGCAGAGATACCAGTCCTTGCACTCGTACCCCGCCTTCTCCCGTTCCGCCATCTCGGCGGCCGTCTTCGGGGCCGGGACGACGACCTTGTCGCCGGGCTGCCAGTTCGCCGGGGTGGCGACGCCGTGGGCGTCCGAGGTCTGGAAGGCCTTGATGAGGCGGACGATCTCGGGCATGTACCGCCCGTTCGAGAGCGGGTAGTAGAGCATGCCGCGCAGGATGCCCTTGTCGTCGATGAAGAAGACGGCGCGGACGGCTGCAGTCGAGGACTGGCCCGGCTGGATCATCCCGTAGACCTTCGCGACCTTCATCTCGAGATCGGCGATGATCGGGAACGGGATTTCGACGCCCATCTTCTCCTTGATCGCCCGGACCCAGGCCAGGTGCGCTGAGACCGAATCGACCGAGAGTCCGAGCAGTTCGACGTTCAGGCTCTTGAGCTCGTCGGCCATCTCGGCGAACGCAATGAACTCGGTCGTGCAGACCGGCGTGAAGTCGGCCGGGTGCGAGAACATCACGACCCAGCGGCCGAGGTAGTCGGAGAGTTTCAGGGGGCCGTGGGTCGACTCGGCCTGGAAATCAGGGGCGGGCTCACCGAGCCCGGGAAGCGATTGGGCGGGCTCTTCACACGAGCAGGTTTTGAATTCGTCGATGCACATTCGTAAATACCTCGATAGGGGGTGTCTATTCGGATCGCACCCCGTAGATCTCTTCTGCCGCGGTGCGACCGTAGACGTACGCGGGCATGCCCGCGAGCAGGAAGGTCACGCGGAGCGCCTCCTCGATCTCCTCCAGCGAGACACCGAGGTGCGGCGCACCGGCGAGCTGGGCCCTGACCGCGTGCTGGTCCCGCATGGCTGCAGCGATCGCGACCGCGATCAGCTTCTTCTCCTTCCGGGTCAGGCATCCCTCCGCCCAGACCATCTGGTCGAGGCCCATCACCGAGTTGTAGAGCTCGGGGTTGGTCTCCTTGAGGTCCCGGAAGATCCGCGGCACTTTGCCGATCTTCTCCTCGAGGGTGTCGAGGCGGTCCCTGCCTCCGGGGTTCATGCCCTGAGCTCCATCGGCTCTCCGCAGCAGACAAGTTCGCCGCCGCCGGCCTCCTTTACCTCGACCACGTTGCCGCAGATGTTGCAGACGTAGACCTCGCCTGCTTTTGATACGTTTACCATGTAGATGCTACCTCCTCTCTGGTTCCTATCCGTTGTGGGTACGACGGGAACGGCCGCTCAGCGCTTGGGCGGGTTTCTCGCGTCCTCGGGCGTCTTGATGTCGGGACGGATGTGTGTCATGGGAAAACACTGGTACTCCTCGCAGGAGCACTTCGGGCACTTCCGAAGATCCTGCTCGACGGCGGAGAGTTCCTCTTCGTAGCCGCAGTCAAGACAGACGTACTTGCCGGGGCCGACTTTCTCGCCAGACTTCTTCTCGATACCTTCTGTCAGAATACTCACCTGATGTCCCTTACACACCGGAGGTATTTATCGATGATCATGTTACCATTACCATGGAAACAGCCCGGGGAGGCCGTGGAACGCGGTGTGTCCCGTTATGTTAGTTTACGAACGAACGCTGGGATCCCACCCCGTCTCCTCGCGAGACCGGGCGTCCCGCTGGGGCCATATCTTTTTAAGGTGCACGGCCAACCGCATGCCCATGCCGCTGATCCTCGGACTGCTCGGCTCGCCGCTCCCGCGCGGCAACACGTCTCTACTTCTCGAACGGGCACTCGCCGGTGCGGCCGACGCAGGGTGCACGGTCGAGCGCGTGAACGTACCGCTGCTGACCTTCGAGCCCTGCATGGAGATCCTCCACTGCATGAACGCACCCGAGTGCGCCCAGCTCGACGACCTGACCCCGTACTACGAGAAGGTGGCCGAGGCCGACGGGATCATGATCGCGACGCCGGTCATGACCATGGGCGTCCCGGGCAAGCTGAAAGGGTTCCTCGATCGGTTCCAGGTCTTCTACTGGGCCAAGTACGGCAGGAAGGAGCCCCTGGTCCCGAAGGAACGGAGAGAGCAGCGGCACGGGCTTCTCCTTGGGATCTCGGGCCTCTCCCGCGACCGCGCCCCGAATGTCTTCGACGGAGTCCGGGCCACGACCGCGGCCTTCTTCGATATCATCGACGTAACGCCCGGGGAGGAGCTCCTCGTCGACGACATGGATGGCAAGCGCGACCTCGCTCAGTTCCCGGCGCTGCTCGAGGAGGCGTACGCGATGGGGGGGCGGATGGGCGAGCGCGCCTGCGGCGCTCCCAAAACGAATTCCTGAGGGAGCGGCGCCCCCTCCTGCGGTCAGAGGATGCCGGCCTGCTTGAGCGAGCGGTGCCCCTTCTTCGAGATGATCAAATGGTCCAGGACCTGGATGCCGAGGAGCTCTCCGGCTTCCGTGAGCTGCCGCGTGATCGCGAGGTCCGGGGCCGAGGGCTCGAGCGAGCCCGAAGGGTGGTTGTGGACGAAGACGACGGCCGCGGCCCGGTCCGTGATCGCGTCGGCGAAGGCCTCGCGCGGGTGGACCTGGCTCGCATTCAGCAGGCCGACGGTCAGGGTCCGGGCACGGATCACCTCCCCTGCTCCGTTCAGGGTGATCGCCATAAAGTGCTCCTGCTGACGGTGCCGGATCGCCTCGACATCGGGCAGGCAGAGCACCTCCTCAGGGTTGGAGATCCGAAGGCCCTCGTTCCGGTCCACGAACCGGCGGGCGATCTCGAAGGCGGCCAGGAGCTGGCAGGCCTTGGCCTTCCCGACGCCGGATACCGCCGTGAGGTTCTCGATCGTGACGTCCTGCTTTCGTTTGTCAAAGACGTTCTCGATCTCGCCGGAGACGGCGAGCACGTCACGCCCCCGGGTCCCCCGGCCGATGATCACGGCGATCAGTTCGCGAGTCTTGAGGGCCTTCGCTCCCTTTTTGATCAATTTTTCACGCGGCCGGTCCCTCTCGGGGATCTCGGCCATGCGCCGTGCCGCCACGATCAAAACATGTGCGCGTCTGTGACTTCAACGTTCTTTTTCGCACTTGGTTCGGATTTCGACGAAATGAAAAGATATAAGTCTCAGCCCGCTCCATTAGTGTCCATGTCGACCATGGATAACGTCGGAGCCGCATTCGCAGGCGAGTCCCAGGCCAACCGGAAGTACCTCGCGTTCTCGGAGAAGGCCGCGCAGGAGGGCTTCCCGGCCGTTGCGAAACTCTTCCGCGCCGCGTCCGACGCCGAAGCGATCCACGCCCGGGCTCTTCTCGGTGTGATGGGCGCGTCGAAGTCGACGGCCGAGAACCTCGCCGGTTCCGTGGTGGGCGAGACCCACGAGTTCACCGAGATGTACCCCGCGTTCATCGCGGAGGCCGAGCGTGAGAACCAGAAAGCCGCGATCACGCCGTTCACGTACGCGATGAAGGCCGAGGAGGTCCACGCCGGGCTCTATACGAAGGCGGCCGAGGCTGTGAAGGCCGGCAAGGATCTTGAGGCGGCGAAGGTCCTGCTCTGCCCTGTCTGCGGCAACGTCGCGCTCGACGAGGCCCCCGAGAAATGCTCGATCTGCGGCGTTCCCGGCGCACGGTGGCGCGAGATCACG
>CAYWVY010000028.1:0-4655 GCA_964461885.1 uncultured Methanospirillum sp. | reverse complement strand
GCGTCCGCGCGGCAGCGCTGGCAGTGGCGCATCTGCTTGATGTACGGCGCGCACCGGTCCTGCATCTCGCGCTTCTCGGCCGGCGTCGGGGGCACGACATCCTTGAACTTGTACTGCGGGATGACCGGGATCAGGTTGAAGGTGTACGCGCCGAGTTTCGAGGTCGTCTCGGCGATCTCGATGATCTGGTCGTCGTTGACGCCGGGTACCCAGACCGTGTTGATCTTGACGATCATGTTGTGCTTGACAGCCTCCTCGATCCCCTTAAGCTGGTTCTCGATCATGATCTTCGCCGCCTCGACCCCCGTGTACCGCTTCCCATGGTAGTTGACGTACTCGTAGATCTTGGCCCCGACCTCGGGGTCGACCGCGTTCATCGTGACCGTGACATTGTTGACACCGAGTTCGTGTAGCTCGTCGATCCGCTCGGGGAGCATCAGCCCGTTCGTCGAGAGGCACTTGATCGTATTCGGGAAGTGCTCTTTTATCAGGCGGAGCGTCTCAAAGGTCTGCTCGTTCGCGAGCGGTTCGCCGGGGCCCGCGATCCCGATCACCTTGATGTACTGGTGCTCGTCGAGCACCTTCTGTACCAGGTCGACCACCTCGGTGGGAGTCACGACGTGGCTCGTCACACCCGGGCGCGACTCGTTGACGCAGTCGTAGTCCCGCACGCAGTAGTTGCACTGGATATTGCACTTAGGGGCAACTGGCAGGTGCATCCTGCCGAAGACGTGGCAGGCCTTCTCGGAGAAGCACGGATGCTCGCGCACATGCCGGAGACTCGAGGGGTCGAACGGCACCTCCTGGCCATCGACAGTTGCAGTGGGGTATTCTTCGGTCATAGCGATCAAGGTAGGAACTCTCCCCCTGAACCTATAAATTACTCCCTGCCGGGGCAGTGCCGCAGGTCAGTCGCGCGGGCGACGGTGGCAGTGGCCTCGTCGGCCCGGCCGAGCGCCGAGAGCGCGTTCGCGCGGGCGAGATACAGGATCGGGCGCCCCGGCGCCGCCTCGATGGCGGCATCGTAGGCGGCGAGCGCCTCACTGTAGCGATCGAGGGCGTAGAAGGCGTTGCCCCGCCCGACGAGGGCCTCGACCGATCCAGGCTCATGCTCGAGGGCCGTATCGAACGACTCGATCGCCATCGCGTACTTGCGGCGGCGGGTGCAGACCATGCCGCGCTGGATCCACGCGTTGACATCCTCTCCACCGGGGGGGCAACCGTTTGTATCGACTCCTGGCATGAAGCCGACGTCGGCCGGTGCACGGTTAAAGTTGCCTGTCCCTGGTCCGGACGACGAGCCACTGGTCGGGGCCGGCCCGCCGGAACGGGACGAAGAGGTACGTGCCCGTGTACCGATCACCGTGGAGCCTGACCTCGATCCGGTCCGCCGCCCAGGCCACCGGGTCATACTCGCCACTGTCGTGCACGGTCACCTCGCCTGCCCCGTACTTGCCCTCGGGGATGGTCCCCGCGAAGTCGATGTAGTCGAGCGGGTGGTCCGGCGTCCGGATGGCGAGCCGCTTCTCGCCCACCCGCCCGGGCAGGCCTTTCGGCACGGCCCACGAGACAAGAACGCCGCCGCGCTCGAGCCGGACGTCGTGATGGTGCGTCCGGGCCCGGTGGTCGTGGACCACGAACCGGGGCATGAAAAAGAGTTACTCGATCGGGATCCGCTCGCCGCGCTCGACCGTGCTCTTCTTGAACCGCAGTTCCAGGACGCCGTTCGTGAACGAGGACCTGGCCCCTTCGGCCGTCACCTCGTGCGGCAGCGGGACCACGCGCGTCATGTACCCGAAGGCCCGCTCCTGGCGGACGATCTGGCCGGTCTCGCCCGTCTCCGAGCGCTCGAACCGGCGTTCGCTCGAGATCTCGAGTTCGACCGGGTTGAGCAGGCGGACCGTGAGGTTCTCGCGCTCGACCCCGGGCAGGTCCGCGACCACGAGCACCTCGTCCTCGTCCTCGCGCACGTCGACCCGAAACTCGCCGCGGACCGCCGGCAGCATACGGTCGCCGATGCCGCCGGGCCCGAGGCCCCCGGCGGGTAGATACTCGCCGGAGCTCTGCATCATGCTGCGGAGCCGGCTTTCCATCTGTCCCATCATATCGTCGAACTGTCGCCCAATGGATTCGAAGGGGTTGTCTCTGTACGCCATCGTCTTCACTCCTGATCCGTCGCGGCCGACCGCGACTAACCCAAGGTGAATGGGATAGGATAATAATTTTTCGTCGGGACAACACCTATTTACCCCCTCCGGGCCGATCATTCTGTCGGCTCATGATCACGCTTGCGCTCGCCGGAAAACCGAACTGCGGCAAATCAACCTTCTTCAAGGCCGCGACACTCGCCGACGCCGAGATCGCGAACTACCCGTTCACAACCATCGACGCGAACCACGGAGTGGCCTACGTCCGCACCCCCTGCCCGTGCACGGCCCTCGCGCTCCCGGGCGGCGCCGCGAGCTGCGGCCACTGCACTGACGGCGTCAGGTTCATCCCTATCAACCTCATCGACGTGGCAGGGCTCGTCCCCGAGGCGCACACGGGGCGCGGCCTCGGCAACCAGTTCCTCGACCACCTGCGCCAGGCCGACGCGATCATCCACGTCGTGGACGGCTCGGGCGCGACCGATGCCGAGGGCAACCCGGTCGGTGTCGGGGAGCACGACCCCGAGAGCGACATCGTGTTTCTGCCGCAGGAGATGACGATGTGGGTCTACGGGATCCTGGCCAAGCACTGGGCCAGGCTCCTGCGCCAGGCCCAGGCAAAGTCCTTCGTTCTCCATGCGGCGGTGGCCGAGGTGCTCGCGGGGCTCGCGATCACGAACGAAGACGTGGCAGCCGCGGTGCGGGAGACCGGGGTCGACCTCCTCCACGCCGACGAAGCCGGAGTCATCGAGTTCTGCGGCGCCCTGCTCCGGCGGTCGAAGCCGATGATCGCGGTCGCGAACAAGGCCGACCAGGCCCCCGACGCCCTCCTCGAGCGCCTGCGGGAGCACGGCATCCCGCCAGCCACGGCCGCGGGCGAGCTCGCGCTCCGGAACGCGGCGAAGGCCGGCCTCGTCACGTACCTGCCGGGTGACCCGTCGTTCACGGTCACGGACCGGGCCGGGCTCTCGAAGGCCCAGGCAGCCGGGCTCGATGCTATCGCGGCCGTGATGACCCGGCTCGGCGGCACCGGGGTCCAGCCCGCCCTGAACCGGGCCGTCTTCGAGCTCCTCGGCATGATCGTGGTCTACCCGGTCGAGGACGAGACGCACTTCGCGGACGGGCGCGGGCGGGTCCTTCCGGACGCGTTCCTGCTTCGCGAGGGATCAACCCCGCGCGAGCTCGCGTTCGCGGTCCACACTGAGATCGGCGAGGGCTTCCTCTATGCGATCGACGCCCGGACGCACATGCGGATCAAGGACACCCAGGCCCTCAAGGACGGTGACATCATCCGGATCGTTTCGGCCGCAAAATAAACAATGCGGAATATAGTTATAGCAGGAAAGATCAATAATCTCAAGACATGGGCGGCGAGATCTACCAGGCGCAGATCGTCCGGAACTTTTTCGACATCATCACGGGCACGGACCGGAACATCACCCGGATCTCGATGTGCGTGATCGCCGTCGCCAAGCTCCGGAACGAGGCCCCGGAGCGTCTCACCTTTCTTCTCGACCAGGTCAGGAAGTCCCGGCAGAACCGGGAGCTCTCCATCGACATCCTGGACTACATGTGCGATGTCGCATACGCCCTGGATGCGAACGCGGTCCAGACCGCGTTCGGCGTGCGGGAGCTCGCCTCGATCAGCCAGGAGTTCAACGGGATCAGCCTGGACTCGCTCTAGGGCGTGTCACTCGGCCGGAAGACAGGCACGGTCCTCCACGTCTCCCGACGAGCGGCGGGCCGAGTGCTGGAGCCAGAGCCCGAGCGCCAGGGAGGCGCCGGCCGCGAGCGCGAGCACCACGAAGTACTGGAGCCCGGCCTCGGCGAGGATCGGGAACTCCGGTGCCCGGTTGACCGCGAGTACGTAGATCGCGGCGCCGTAGACAAAGAGGCCGGCCGCGAGCGCCAGGAACGGCAGGAGGAGCACGCGCCAGACCTCGCCGCGTTCCCCGAGCCAGACGTCGATCAGCCGCCCCGCAGAGGAGGCGACGCCGGCCGCCACCCACCAGGGCACGGCGCCGTAGGCGAACGCGAGGACCATGAAGAGCCCGTTCGCCTGGTTGCCGCCCATGTAATGCACGATCATGGTGGTGATGCCGTTTATTGCACCGATAACGATCAGCAGCACGGCTGCGAGGTTCGTGACCAGCGTGAACCGCCCGTGCGAAAGCGAATTGGCCAGCGCCCGGTACGACGAGCCGAAGATGTCGTCGTACCCGAGGCCGCGGGAGAGGAGGTAGACCCCGATCACGCCGATCACCACGATCGTGGCCCCCTCCGGGTACCCGAGCAGGTAGGCGATCGCGAAGAGGAGCATGGCGAGCCCGACCGGGACCAGGAGCGGCCGCGAGATCTTCGGGTCGTCGAGGAGCTTCTTGAGTATGTAGTACGTCCCCTCGAGGTTCACCATCTGGGTCACGACGACCCGGCGCACGGACGAGACCGCGATACGCGACTGGATGATCGGCAGGACGAAGTCGTCCTCGGCCCCGTCCGTGACCAGGA
>CAYWVY010000027.1:24571-27045 GCA_964461885.1 uncultured Methanospirillum sp. | reverse complement strand
CGCTCGCGGTGCGGACCAGCCCGTTCGATCCGGAGGCCTCGGTCGTCGTTCGCGACACCACGCGGCCCGGTTAATCTCTTCGGCACAGCCTCCCGCTGGCGGCAGCGAGATCGATGGTGAATTCGGACGATGACCGTCGCCGTTCCGGGACCGGCCCGGGTGAACGGCGCGATGACCGTGTCCAGAACGAAAGACCCGGAATCTAGCCGCCGAGGGTGATGTCCTGGTCGCCGTACCAGCGCAGCGCGTCGTGGAAGTGTCCGGCCTCGAAGTCGGGCCACATCGCGTCCACGACGTAGAGGTCCGCGTACGCGGACTGCAGGGGCAGAAAGCCGCTCAGCCGGCTCCGCCCGCCCCAGCGGACGACGAGATCGATCCGGGAGACGTGGTGCGAGCCGATCAGGTTGAGGGGGTCGCCGACCATGCCGGCGGCCTGTGCCCGGGATGCCTCGCCGACGTCCCACTTCCAGCTGTAATTGACGAGAAGGTTGAGGCGCCTCCGCTTCTCCCTCCCCTCTTCGGGCACGGTGAGATGCGCGAGGCTCTCGGGAAAGGAGGCGGAACGGGCGTCGCCGACGAGGAGCACCGAGACGTCCATGTCCTGGACCCATTCGATGAACGTGAGGAAGGCGGCCTTGAAGGCGACGATCTGGTCCTTCGGCCGGTGCATATTCTCCTTGGTGAAGATGTAGCTCGAGACCTCCTGGATGCCGAGGTCCCAGACGACGTCGAAGAACCGCTTGGCCGGCTCGATGCCGTGGTCGTACCCGGCCGACCTGGGGAGGCCCCGGGCCTGGGCCCACCGCCGGTTGCCGTCGGGGATGACCCCCACGTGGGTGGGGATGCGCGTGACGCCGGACGGCTTGGCGGCCCCGGCAGCGGAAAGCATACACCCGCTTCGGACAGTACGGTCTTATTCTTTGCGGGCGGAAGGCGCCCGCGGAGGTCGGGACGGTCATCCCGGTGCCGGTGATCTGACGCCGGCCGTGAACCACGCACCACTCATGGCTGACAATCCTTCCTGATCTGCTTGCGTGCCTGGCGCTCCACGATCCGGCCGATCGCAGAGTAGACGGGGTTGACCGGCATGTCGACGTAATACCTGGCGCCGGGCTCGAGCCATCCCTGCTCCTTCCAGTACCGGAAATCGACCGGGGGCCTGTTCGAGCTCGCTGAACGAGCCCCGCTGTCCGTGGAAGGTGACGACGTCCTTCAGCCCCGGGTTCATCCGGCGGCCGCCCGGCAAAGGCCTCGGCCAGGTCGTTCGCGGTGGTGATCCGGCCGTCGGACCGTAGAGGGACGCGGGTTATCGGATGGTGCTATGAGGGAGCTGGGGCGGACAGGCCTGAAGCGGCCCGGGCGGAGAACCATATCAACCACCTTCCCCCTCAGATAGTGAAAATATTTTTTCCGCCCTGATCCGTTGCCCCCGGCATCGGAATCGGGGGGGGACGGCCCCCACCCGAGGCACCAGTCCTGGCTCTCCGGATCCTGCAATCCCTCTGATTACCCGGGCATGGAGAGTACGATAAGCCGACAGGGGTCCACTACAGAGTGATATGAGATATAAATCGCCATACATTTGAAATGCCGGGGCGGGATAGTATGGGTCTGGTGGAAACCGCGATGGACACGTTCGAACGGATGGTTCAGATGATGGCGCAGATGCCTCCGGAAGAGCAGAGAAAAGCCCTGGAGACGAGACGCGGGATGTGCATCTGCCCTGGTTGCCCGACCTACACCGACTGCGCAAAGAATGCCGGCGAGCTGCTCTTCTGCTTGACAGGCAAGAGTTTTATGTGCATCACCGGTGAGGAAGACTGCCTCTGCCCGTCCTGTCCGGTTACGGCCGAGATGGGTCTGAAACACACTACCTTCTGCATCAGGGGCTCGGAGAAAGCCCAGCGCTACGAAAGCGGGCTCTGAAGAACCAGGATGGTCTGATCTCCCCCCCCATTCCTCCCGGGAACGATCCGAAAACCCTGCGCCGGAGATCTGCTGCGGTGAAGCCCCTGAGCGGGGGTCGACCATCGCTACATCGTCAACAGACTCAGTCCGGGCGGTCTGGACAGGCACCGGGTTTTCCGCCAGCTCTCTGCTCCAGTCACGTGTCCCTGCACGCCGGCAGATATGTACAGCAGCCATGCAATACCCGGGCACCGGGAAGTCAGGGCTATCCATCATTATTTGCCGTGGGCCGAGGACGATCGAGGTAGTCCTCATTCCGGGAACCCGCAGGGGCTCCTCAACCCATGATCAGATCCGGCCTGAACCGGCCGATACAATCGTTCGTCTCCTGGAACTCCAGATGGCCGCCGATATCCAGGAAGACGGTCATCGCCCCGACGCAGGAGGAATCGATGCATCTCGCAGGCATGGGACGAACAGCGTGCAAAACCCGGACTGAGACACTTTTGGAAATAATAATAAATCGTCCAGGCAGCCCTTTTTTTCGATCGCTAACCGGTGTCCCC
>CAYWVY010000027.1:4541-24471 GCA_964461885.1 uncultured Methanospirillum sp. | reverse complement strand
GTGTCCCCGCCGAACGGAGCATGCACAGACGAGCGTGCAGGGCAGTAGCAGCCCGATCACTCACCGGGGATTTCACCATGGAATCGATGATAACGGCCGCTGCTGCGAGAGTCCGGGAGACCGGGTATCGGTCGTATCAGAAACGGTGCTCTCCGGATTAATGCGTCCATTCGATAATTCTGATATCCGGTCCGACCGCCTTCATCACGCAATCTCTCATATCGACAAAATGCGGGCAGGGGTACCCGATCGGATTTCCCTTACTGATGCACGATGCAAACACGATCGCTTCCGCTCCCCTCTCCACGAGCATCTTTGCCCGTGGTATGGCTCTCTTTCCGGGGCACCCGCCGCACGTCACAAACCCGACAATATCAACCGGCCCGGTATCCTTGAATGCACCCTTTCCGTCTTGTGTCACAAGAAAATCCGTTGTCCCCGGGCACATGTCTTCTGTCATCATGCAGCGGATGATCCCTACTTTCATAGGAGAACATTCTCAGGGCATGTGATAGCGTTTTCGAAGATTGCTCGCGCTTCTCGGCCATCGTCGCGTTCCCGGAATCGTCCATAAAGGCAAGGAACCTTGTGTAAGCGGCTCCCGGGGAATACCCCCGTGATGAAGGAGTGAGATGTTGCCCCGGATCGGGTCATCACCGAGCTGCTCCTTCCAGAAATCGGCAGGACTCTGTTCGAGGTCCCTCGCGAGATCCTCGATTTTGAACAATAAGGGGATTGTTCATGCAGTAATCGACCAGGAGATCCTGCGCCGCCGACGGTTCATGCTTCGGGACGCCGGGTTGCCAAACCATGATCTGTTCAGGGTATGTCTGGCGGAGTGCGCTCAGACTGGCGTGTCCCTGTACCCCCCCGCACCTCTGCAAGGTTCCTGAGGGCCGCCGGGAGGGAAAACGAGCTCCATTGTGGTTATTTTCTGACAATGGGGGGAGCACAACATCTTTGAATAGGTGTACGCGAAGAATAGACATCTGACCGACATGCTGCCCTCTCTCCAGAGCCTCGACTATTTTAGGGACTCGTACGAACTCCGTCTCGCCCAGTTGGAAAAAGAGAGGGAGGACGGAACGAAGATCGTCGGGACCTTCTGCCTTTATGTTCCGGACGAGATCATCTTTGCGGCAGGTGCCGACCGGATCGTGCTCTGCGGAGGGAGGGCGGAAACGATCCCCGTGGCTGAGCAATCGCTTCCGAGGAACATCTGTCCACTGATCAAGTCCTCGTTCGGTGCGGTGGTCGACGCGGGCTGCGGGGGAGACCTGTCGTGCCCCCACGTTCCCCTTGTCGACGTGGTGGTTGCCGAAGCAACCTGCGATGGAAAGAAGAAGACGTACGAGATTCTCGGTGATTTCGTGCCCACCTACGTCCTGGATCTCCCGCAGAAACCCGGGAGCCCCGAGGCTCGAGCGTATTTCCTCTCCGAACTCCGGAAGTTCGCCACGTTCATGGAACGTCTGACCGGAACTGCCGTGAGCGACGATGCGCTGAAACGGGAGATCCGGTCGGCAAATGAGACACGGCGACTCCTGCACCGGCTCTTCGATTTGAGGAGGAGGGATCCTCCCCCGATCAGGGGATCCGAGATTCTCCGGGTGATGCAGAAGCAGTTCTTCCTCTCACCCGACCAGTTCAGACAGGGAGTCGGCCAGATCTGCGACGAGATGGAACGGGTCGTACCGGCCATCCGGACCGGCCCGCGGGTCATGATCTCGGGGTGCCCAATGACGGCAGGGAATACGAAAGTGACGGACCTCATCGAGCTAAAGGGCGCTGCGATCGTCGTTGAGGAGAGCTGTACCGGTACGCGGTCGTTCTGGGATCTCGTGGACGAGGCGACGGACCCCTGGACGGCCCTCGCAGAGCGGTACCTGGAGATACCGTGTGCCTGCATGACACCGAACGACGAACGAATCGCCCGTATTGTTGATCTCGCGAAACAATACGACGTCCAGGGTGTGGTCTATTACACACTGCAGTTCTGCCACGCGTACAATATCGAGCGGTTGCATGTTCAGCAGGCCCTGAAGAGAGAAAAGATCCCGATGCTCGCGATCGAATCAGACTACGGGGACGCGGACCTGGAACAGATTGAGATCCGGATCGATGCGTTCCTGGAGATGATCGCGTGATCTCTGCAGGAATCGACGCGGGAGCGGCCACGACAAAGGTGCTCCTGTTTGAGGAACGTGAGATTGTGGGGTATCGGATCGCCGGCACAGCGTTCGATTTCCTCACGGCTGCCGGAAAGATGTTCGACGAGCTCCTCGCGGATCATGGTCACAGGCGGCAGGATGTCGGGAGCGTGTATGCGACCGGGTACGGCCGGAACTCCATTTCATTTGCAGACGCGTCGATTAGCGAGATCACGGCGCACGCCAAGGGAGTGTCGTTTCTCTTCCCTGGTGTGAGGGGGATCATCGACGTCGGAGGCCAGGACTCCAAGGTGATCGTTGTAGAAGATGGGAGAGTGACAGACTTCCTCATGAACGACAAGTGTGCTGCAGGGACCGGGAAATTCCTGGAGTACACCGCAAAGGCGCTGGAGATCCCGATCAACGACCTCGGCGGTACCGCGCTTGCATCCGGTCACCCTGCCGGCATCACCAGCATGTGCACGGTATTTGCAGAGTCGGAAGTGATCTCGCTCCGGGCAAAGGGTATCAGAAAGGAGGATATCGCCGCCGGCCTGATCGGGAGCATCGCGCAACGGGTTGGTGTCATGGCAATGCGGATGGGCTTGAAGGATCACATCGTGTTCGTCGGCGGGGTAGCAAAAAATGCCGGGATGATGTCCGCACTCCAAAAGGAGCTGGATGTCATCCTTGCCGTCCCGTTCGAACCTCAGATCACCGGGGCTCTGGGTGCTGCGATTGCAGCACAGGGGAAGGTGCGTATCATCCCCGATTGACCTGACTTCATCGAATGCGGCTGATATCGTAATCTCCGGGCGGAATGGCCCATGCCACCAATCCCCACGACGATGCACCAATTAAAGAAATAGTTGGCGCCGGGTACTTCAGGGCCATTCGGGATAGTGAAACAGGGCATTGGACTGGGAGTATGTAACATTCGGGCTGAGGAGAAGTATGCTCACCAGCCCGGCCCGACCCGCGACCTCGAATCCCCAGACCTGTGCCACGAGAGACAGGCAGGACGGGATCTCCCTGAGGTCGACAGCACCGGTGGTCGTGAGCAGGAGGGCTTTCATGTCGATGGAAGTCGGCCGGTGGAAGATGTAGCAGAACCGGTCGACGAAGACCCTGAACAGGCCCGAGTCAGCCCATTTATTGACCGACGAGGCGAGAATGACCCCCTCGGTTTCGCGCCCCTCGGCGTGGAGCTTGACAAACCGGGTCACGCGGGCCCGCTGCTCTACGCCCAGGTGGGCAGACGGCCCGTCCAGGATGTAAAGAGGCCCGCGTCGCGGGCCAACCACACCGAGGCTATCCCGTGCAGTGCGGGAGAAGAACAGGGTGCGATAGTATCACCGGGAACCTTCCTGCTCCGGCAGTAGGGAGACACCAAGCCTCCGTCCCGCCTCCCGGGCACGCTCGAGGAGGGCCGGGTGGTATCGGACGATATCCCTGTCAAAGAGACCGAACACCGCGATCTCGTCGATGATGTCGTAACCGAGCGCTGCGAGAGGAAGGCGCATCGCCTCGAGTGTCACTCCCATATTCTCCCGGCCCGGCTGCTCTGCGACAGCCGCGATCACCGCTTTTCTCCCCTGGCCCGCGAGCCTGCTTGACCATGGACGGGGGCGGGCGTCTTCGAAGTCATAAAAGCAGTAGCAGCGGTCGATGAAGGATTTCATGAGCGCCGTCACATTGTAGTTGTGGGTCGGCGAAACGAGGACGAGGCCCGACGACGCGAGTATGGAGGGATAGAGAAGGGTCATCCCGTCCCGGAGCCCGGTGCACGTCCCGTCTCTCCGGCACTGCTCGCACCCGGTGCAGGATCCGAACCGGTAGTCACGGAGGTGAACCGCCTCGGTCTCCATGACGATCGGGGCCGCGCCCCCCAGGATCGCGGCCAGGAGGTGGTCCGAGTTCCCGCAACACCGGGGACTGCCGCCGACACCGAGGACTCGAGGGGGGGAAGGGCTGTCCATGCGGTGAGTGCGATCGGTCATGTCGCTTGCGTGAGAGTCGCCGCTGGCCCATAAAGCCGTTTCGTGGTGCGGCGGGTGCCGAACAGGAGCATAACGGCGAGGCCCGTCCGTCGAAGAGAATTGACTAAGGGGAGATGAATTGGGCGAACGTGGCCGAAAATTCCCGGATGGACAGTACGATGGTCCCACCCCCCCCCACGGCGGCAGATATCTCGTGCGCGCCCTGCCCGGTTTTTCGAGCGAGTTGGCAGTCGCGCCGTCGGGTACGGAGACACGAACGACCGGGTGGACAGGGGTCGTTATCGTCGGAACAGGACCTTTGCGGGGCACGGCATCCGCACGTACCGAGATCCCTCTTCGACAGGTGTACGAGTCGACATGCCGGAAAAGAGCTTTTTAATGGTTATCCCCAAGAAGATTGTGCAGGGGAGAACTGAAGGAGCCCTGCCCGAACATTTAAATAGCACAGCCATATAACCAACGGTATCGTGCCGACCGCAGGCGTCGGCGAGCACGAACCCCCGGGGGGGGTGTTGCGTGGAATATGAAGAAGAAAAACCTGAAATTCTGATACGAGTCAACCATCTATTCAAGATTTTTGGAGATAATCCTGTCCGGGGCGTCGATCTCCTCAGGGCCGGCACCAGCAAGAAGGAGATCTACGAAAAGACCTCCCTGATCGTGGGCCTCGACGACGTTTCGTTCGAGGTGATGAAGGGAGAGACGTTTGTCCTTATGGGACTGTCGGGGTGCGGAAAGTCCACGCTCCTGCGGTGCCTGAACCGTATCGTCGACCCCACCGCGGGCGAGATCGTCATCGGCGACAAGGAGATCGCGGGCATGAGCGACGAGGAGATCCGCGAGTTCCGAAGGACGAGCATCGGCATGGTCTTCCAGAACTTCGCCCTCCTGCCACACCGGACGATCATCGACAATGTCGCTTTCGGCCTCGAGATCCAGGGAATGCCCCTCGCCGAACGTCACGAGAAGGCCCGGGCGGCCCTCGACCTGGTCGGGCTCTCCGGGTACGAGATGAGCATGCCGGACCAGCTCTCCGGTGGGATGAAGCAGCGAGTCGGCCTCGCACGGGCGCTTGCCAGCGACGCCGAGATCCTGCTCATGGACGAGGCGTTCAGCGCCCTCGACCCCCTCATCCGGCGGGACATGCAGGACGAGCTGATCGAACTCCAGCAGAGGCTGAACAAGACCATCATCTTCGTCAGCCACGACCTCGACGAGGCCCTCAAGCTCGGCGACCGTATCGCGCTCATGAAGGACGGAAAGATCATCCAGGTCGGTACTGCTGAAGAGATCCTGATGAACCCTGAGAACGAGTACGTGGAGCGGTTCGTCGCCGACGTGGACATGACCAAGGTGCTGACGGCAAAGGACGTTATGAAGAAGGCCGATCCGGTCATCTTCTGTAAGAGCGGCCCTCACCTCGCTGCACGGCTGATGAAGGAGTACGGGATCTCCAGCCTCTTCGTGGTCAGCCAGCACCGGGTTCTACGGGGGATCGTAATGCTCGACGATGTCGTCGAGGCGATAAAAACGGATAAAAAGACTCTCCAGGAGATCACCATCCAGGACATCCCCTGCGTCCAGCCCGACACCCCCATCTCCGAGATCATACCGATGATCGCCGATAGCCGGTATCCGCTCCCCGTGGTCGACGAGGACGCGAGGTTGAAGGGCCTGATCATGCGGGGGCTGATCCTTCTCGCACTGGCCCGAAAGGAGGCTGAGCCGAGTGCTGCCTAAGGTGCCCATCGGCGAGGCTGCCTCAGACCTCGTCGACTGGATCGAGGCGAACCTGGGCTGGCTCCTTGACTATGTCACCCTGGCATTGCGGGTCGTCCTGAATGGCTTTCAGGACATCCTGATGGTCATCCCCCCACTCGTCTTCATCCCGATCATCACGCTCATCGTCTACGTTATCAGCCACCGCGATCTTCGCCTGGCCATCTTCTCTGCCGCGGGACTTCTCCTGATCTGGAACCTGCAGCTATGGGAACTCGCGATGATGACGCTCGCCCTCGTCATCTCGTCCACGATCATCGCACTCCTGATCGGGATACCACTCGGGATCGTCGCGGCTGGCAACGACTCCTTCAATGCGGTCGTCAGAGTCCTGCTGGACTTCATGCAGACGATGCCACCGTTCGTTTACCTGATCCCCGCTGTCATCTTCTTCAGTCTGGGCAATGTCCCGGGGATGATAGCGACAGTCATCTTCGCGATGCCCCCGGCCATCCGGTTGACCAACCTCGGGATCCGGCAGATCCCCACCGAGCTGATCGAGGTCGCGGACGCGTTCGGCGCGACGCCCCGGCAGAAACTCCTCAAGGTACAGCTGCCCGGAGCCCTCCCGACCATCATGACCGGGGTGAACCAGTGCATCATGCTCGCGCTCTCGATGGTGGTGATCTCGTCGATGATCGGTGCGGCGGGGCTCGGGTACCGGGTCCTCGTCGGAATCCAGCGGGTCGATATCGCCATGGGCTTCGAGGCGGGCCTGGCCATCGTCATCCTCGCGATCATCCTCGACCGCGTGACGCAGAGCATCGTGCAGTAAGGTACCGATACCTTTTTAACATCTGAACCGAAAATTTCAATCTGGTCTTTTAGACTGTTTGCGGACCCCTTTTCCATATTTGGGTCCAGGAGAAAAACCTATGATTTTCAAAAATTCGCTACTGTTTCTCGTCGCCGTGGCGCTGGTGCTCTCCGCACTCCTGATCTCGGGATGCGTCGATGAGAACAAAGCCCCCGCATCAAATGCAACCACTGCAGAACTGGACAGTGAGATAACCATCGGCTACGTCACCTGGGACTGTGCCATCTCCAGCTCGAACGTGATCAAGCAGGTGCTGGAGACCGCGGGCTACAAGGTCAACCTGCTCGCCGTGGACGCCGGGCCGCTCTACGCCGGGCTCGCCAACGGTGACATCGATGTGACAACCACCGCGTGGCTCCCCCACACGCACAAGGCGTATTGGGAGCAGTATGGCGACAAGGTCGATTACGTGCACAAGAATATCCCGGGATCGGCCAAGATCGGGCTCGTCGTCCCGTCTTATGTGACCATCAATTCGATCGAAGAGTTGAACGGCGTGCGCGACAAGTTCGACGGTAAGATCATCGGCATCGACCCTGGCGCCGGGATCATGCAGTCGACGGAGACGGCCATCACCGAGTACGGGCTCGATTACGAACTCGTCGCGAGCAGCGGCGCGGGGATGGCGGCAGAACTCAGGTCGGCCATCAACAACAACGAGTGGGTCGTGGTGACCGGCTGGTCCCCGCACTGGAAGTTCGGCCGATGGGACCTGAAGTTCCTCGACGATCCCAAGGGTGTTTACGGGGATGCCGAGGACATCGTCACGGTTGCACGCTCCGGGCTGAAAGAAGAGGCCCCCAAAGCATATGCGATCCTGACCCGGTTCCAGTGGACGGTGGAGGACATCGCCTCGGTGATGACGAGTATCGAGGAGGGCGTCTCCGAGGACGAAGCAGCACGTGCCTGGATCGCCGCCAACCCGGATACGGTCAAATACTGGATCGAGGGATAATCATACCCGCCGCTCTCCTTCCATGAGAAGAGAGGTCTGTGCGGGAGGATGCTCCCCCTGCTAACAGTCCACGTCCTTTTTTTTCATTCTCTCCGAAGCGTCCGGGATCTCCCGAGCGTGCTCGGGGGTTCTCATTGCCGCTTCCTGCCGGTGCCGGGGGCTCCGCGATTATGCGTGGCTCCCTCAGGAAAAACGGCACGACGAACAGGCAATCGAGAAGGGTCAGGAGAGATGAGAACGGGCAGGATAGCCTCCCGAGCTCGTCGCTGATGACCCGGTCGTTTTCACTCCGGGAGCCGCGGTGGTCGTGGAAGGGACAGATCGGCCCGGTATCGTCGGCCTGGAACGATATCGCCGCCGGAGGTCCGGACCACCGTCATCGCAGTCGTCCACGAGCCCGCGGATATGGCGTGCTACCGCTCCGCCTCTTCCTCGCCAGCCGTGTAGTAATAGTACTCCCCGCTGGCCTTCTGCTCGCGATCGAGGTACGACCCGGGCTTGTTGATCCGCGGCCGGCCCGTCTGGTCGCGGCGGAACGAGACCCCGAGGTTCCCGAGGAACCGGTTCATGCCCTCGCGCATCCCGAACGGCCCGACGGCCGTGCCGTGGACGCCGGGCTCGCCCTCGAAGACGAGGATCCGTTCCGAGGCCATGTCCACGAGGTAGATATCGTGGTCGATCACCATCACGCCGGCCTCGCGCCCCTCGGCGTGGCGCTTGATCAGACGGGTCACGCGGACCCGCTGCTCCACGTCGAGGTGGGCCGACGGCTCATCCAGGATGTAGAGATCGGCGTCGCGACCCAGGCAGGCTGCAATCGCCACCCGCTGGAGCTCGCCGCCCGAGAGCGTGTCCACCGACGACTGGAAGAGGGGCTTGAGGCCGAGCGGCTCCACGATGTCGTGCTGGAACTGGGACGAGTCGAACCGGTTCGTGACGCCCCGGAGCAGGAACTCGACCGGCACCGAGGTATCGCCCTTGAGGTACTGCGGCTTGTACGAGATCTTCACCGACTCGGCCAGCGGCCCGCCGTCGGGGGCCTGGGCCCCGGCCAGGAGCTGGGCGAAGGTCGATTTCCCGATCCCGTTCGCGCCGACCACGCCGAGCACCTCGCCCCGCCGGACATCCCCGCCCGTCACCTCGAGGCGAAAGGCCGGGTACGACTTCGTCATACGCGGGAACGTGAAGAGGAGCTCGCGCTCGCTCCCCTTGGTGTGCGCCCGCTTCTCGAAGACCACCGAGTGGTCGCGGAAGCGGACATTCTCCTCGGCGAGATACCCCTCGAGGTACTGGTTGATCCCGACCCGGACCCCCTTCGGCCGGGTGATCACGCCGAAGACCGCGGGCGTGCCGTACCCGACGTGGACCGTATCCGCGAGCATGTCAAGGATCGCGAGGTCGTGCTCGACGATCACCACCGGCCGCAAGATCGCGAGCTCGCGCACGAGCCGGGCCACGACCATCCGCTGGTACACGTCCAGGAAGGGCGTGCACTCATCCAGGAAGTAGAAGTCGGCCTCGCGGGCGAGACAGGCCGCCACCGCGACCCGCTGGAGCTCGCCGCCCGAGAGGGTGCCGATGGTCCGGTCCGCGATCGGAACGAGGCCGAGGGCCTCCAGGTATCCCGCGAGCGCGCCGCGCTCGTCCGTCTTCTCCAGGAGCTCGGCGACCGTGCCCTGGAAGACCTTCGGGATCTGGTCGATGTACTGCGGCTTGACCGCGACCTTCATCTGCTTCTTCGCGACCCGCGAGAGGTACTCGAAGAGCTCGGTCCCGGCAAAGCCCTTCAGCACCTCGTCCCAGCCGACCTCGTGGTCGAAGACGCCCAGGTTCGGCCGGAGTGTCCCCGAAAGGATCTTGACCGAGGTCGACTTCCCGATCCCGTTCGGGCCGAGCAGGCCCGTGACCTTCCCCTCGACCGGGTTCGGGAGGCCGTAGAGCACGAACCCGTTCTGGCCGTACCGGTGGGTCGGCCGGTCGAGCTCCTCGGGGGTGGAGACGATATCGATCGCATCGAACGGGCACTTCTTGACGCAGATCCCGCAGCCGACGCAGAGCTCCTCCGAGATGACGGCCCGGCCGTCCTCGCCGATCACGACGGTCTCGTCCCCGGTCCGGACGCGCGGGCAGTAGGTGATGCACTCGGTGCCGCACTTCCTGGAGTGGCACCGCTCGCGGTGAACGACGGCGATCCGCATGACGTGTTACACCGAGGTCGTGAGCAGGATCGTCAGCGTGACGAACCAGAGCGCAAAGGTCATGAACCCCTGGTAGAACCAGTCCTTGGCCCCGAGCGCCGGCGTGTCCAGCCGGAGCAGGATGAAGAGGTGGCGCTGGATGACGATCGCGGCCGCGAGGATGACGAGCCCGAGAAGGGCGTTCGGCTGGACCATATTCTCGCCCGGCGTCCCGCCGAGGGCGAACGAGGCCCACCCGGCGATCATGCCGATGAAGCAGGCCGCGAGGGTTCGCTCGATCCGGTTGAGATGAGCCCGCTGCTTGTCGGCGCGGAGCTGTTCGGCCTTGGCGCCGGACCCTGATCTCGTCGTATCGACTGTGGTTTCGGTCATGACACCAGTGAACCTATTTTTTAGGCGTCGGGGCATATGTATCTTGGTATTTAATGGCGACTGCACAGGGGATGAGCGGCGTGGACCTGCTGGCCGTGGTCGCGGGACTGCGGCGGGCGATGCCGCTCTGGATCGGAAAGGTCTACCAGTACGACCAGAAGCTGCTCGGGATTCGGCTGAACGGCCAGGAGCACGCGCGGCACCACCTGCTGGTCGAATCGGGGCGGCGGCTCCACAGCGTCCGGGCCGCCCCCGAGCCCCCGAAGCTGCCGTCGTCGTTCGCGATGCTGCTCAGGAAGCACCTCGAGGGCGGGCGCGTGCTCGGCGTCGAGCAGCACGGGCTCGAGCGGATCGTCTCGTTCGAGATCGGCCGGAAGGACACGAGCTACCACCTGGTCTTCGAGCTCTTCGACGAGGGGAACGTGGTCCTCTGCGACACGGACTGGACGATCATCAAGCCGCTCTGGCACCACCGGTTCCGGGACCGCGAGGTCGTTCCCGGCGCCGAGTACACGCTCAGGGACCGGCCCGGGCCGATCCCCGGCGCCGATGCCGTCCGGACCCTGCTCGCAGAGGCGGACCGGGACCTGGTCCGGACCCTCGCGACCGGCCTTAGGCTCGGCGGACCGTTCGCCGAGGAGGTCTGCGTCCGCGCCGGGGTCGACCGTTCCGCACCCGCGAAGACTGTCGACCCGGCCCCGGTCTACGCAGCGCTCGAGTCGCTCATCGGCGAGGTGGTCAACTCCCCCAGGCCCGTCATCGGCGGGAAGGGCGCCTGGCCGATCCCTCTCGCGGGGATGAAGGTCGAGGCCGAGTGCCCCTCGTTCGACGAGTGCCTGGAGGCGATCTACCCGCTCGCCCCGCCGCCGAAGGCTGTAGAGAAGCAGGAGGCGCTCTCGCGCGAGGAGCGGATCCGACGGCAGCAGGTCACGGCCGTGGCCGGGTTCGAGGTCAAGATCGCCCGGTACGAGCGGCTCGCCGAGGTCGTGTACGAGGAGTATACGCTTGCGGCCGAGGTGATCGCGACCCTCTCGGCCGCGGCCCAAACGCGCTCCTGGCAGGAGATCGCGCGGGTGCTGAAGGGGGCCGACAACCCGGTCGCAAAAAGGATCGTCCGGGTCGACCCGGCTGCGAAGGCTGTCGACGTCGACCTCGGGGGCGAACGGGTCACGCTCTATGTCCACGAGACGGTCGAGCAGAACGTCGACCGGCTGTACGGCCAGGCCCGGCGGTTCAAGAAGAAGCGGGCCGGCGCGCTGGCCGCGATGGCCGCGCCACCCCCGAAGGCCGCGCCGAAGGCCGCCGTGGCCGCGAAGCGCGCGAAGCCGCGCTGGTACCACCGGTTCCGCTGGTTCGAGACCTCGGACGGCGCGCTCGTCCTCGGGGGCCGGGATGCAGGCCAGAACGAGGAGCTGGTCAAGCGGTACATGGAGGGGAACGACACCTTCGTCCACGCGGACGTCCACGGCGCTTCGGTCGTGATCGTGAAGGGCCCGACCGAGCGGATGGACGAGGTCGCGCAGTTCGCGGCCACCTTCTCGGGAGCCTGGCGGGCCGGCCACTTCGAGGCCGACGTGTACGCGGCCCGGCCGGAGCAGGTCTCGAAGACCCCCGAGGCCGGCGAGTACGTCGGCCGCGGGTCGTTCATCGTCCGCGGCGAGCGGACCTGGTTCCGCTCGGTCCCGCTCGGCGCCGCGATCGGGTACGGCCCGACCGGCGTGGTGGGCGGCCCGCCGTCAGCGGTGACCCCCAAGACCGAGGTCCGCGTCCTGCTCCGGCCCGGGCCGTTCGAGCCGAACGACACGGCGCGGCAGGTGCTCCGGACCCTCCGCGAGCACCTGGGCGGCGACGGGGGCCGGTCCGCGAAGGCCGTGCTGAACACCGAGGCCGTGGCACGGTATGTGCCGCCGGGCGGTTCGGAGATCGCCGGGGTCCATGCGGGCTGAGTGCGGCGAGCTCAAGCGCGGCTATGGCGAGTGCCGCTTCACTCCCGAGACCCTCGACGACCTCTGGCACCTCTCGCACCTGATCGCGCCGGGCGCGCTCGTCTACGCGACCACGTTCCGCGCGATCGAGATGCCAACCGACAAGCTCCGGCCCGAGAAGCCCGAGAAACGGCCGGTCCGGCTCGGGCTCCGGGTCGAACGGGTCGAGTTCCACGCGACCACGACCCGCCTCAGGGTCGCCGGGCCGATCGTGTACGGCCCCGAGCCCGGGGCCTACCACACCTTCAACCTCGAGCCCGACACCGAGGTCTCAGTCCTGCGCACCTGGCGCCCCTCGGACTTCGAGCGGATCAAGCGGGCCGTCCGCGCCTCGACCGCGTCCCTGGTCCACATCCTGGCCCTCGAGGAGGGCGAGGCCGAGCTGTACCGGGTACGGCAGTACGGCCCCGAGTTCGTGACCGGCGTCACGGCCGGGAGCGGCAAGGGCGACGAGGGCGGCGGCCGGCAGGGATTTTACGACAGGCTCATCGAGCTCCTGGGACAGGTCGACGGGCCGCTCGTCGTGGCCGGGCCGGGCTTTGTCAAGGAGGAGTTCGCGGCCCGGCTCCGGTCGGGTGCGCCGGCGCTCAGCGCCCGCACGACCCTTGCCGAGACCCGGCGGGTCGGGAAGGGTGCGGTCCAGGAGGCGATCGGCAACGGCGTGCTCGAGCGGCTTGCCGGCGACGCCGAGCTCGCCCGCGAGGTGACCCTGATGGAGGAGGTGGTCCGCCGGATCGCGACCGACGGCCCGGTCGCGTATGGCATGGCCGAGACGCGCCGGGCCGTCGAGTTCGGCGCGGCCGAGCAGGTGCTGGTCGTGGACCGGCTCCTCCGGGACCATGCGGCCCAGGCGCTGATGGAGGGGGCTGAGCAGCTCGGCGCAAACGTGGCCGTCCTCTCGTCCTCGTTCGAGCCGGGAGAGCGACTCGACGCTCTCGGCGGCGTGGCCGCCCTCCTCCGGTACCGCCTCGGGTGACGCCCGCCGGGGCCGGAGAGGCGCAGAGCGTGCCTCGGTAAAAAAATCAGGGTTACAGTATTTTCTTCCCCGCGTCGGGGCCGGCCTTGACGGTGTACACATCCGTGATCGTCATGACCACCGCGGACTTGGGCACCAGCGTGGGCCGGAGCTCTTTCATCCAGGCCACGTCCTGCGCGAAGATGTCGTCGTCGGTGTGGAGGGTCACCGTCCCCTTCAGCTGGAAGCCGCCCTTCTCGCCCCAGTAGGAGATGGCGACCTGCGGATTCTCTCTCATGTTCGCCAGGGTCTTGTTGAAGAACTGGTCCGAGATGAGAAGGGTCTCGTCGTCCAGCAGCTTGAACGCCCCGATCGGGACGACGTTGGGCCTGCCGTCCTTCGATGCGGTCGCCAAAAACGCGAGCCGGGTCCCGTCCAGCGACATCCTGATCTCGTCGGTCAGTTGTACCATATCGGTTATCCTCGTCTGTACCTATTTCAACCCGGGCCGTTAAGTGTTTCCAGCCCCTCCTGGCCCTCGAACGTCCCGGGAGTCATCCGTGCAGCACGGACTACAACGCTCGCTTATCGTCGTCGCCCCGCGCCGCTCGGCTCCGCACCATCGCACCGATCTTCACCCAGTCGACGAAGTGGTCCATCCAGTTCTGCAGGAGTGGACGGCTCGCCTCCCCGATCCCTCCCGCCATGTCGAACAGGCCCTCCCGCACCTGGATATACGCCTCGGGCTGGCCCTGCGTGGGCACGTCCAGGAACGAGAGGATGTTGCGCAGGTGCTGCTGGGCCATGGCCGTCCCGGTGTTGCCGGGAGAGACGCCGAGGACTCCCGCCGGTTTTCCAGCCCAGACACTCTGGCCGTGCGGCCGTGAACCGTGGTCGATGGCGTTCTTGAGCACGCCGGGAATCGAGCGGTTGTACTCGGGCGTGACGAACAGGAGACCGTCGGCGGCGCTGATCTCGCTCTTCATCCGCTTCACGGATTCTGCCTGGTTCTCGTCGTCATCCTGGTTGTACAGTGGCAGGTCCCCGATTCGCAGCTGCTGGAACGAGAACTCGGGAGGCGCCAGCTTCACAATGGCGTCTGCGAGTTTTCGGTTGAACGAGTCCTGCCGGAGACTCCCGACGATGACGGCCACCCGGTACTGTTGCATAGCCCCTTCCTGACCATTATCGGTTAAAAACGTATCCGCGCCCTCTCCTGTTCGGGACCGTGCGGGGCGTCCAAAAAAGAAGGACCTCGCCTCATGGCGCAGGCCGTTGCGATCATCGCCCGCCCGGCCGAGCTGGGGCCCGCCGTGCCCTCCGACTACGCCTCTTTGAGCGTCGCGGCGAACGTCCGGCCCATTTCGAAACACTGGTCGAGCTCGTCGCCGTCCGGCACGAAGTAACACTCGAGCTGGTCCTTCACGTCGAACCCGGCCTCGGCGAGCTCGTCCGCGATCTTTTTGACCGCGCCGCCCCGTCCGCCCATGGAGCCGAACGTGACTGCGCCCCGCTTCCTCCCCGTGCGGTCGAAGCGCAGCCCCTTCAGGTAGTAGATGAGGTCGCCGACGCTCGGGTAGGGGGCGTCGTTGATCGTCGGGATGCCGACGCAGATGCCCTTGCTGGTCAGGATCTCCTTCGCAATCTCGCTCCGCTCGTCCTCGTGGAGATAGAACATCTTCACGTCCATGCCGCCGGCCATCACGCCTTCTGCGATCGCGTGAGCCATCATCTGCGTGGAGTGGTGCATGGTGTCGTAGACGATGGTCACCCTGTCCTGGCAGACCCCTGTCGCCCAGTCCGTGTAGGCAGCGAGGATCGGCGCCGGATCGGTCCAGATCTGGCCGTGGCCCGGCGCGATCATCCTGGTCTTCTCGAGCACGCCAAGGCTGGCGAGCTCGCCGACCTTCTTGACAAGCAGCTTCGACGGCAGCACGAGCAGGTTCGCGTAGAACTTCGCGGCCGCGTCCATCAGGACGGCCCCCGGGACGTCCCGGTCGTACCGCCCGGTGTAACAGAGGTGCTGGCTGAAGGCGTCGTTCGAGAAGAGGATGCCATCCGGGACGAGGAGTGTCTCCATGCTGTCCGGCCAGTGAAGGAGGGGGGTCTCGACGATCTCGAGGGTCCGTCCCCCGAGGTCGACCGCCGTGCCGGTCTTCGAGACGACGAACTCGGCGTCGGCGAGCGAGGGATAGTGCTTCAGGAGCCCCTTCTTCCCGATCTCGGTGCAGTAGATGGGTGCGCTCGGGAACTTCCGGTGGATCTCCACGAGCGCCCCGGAGTGGTCGCGCTCGATATGATTCTGGACGACGACGTCGATGGAGGGTTCGCGTCCCTCGCAGGCGAACGCGTGGGCGATCCGGCCCCACATCTGGGCCGACGTCCCGGGATACGTGTTGTCGATCAGCGCGACCCGGTCCCTGCCAAAGACGAGATAGGCGTTGTACGTCGTTCCAGGGAGCGTATAGCCGTGGTAGGTCCGCAGGTCCCAGTCGAGGGTCCCGACCCAGTACACGCTGTCGCCGAGTTTGAACGCTTCTGCTTTCATAATGATCGGTATGTCGTTCTGCTATTTACGAACTTCTTCCAGTACGGCCGGGAAGGACGCTGTTCCCCCACCGGGCCCACCTGGTGCCGTGAACAAGCAGGATACCAGCGCATCGCCGGAGATCACCACCGAGAAGTACGGGCGAGGGTGGGAGACCGATCTTCCCCGTGCATCGCGCCGTTGATCTGTGCCGACGCTGCCACCGGCGACCAGGATGCCGGCGGGGGTTCAGTGAGAAATCCAAACCGAGCCCGGTTGGCCTCAGCAGCGGGGATCCAGGGATTATCGTGGAGCAACCCCTTCACGACCAGGCACCCTCCCCCGCCCAGGCCCCTGAGGAGGCGGGTGCCGCTCACCACCGTCGCCCACGACTCTCTGCTCACGCGCACCTCCCCCGAGGCGGAGGTGACGAGGTAAGCGCTCACGCCGGCGAGCGATCTCATCGTGTTCCCCCGTGGTGGAGCGAGGGCAGGGCTGCTGGATTGAAAGGGGGAGGTGCGTCGGGTTGCTGTGTGAACCAATCGGGACAGAGGTGGCGTTCGACTGCAACGGCAACGGCCGGGTGGACTTCGCGGACATCGTGCTCTACTTCAACCAGATGACCTGGATCGTCGCGAACGAACCCCTCGAGGCCTTCGACAACAACGGCAACGGCCGGATCGTTTTCGCCGACGTCGTCTGGCTCTTCAACAACCTCTGATCTCTATTTCATCCGTCAAATAAGCCAGAAGACGGGATCTCTTCAAGAGAGGAGGGAATCGGTTTGTGCCAGGTGTGCCAGGGAAAGCCCGATCTGGAAAAGTGGTGCATGGGATACGGGTTGTGAGTAGGTTTCCGGATCACATGGCAAACCTGGCACACCTGGCACAAAACCTCTCACCTGTTCTGCCACTCCCACTCCTCACGGCGCTCGTCGTTGGACCTGTACTGGATTCCGAGCCAGGATCGGACGAATTCTGTCGCGCCCCGCCGGTTGATCACCCTGGCACGCTTCGGGAATGAGCTGGCACCACGCGCCAGAAGCGTCCGCGGGGCGTCCACGTTCCTCGCGCCGTCGCCCCAGATCGTCGAGAGCACCCGGAGCGTCGTGCTCTTGCCCTTCGCCCCAGTCCCCAGCAGGAGACAGAAGACCTCCGCCGGGTTGTCGGCCAGCAGGCTATCGCCGCACATCACCCGGGAGCCGGCGATCGCCGCCAGGATGATATGGAGCGCTCCCCCATCCACTCCATGATGGTTCGGGCACCCTTCCAGCCCGAGGCCGTCGGGGACCTGCCATGAATCTTCGGGGGATACCGCTGGAAGCCGTCCGGGACCGTCTGCTCGATTTGGCGCCTGTCCTGCGGTGGCTCCCCTCCTACGACCGGAAATGGCTGAAGTTCGACCTCGCTGCCGGGCTGACCCTGGCCGCCTTCGCCATCCCGGACAACATGGCCTATGCCACCCTCGCGGGGCTCCCCCCCCAGTACGGGCTGTACGCGGGGATCATGGCCCCCCTGGCGTACTTCGTCTTCGCCAGCTCGCGCCACGCATCCGTCGGCCCCAGCTCCTCCGAGGCCATCATGGTGGCGTCGTTTCTCGGCGGGCTGGCCATTGCGAGCCCCGAGGAGTATGCCGGGATCGTCGCCCTGACGGCCCTGCTGGTCGGAGCGATAGCGCTGGTGGCCTGGGCATTCCGGCTCGGGTTCCTGGTCAACCTGATATCGGGACCCGTGATGAAGGGATTCCTGGTCGGGACCGGGATCGTGGTCATCGTGAGCCAGGTCCCCTCCCTTCTGGGCATATCGGGGGCTCCGTCGTCGTTCTTTGGTAAGCTCATCTTCGTCATGCAGCACCTTGCGGAGACGAATTTTCACGCGCTCGCCCTCGGCCTCGGGTCCCTCCTCCTCTTCTTCGTCCTCGAACGCCGGGTGCCGCGGTTGCCGGGATCCCTCGTCGTGGTCGCCCTCTCCATCCTCATGGTCTGGATGACCGACCTCGCGGAGAAAGGGGTGGAGATCGTCGGGACCATCCCCGCGGGCCTCCCCACACCGGGTCTGCCCGTCTTCACCCTCAGTGATCCGAGCCTCGTCTTCCCGCTCGCGCTCGGCCTCTTCATGCTCTCCTTTGTCGAGATCAGCTCCATCGCCCGGACGTATGCAAAGGCGCACGGCTACGAGGTCGATGTCGACCGGGAACTGCTGGCGCTCGGGGCGAGCAGCATCTCCGTCGGGATCACCCAGGGATTTCCGATCGGTGGGAGCTTCTCGAAGAGCGCGGTCACCCACCGGAGCGGTGCCAGGACGCAGCTGGCCGGTGTCGTCGCGGCAGGAGTGACCGTGCTCGTGGTGCTGTTCCTGACAGGTGCCTTTTACTATCTCGCGGAACCGGTCATCGCCGCGCTCATCATCGTCGCGGTCTTCCACATGGTCGATCTCCCCGGCCTCGTCCGTATCGGTCACGTCAACAGGTCGGAGGTCTATATCGCCCTGATCACGCTCGGAAGCGTGCTGCTCTTCGGGATCCTGTCGGGGGTGCTGATCGGCGCCGGCCTCTCGCTCCTCGAGATCCTGTTCCGCTTCACCTTCCCGAACATGGTCGCCGTCGGCAGGATTCCCGGCACGGGGCTCTTCGGCGATCTCGAGCGTCATCCCGAGAACATACGGATCCCCGGGGTCTTCATCTTCCGGATCGAGGCCCCCCTGATATTTGCCAACGCGGAGAGTTTCAGGGCGAGCTTCACGCGGGCCCTCGGGCAGGAAGAGCGGCCGATCCGCCTCGCCATCGTCGACCTCCAGCGCTCCCCGATCATCGATGTTACGGCCGCCGACATGATCCGGGGACTCGCGACAGAGCTCGGGCGGAAGGGGATCGATCTGCGCCTCGCGAACGCGTCGGGGCAGGTGAGGGATCTCCTGAGGGCGGCGGGCATCGAGGAGATGGTGGGGCGGCTGGATCGCACGACCACCACCGGCGCCCTCTGCGAGCAGTGCAAGGTTGATCTCCCCCGGGATAACCCTCCGAGGGGGGCCTGACGGGGCACCCAGGGGCTTTCCCGGGGGAGGTAAATGCGGGAATGCTGTCAGGGAGACGCCGCTCAACAGAGCCGTGTCCGCAGGGAGGAACGGCAGGGATGCCGGGGCCGGGAGACAGGCCCGGCCCGAACCAGCGGATTGGGGAGCTCGAGCGGAACGCACGGGGCGGGGCAGGGCGCGTCGCGGGGAACGGGGGCCTCACTGGGACCGGCGGTCTCCGGCCGCGTCCCCTCACTCCCGGCCGTGCCGGACGAGCCGCATCATCAGGAAGGGGAAGAGCAGGATGACCGCGACCACGGCCCAGGACGTCGCGAAGAAGAAGAGCAGGGACTCGCGGGCCGGGTCGTAGAACCGGACCCGGACCTCGCGGGTCGACTCCCACGAGACCTGCATGGCCCCGCCAGGTAGAGACGTGACCCTCCCGCCGGGCGAGTACCCGCCCAAAAGCGGGTTCGTGACGTTGTACCCGGCCGGGACAGTCACGTTCGCCCGGTAGGCGCGGTCGTAGACCTGGAGGAGCTGCGACGCCTGGATCTCCCCGGAGAAAGCGAGGGTGTAGTTCCCCTCGGGGAATGCGATCATCGAGCCGCCCAGGTCCTCGTACGCGACCTCGGTCCCGTTTGGCGCCTCGAGCCGGACCCCCGTGACCCGGGCAGGGATTTGTTCGCCCAGAACCCCGGGCTCGGCAAAGACGTACGCCCCGGCATCCTCGAGCTCGATCACGGCCGTGTACGCCGTACCGTTCTCCGCGACCCGGTAGTCCGAGGCCGGAAGAGCCCCGGCCAGGACCGGGATCAGGAGGAGAGCGCAGAGAGCAGCGAGGAGAGGTCCGCGTCGATCTCGATGGGGGGCTCGCACTGTGCAATCACCGTCTCGGGGTCTTTCAGCAGATGGCCGGTCACAACGCAGACGATCCGCTCGTCGCGGTCGATGGCGCCCTCCTCGACCAGGCGCTTGATCCCGGCCACCGAGGCGGCCGAGGCCGGTTCGACCCCGATCCCCTCCTTCCGGGCCAGGTCGCGCTGCATGGCCAGGATCTCGGCGTCGGTCACGGTCGTCGCGGTCCCGCCGGTCGCGCGGATGGCGGTCAGGGCCTTCTCGGCGTTGACCGGCGCGCCGATCCGGATGGTGCGGCTGAACTTCGTGCCGTTTGGCCCACC